>JAZQRU010000001.1:0-3304 GCA_045629745.1 Eubacteriales bacterium
GCCAGCGGAGCTTGGCGAGCCCGTTATCAAGGGTATAAGCCACGGTGACGGACAGACTGTGAAGCTTGATTTAGGACTCGGCTATCCCGCAATGCTCACGGTTATAAATTCTAGCTCGAAAACCTACATACGCTGGGGCTACGTTGACTCAAAGGGCGAAGAGCAGAAAGAGGTTATACTCGTTGATAAGGACGGTAATATAGACCCATCGACGCCTTTCCTTCTCGACTACGAAAAGGTAACGAGCATTACGGTTCACAAAATCGACGTTGAACCGATTACGATACAGAACGCAACGGTTTGCGAGTATGCGGACCGCGTTAACATTCTCGGAAAAAACATCTACTGCTCACACGGCATAGTCATATCAAGACCTAACACCGTTGTTAAGAATATTACTCACGTAATTGAGGGCGAAATTCCATCTAAAGCACCCGTCAAGGTTGACGAGAACGGTCTTTCCTACGACGTTACGAGCGAGGGCTTCTCCTACTCTGACGGCAAGATATTAAAGAACGGCGAGGAGTACACGGGTGACGACGTTAAGCCCTTTTCAGGTCCCTCATTTCTCGGTTTAATAAGGGTTCAAGAAACTCACAACACTCTCGTTGAAAATTGCGTTTTCCAAGCTAGAGTTAAATACCTTGGAGGTACTTACGACCTCACCGCACAAACTGCAAACCAAATAGTTTTCAAAAACTGTACTCAATCAAATTTCTTTGATACAAGAGAAGAATTTACGAAATATAATAACGGTCAGTCGACCTACCCGAACCTCTTGCTTTGCTGGGGTGTTATGGGTACGAACTACACGAAGAACGTGCACTACATTGACTGTGAATTGACGCGCTTTGACGCGCACGCAGGAATGTTTAACGGAAGCATTGTAGGCGGTAAGATCGCAAGGCTCAGTCTTATCGGCGGCGGCAATTTCCTTGTTGAAGGCGTTGAGGTTTATACTCGCTACCGCGGCGCAACTCCGTTCTGGTTCCGTGAGGACTACGGCGCAACGTTCTTTGGAACGATAACGGTAAAAGACGTCGTAATCAAAGACGGAAAGTACAGTATGGACGGCAAATACGGAGAATTCAACGCGCTCTTCGACGCGCCGTCAGCTCCTTGGGACAACGGCTACGTTAACCACTTCCCGAATATCATTATTGATAACGTATCCATTGAAACGACTGACACCGAGATTGACTTCGTTAATATCGGCGGACAGACGTACTCCCAGTCCTCCAAGCACTACCCTAGCAGAAGCATTATCAAGGAAGACGTTTCCAACCCCGACGCGCTTATAACCACTTACTATGAAACGAAGAACCCCAACGTAGTTGAAGAGGATAAAGAAAGATTCTATTATCTCAAGGGCTTCAAAAAGGTTGATAAAGCCCCCGAAGAGCTTTCTAACGGCGAATACACGGCAGTTGACAACAAAAACGGAACTTATACGGTAATTGCAAATGGCGTTAAGAACATTAACCCCTACCAGCCGCCCGAGTTTATTGAAATTCTTAATATGAAGGACGCGAAAAATGTAGACGGCAAGCCTCTTACAATTAAGCTTTACGACTGCAAGTTCTTCAATACTACCGAAATACGCGACACGGACAAGGTGCTTAAGAGGGTAAAAGTGCCTGAGTAAAACGCGAGAGCGTTTTACAATGAAATTCGCCAAATAAATTTGTCGAATGAAATAACCTTCAGTTATGAAATATTCACTCCGTGAACGTGAAATGCTCCGCGCGAGCTGCGGAGCATAAGAATCAAAACGTTTTTGTCGAATTTAATTTTATACATGCGAGTCATTTACATCCAACCATATATTCCCGAAAGGAAAAACTTATGAAAAGCTTAAAACGAATTTTAATTGTTCTTCTCGCTCTTGCGCTTACCCTTACGCTTTTTGCGTGTAACGGTGGCACGGGCGACGGAAAATGCGACCACGAAGACGGTGACGAAGACGGACTTTGCGACAAGTGCGACGAGTGCATAGAGCACTATGACGGCGACGAAGACGGATTTTGCGACTACTGCGACGAATGCGTAGAGCACTATGACGACGACGAAGACGGGCTTTGCGACTACTGCGACGCAGAGATGGAAGGCGAGCCCTCGGACGACGGCATTACACTTGTTGAAGACGGTGAGATTTTCTTCCAGGTCGTTCTCGGCTCAGATATTACGAGCGCGGTAAAAATGAATATCGACGCAATTGCGGATATGCTCGAAGAGCTTGGCTACGAGATTTCGATAGTTACCGACTCCGAGGATAACGAGGAGGCGGAGCTCGAGGTTCTTGTCGGCACGGTTACAAGCCGCGGCAAGGATTACGAATACCACAAATATTCTCTCGGTGCAAAAGGCTACGCTATAACCGCAATTGACGAAACGAAAATCGTTATAGCGGGCGGCTCCGAGTCGGCTCTCGTCGAAGCCTTCGCTATCTTCTTCGAGGATTACCTCGGATTTGAAGATGGAATTGAAGAGCTTGAAAACTTTGCTTTTACCGAGGAGCACGAGCTTATTGAAATTCAGGACAACTACAGAATTACAGGAATTTCAATTGACGGCAACGACCTTGAGGGATACGAGATTGTAAGAGATAAATCAATAAAAGAATATAACGACGCGATTAAAATGCTCCAGGACTTCTTTTATTCCAAGGCTGGCTATTGGCTTCCCATAGTTGAGCCTGCCGAGGCGGGCGACAAGACGATAAGCTTCATTTCCGTTTCTAAGAATGAGGCTGGACCAAACGGCTTCCGCGCAAGAGTTGAGGGCGGAAATCTTCTTATAGAATGCGCATTCAACGAAGATTTCGATGAGGCGTTTGAGGAGTATTACAACAACACCTTCACAGGCAAGATTGGCGAAATTGAGCTTGGCAACTTCACGGGCGAAACTAATATAAGCATTATAAACTACGAGGATTTCGGAGCTGTCGGTGACGGCAAAACCGACGACCTTGCAGCTATAAGAGCAACTCACACTAAGGCTAACAGGACCGGGCAGACAGTCGTCGGAACGAGAGGTAAGACCTATTACGTAGGTCCAACCGACGGTAACCCCGTAGACGTTATGACTAACGTTGACTGGAATGGCTGTAAATTCATATTTGACTCAAGCGCTTTGACTAGAGCAAGCTCAGGTAACGTTTTCAGAATAGCTCAGAACACTCAAGACAAGGATACGTATATAACGGATGCCGACGACAGAATAATCGAGCTTAACAAGCCAGCGGAGCTTGGCGAGCCCGTTATCAAGGGTATAAGCCACGGTGACGGACAGACTGTGAAGCTTG
>JAZQRU010000002.1:0-59312 GCA_045629745.1 Eubacteriales bacterium
CCTCATCTGTGACAGCCGAGGCGAGAAGTCTCTCCTTAAGCTCATCCGAGGATGGCGGCGAGGTCAGCTGTGTGCCTCTTATCACGGTATCCATATAAAGCCCCGTGCCACCGACAAATAGCGGTAGCTTGCCTCTGGACTCGATGTCTGCGAGCACGCGCATAGCATCCGCGCGATAATCCTCGGCGCTGTAGCCTTCGGTGGGATCGAGGAAGTCTATCATATGGTGCGTAGCCTTCGCCTGCTCCTCCGCTGTAGCCTTAGCAGTGCCGATATCCATATACTTATATATCTGCATCGAGTCGAGCGATATGATCTCACAGCCGAGATGCTCAGCGAGTGCGAGCGACAGCGCAGTCTTTCCCGATGCGGTAGGACCTGTTATTGCAACGGCAAAAATCATTTAGCCGAGCCTCCAAGCCATTCCACCAAATCACAGAACACCTCGTCACGATTAATTTCGTTAAAGAGCTCGTGACGCGCGCCCTCGTAAAGCTTAAGCTCCACCTTTTCCGCGCCCGAAATCAAAAGCTTTTTATAAACGCACGAGGGGCCCTTGCCAAAGGCTCCGACAGGGTCCGCACCACCGCTTACGACGAGTGTGCGCAAGGCTTTCGGATATTTTTTGAACCATTCCTTTGAGTTCGATTTTCCGAGCAATCTGAAAAGGTCGCGGTAGCCCGAGGCGGTAAACGAAAAGCCGCCCCTCTCGTCTTTATCCTTATCAATTACTGCCTCCGTTTTTCTCGTCAGCCACGCATTCACGCCCTCTGCCCTCGGGAATCTCTTATTGTAAGCGCCCGTTGAAAGACTTTTCAGAAGACGGCTTCTGTGATATTCTCCGCAGAGGAGTGAGGTTGCAGCCGCAAGCGCCTTTCCGAGAGGCAAAACGGGATTCGGGCCTGCTGTGCCGTGAATTATAAGACCTGAAATCGTGTGGGGATGCCTTACAGCGTAAAGCCTCGCGATAAACGAGCCCATACTGTGCCCGAGAAGAAATACGGGCAAATTTTTATACGTATTTCTCAAATATTTATTCATTTCGTAAAGGTCGGATATAATGAAGTCAACACCGCCTTTTTTTGCAAAATAGCCGAACTCAGATGGCGAGGAAACACTTTTTCCGTGTCCTAAATGGTCGTTTCCCGCAACTACGTAGCCCTCGCCCGTAAGGAAATCGGCAAGAGGTTTATATCTCTCAACATAATCAACCATTCCGTGAGCAATCTGAACGACACCGGCGGGAGACTTTTCCTTCGGAAAATAAATTTCTGCGTGTATCGTGTGTATCCCGTCACTTGAGGGATAGCTTATTTCTTGGAATTCATAATTCATTCTGCCGTTTCCTTTCGTTTTTTGTTTTAAGCCCTAAAGCTCCCCGCTCGGTTTTCGGATAAGAGAATAACCCGCGCCGACAAGTCTTAGGGCTGCAAGCTTCGGCTCTTTCGCCGCACCAAATCCTTGTAAAACGTAAAGCTTTATTTACCCTTGCTCGCTCATAAGCCCCGCGAGCTCCTCGCGCGTTGGAAGCGAGGTTGACGCACCGTGGCGCGAAGCTGTAACGCCTCTTGCGAAGAGCGCGAATTTAGTTGCCTCTTTTATATTGCCCGAGGCAAAATACTCCGAAGCGAGCGAGGCGGAAAACGCCTCGTCTGCCGCCCTTAAATCAACGGGCTTTTCAAAATACTGAGGGCTTACGACCTCGCATCTTTTGCCGTCGTATATCATAGCGCCCCTTGCGCCCTGGTTTATAACTATATATTTTGCCGTCACCTTGCGGCGCATAGCAAAAGCCGCGCGCATTGCGTCTTGTGATGTGGACATTGTGATACCGGTGTATCTTTTTACGTCTGCGTCGGTAAGCGTGAAAACCTCAATTTCGGGAAGAGACTCAAGCGCAAGATTTGCATTTGCAGGACTCGCGTCAATAAAGACGGGTACGCGGCGCGCCGCCGCGATTTTAGCGGTTTTCGCGGCAAGAGCAAAGCCGCTTTCAAAGTTTACAAAAACTGCGTCGGGGCTTGTTGCAATCGCCTCGGAAATCGCATCCGTCGTGAGATGCTCGTTTGCGCCCGGAAAATCAACTCGTCTTACCGAGCCGTCTGCCTCTCTTACGGAAAGAGAGAGTCCCGTCGAAAAATCTCGGTCCACCTTAACGAATGAGGTGTCTATTCCCGACTCCTTGTAATAATTGTAAAGCTTTTGTCCGTAAAGGTCGAGGCCGAGCCTCGTTGCAAAAACCGACGTTGCGCCAAGCTTTGCAAGAGCTATTGCCGCATTTGCGCCGCCGCGCCCGGGAGCATAGGAAATTCCGCCCTCGTCTTTGAGGGTTTCGGCTTTATCGGGAAAACGGGCTACCGTTACGGTTGTTTCCATATTGGAAGCACCGACTGTAAGTATTCTTTTCTTGTAGGGCATTTTTGTTCCTCTTAATTTATATTTTTTAAGCACGCAAGAAAACGAATGCCGAAGCACAAAAATTCAAGAGCTGTGAACGAATCCTATATTTTCTTGCCTAGAGAAGAGTGAATAATCCGAATTCGCTCTTGCCTAGCTGAGCGCGTCGCACGAGGAAGAAAGCCTGAAAACCTCAGTTTTCTTGTCAAGCTCGCGCGCAAGCAAGGCCTCTCTTTGACGGCAGGTAAACACGAATGCCTGATGTCCTTCCTTTGCAAGCGCCGCAATAGCCTTCATCATTGACGCCGCGCGCACGTTGTCCTGATGCGCGAAGCTCTCGTCAAACGCAATCGGCGGCTTCTCGGTATAGAGCATATCTATAAGCGCCATTCTCACGGCTATGTAAGTGAGGTCGCGCGTGCCGCCAGAGAGGAAGTCAACCGATTTTTTCTCCCCGTCAGGAGCCGTGAAGCTAACCTTAAGTCCGTCGCTTACGTCAAGCGAGGTGTATTTTTTGTCCGTCATAAGCGACATAAGCTCCGTTGAAAATTCGCCAAGACGGGGGGAAATTTCTTCTCTTAAGTTCTCGCTTGCGGTCATTATCGAGTCAAACGCAAGCTTGTACGCCTCGTATTCCTGTCTTAATTCGGAAATAAGAGCATCGTTTGCCTGCATCTTTGAGTAGAGCGCGGCAGGGTCTGTTGCGCGGAGCTTAAGCGCGGAAAGCTCGTTTTCAACAAGCTCGGCTTCAATGAGAAGCTCGCCTATTCTATCGCGGCAAATCTTAATCCCCTCAAGTATACCCTCGTGGTCGATTTCCGAAAGAACCTTGCGCTTAAGGGGCGAAACCTGAGCGCGAATATTAACCTCGCTCTTGCCCGCAAGCTGCTTTCTCGCTTCCCTGACGATAATTTCAAGCTCGCATTTTTCCGCGCGGAGTCTGGCTTCCTCGTCAAGATACGTGCGGAGCTTTTCTTCAAGCTTATCAAGATATTCATTGGGCTTTTCGGTTGGAATTTCACCGCCCCAAAGAGCAACCGATGCCGCAAGATTTTCCTTAGCTCTCGCCCAGTCCTCTTTTCCTCTTTCAACTGCTGCGCGCCCGTCTTCAATAGCCTTAAGTACGTTGTCGCGCTTTTCGCGGGCTTCAGCTATAACGGTAAGCTTTTTCTTAAGATTTTCAAGGTCCTCGGTTGAAAATTTATCCTGTAGCTCCGTGAGCGCTTTTTTGTTTTTAAGAAAACGCAGAAGCAGATATATGCCGCATCCTACGGCAGCTGCCGCAAATACTCCGAAAACTATACGGAAAGCAATATGCGCAAGCACGCCCTTTGCAATTATCTCAATAACCAAGGCCGCTAAAAATACAAGTGCCGCAAGCGACATAAAGACGATATTTTTGACGTTGTCACGAGCAACGCTATCTATCTTTTTTCTTACTTCTCCCTCACCGCCGAGAGTGTCGGAATAGGAAATCGCATTTTCAATCTCACGCGTAATGCCTATGGCATTTTTCGACCTCTCGTACTCACTCTCCGCATCAATAAGAGAACGGTAGCTGTCGTCAACTCCGCGTCGGGATACGGTTATATCCGTGAGATATTTGCCCGTAGGCGCAAAGCCCGCGTAGGTATTACGGCTGACGTAAGCCGCGTATTCCTCTGCCTTTTCGTCTGCGCGCTTTTCGTTTTCGTGAAGCTCGTCAAAGGCGCGGATAACCTTCATATTTTCATAGCAATGGTCAAGCTCAACGAGCTTTTCCTCGTTCTTGATTTCCTTTTCGCGCTCACTCTTAATTTCGTGAAGCTTTGCTTCCTTTGCGAGAATTTGCTTATTGTCCTCGTCAGAGCGGGTAAATCTTTCAAGAAATTCCGCGCCGCGTCTTTCAAGGTCGTAAATTGCGCCGCCGCCACCCGTTTTGTGAAGATAAGTTTCCATTTTATCAGAAACGCGGCTTGCCGCTCTCTGATTGTTTATTTTCTCATTGCCCGAGAAAAGTATATTCTCAATAGACTCCTTAACCGAGCCGCGATTTATAGCCGAGTCGCCTATCTGTCCGACGAAGGCGGTATTCTCAAAAAGCTCCTTATCAACTCCGAAGAAAACCTCGCCTGCGGACATCTTTCCAAAAGCGGGCGCGCCTGTTTCAAGGTCAATTATCGTGTTTTCTTCCCTGTAGCTCGGTCTTCCTATGCTCTCAGTGCGCTCGCTTCTTCTCGTTATCAGGTATTTTTTATCCTTTACCCTAACGGTCATAGAGCCTTCCGCAAGTCCCGTTTCCCAGTTAAGACGCTTCGGGCGCTCAAGAAGCACGTCGTCTCTTTCGTCGTCAGCGTCGAAGCCGTAAAGCATATACTTTATGAATGCGGCAATAGTGCTCTTGCCCGCCTCGTTGCTTCCCTCGATAACGTTTACCGTATCGGAAAACTCAAAAGATGCATCCCTTATCATTCCGAAGCTTTTTATTTTGATTTTCTCAATAATCATAGACTCTTCCTTTCTGGTCGTAAGAGTGTCAAACCCGTTGGTTCTTTAGATTTTCGTATCCTATCCGTCAGTCGTCAAGTCCCGGATCTCCCGAGAGGAATTTTATTGAGCGCTGTACCGAGTCCTTTGAATTGTACCACGGCTCCTCGTCGTATCGGTAGTCGAATTTCTTGCAAAACCAGCTGACGTCGCCCTCAAGGCTTTTAAGGTATTTTTCGTTGATTTCATAAGCTGCGTCGTATAGGTCACGAAATTTTTTCTTATTCATTTTCTTCGAGGCGAAGTCAAGCATCATTCTGTAGTGAGGAAGACAGAAGTAGGGCGCTGTGCGAAATCTTTTCGGGAAGTCGAGGTCACTCTCAAAAAGATAAACCGCCGTCGCTATCATTGCAGAGAGATTTTTATTGATTCTTCCGCACACGTAGCAGCTTTCCTCAAGTCCGAGAAGGGCTGAGAGCGAGCCGTTTGGCTTCGGACCTAAAAGCCCTTTCGTGAACGCGTTTTTCCGAATCTCTCCGAGATGGCTTTCCATCATAAGTCCCATTCCGAGCATACGCCGGCGGCCGAGCATTATGTTATAGTGCGAGAGGCAAAATCCCTCTTTATTCGTTTTTATTCTTATATCCGGCTCCATCATTGAAGCACCGAGAATTATATCAATTTCGTCGTTCTGGAGCTTTTTATAAAGCACGCAGAATGGGCAGCCGCATTCAGGCTTCTCAGCGACAAGGTCGAAGGCTTCGCCGACGGGTATCGTGTAAATCTGTTCCAAAATTTTTCTCCTCGGGATTTTTGAAATCGCTTGAATTATCGCGCGTAATATGCTAAAATATTATTAAAATATTATCTCATTTATCATTATACACTAAGTAAAAGCAATTTTCAAGGGGAAATCGACAAAATGTTCACAAGAACACGAAAGAAAATCGACGGGCGCGACGCGCTTGTCATAGCCGGGCTTTCCGCATACTCTCTCCGCGACACTCTCGAATGCGGTCAGTGCTTCCGCCACCGCCCGATAAAAGAGGAAAACGGATACTGCGAATATATGATTCCGGCAGGGAAAAAGCTTTTCTTTGTCGGACAGAGAAAGCTTGGCGAGCTTATATTCTACGACATATCAGACGAGGATTTTGACGCTCTTGCCGTTCCCTATTTTTCACTTGACACAGACTATGAAAAAATCAAAGACGACATAAGAAAAAGAACCGACTCCGCGTGGCTTAAGTCGGCAATTGACGCGGCAGGCGGCATCGCAATACTCAGGCAAGACGCTTGGGAAGCTCTTTTCTCGTTTATCGTATCTCAAAACAATAATATTCCAAGAATAAAAAAGATAATCGCGGAAATTTCCGCATTGTACGGTGAGAACCTTTGTTTACAAAATTCAATCAAAAAATGTCCTCTATCCAAAATAGAAGGCACCCCGTGTCACGAAAGCTGTCGCTCTTGCGGATTTTGCTATAGCTTTCCGACGGCAGATGACGTCGCGCGCGAGCCTGCAAAGCTTCTTTCCTCGCGCCCGGGCTTCCGCTATAAATATCTTGTAAACGCGGCAGAAAGAGTCGCGTCGGGAGAAACAAATCTTTCAATGATAGCCGCTGCGCGAAGCTACGTCTTTACTCTCACCGAGCTTAAGAAAATCCACGGTGTCGGCGACAAGGTCGCATCCTGCGCCGCGCTCTTCGGCTTCGGAAATCTCGAAGCTTTCCCTATCGACGTCTGGATGAAGCGCGCTATCGACACCTACTTTGACGGGCATCTTGAGCCTGAAGCTTTAGGAAGATATGCTGGCGTGGCCCAGCAGTACATATTCCACTATATAAGGAACAGCATCGAAGCTTTTGGTGAAAACCGCAAATGAAATAATTTTAGGCCGGAGGGCGATTGAAATGACCTTCAGTCTTGAAACGTTCGCTTCGTGAACTTGAAATACCCACTCAAAATTTGCGTGGTTATATTTATCCTAGGATTTCTATGCTTTTACCGTGCAAAAGTATTTCAAGGCAGCTTGCCATTTCAAGCGAAGCCCGTGTATGCGGTTGAAAGCTTACGTTTTCCCGTTAAGCTCCGTATCCTCAAGCCGAAGCTTCCCGCCGCGCCGCCTATAAGCCGAAACTTTCTGTTCTACTGCCGCAAACCGAAGCTTTCACGTTTTTCAGCTACAAACTGCAAGCCTCAAGTATCCATTTCCTAAGCGTTTTATAATAATTTTTCGGCGGACGACCACCGCTTGCCATATTATTCTCAAGCATTCTGTTCATTCTTCCGACGTAAGACTCAAGCTCCTGTATCGGCACAAGCTCAAGAAGCGCCTCGTATTGCTCGCGCGTGAGAGTGAAATACCCCCGCCCCATTTCAATCATTTCGTATCTCGGCTTAATCGGGCGCGCGCTAACCTCGTCTGCACTAACGGCGGACTTAATCTTAGTCTTTTTCGGTATAAATTCCTCGTTGCAGGCAAGTCCTCGGAATTTTCCGTTTTCCGAGAGTCTTATCAAGCCCATTTTCTTAAGCTTCGGAATAACCCTTTCAACCGTTCTCTTTGAGACGCCGCATTTGTCCATAAGAAAGCTTCTTTTGCCAAAGAAGAAGCCAACCTCACTCTTTCTGTATGCATATAAAAATGCGTATATTTTAATCTCGGAGTTATTAAGACCGAGACCGAGCATAAAGTCGTAGATGCAGTAGTTGATTTTTCCCTTTTCTTCGTTCATAAAATTCTCCCGTAAATTCGCTTTTTGTTAGGCAAGAGAGATACGTGCCGAAAGCGCTGAAAATTAAGACTTCAGAGCGGGTTCGGATTATTCACTCTGCCTAGCCGTAAAATCACCTCAAAATAGCGTTTTTATTTTATTGTATCACGACGGCGTGCACGTGTAAGTATAGTACCCCTCCAAAACTTTTTGTCGAAAAAGACCTCGTTTTGTGAAATATATACAAAAAATCGGGGGTTAAATATGAACAAAGTCTAAACAGGTATGTTTTCGTGCTTTTTTAACAAAAAAGGAGCGAGAGGAAACTCTTACCGAAAAGAAGCTCCGTTCTCGCTCTTGAAATTTGCGCCCAAGTCTTACGGAAATTTAAAATCGAGCCTGCCAAATGGGGCGGACTTAGAAAAAATCCAAAAAAACTCTTCTCTGCGCTATATATATTTCATTCTTTATTTAATTATTTGTTTATTGATGTTTATTATGTCCGCCAGCTTGGCGGAAAAGCCACCGCAAAACAGACGGTGCTTTTTTTCGTAAAATTTCGATTTTGGGTGCATTTTCTTAAAAAACCGCCAATTTCACCGCCAACTTTACCGCCAATTGACAGCGACGCGAGAAGCGCGACGGGCTTAATCGCAGGGCTTGCGGTTGCGAAGATAAACCGCAAGAAAAAGTCCTGCCGTCACGAGAAGCGCCGATACCGTGACTATCGAAATCACAAGCCAGTTAGCCTCGGGAAGCAGAGTTATATCAAACTCGCCCGACTCGGACTGAAGACGGGAAAAGACGGCTGCAATATCAAAAACTATAGCACCGAGCATAACGACGCCCGCTGTGGCTACGAGGCTTGCGTCAAGCTTTGATATCTTCTCGCTGATAAGGCGCGTGGGCACGTCGCGGCGAAAATCTATAACCGCGCCTACGTAGCCCGCAACGAGCGCGAGAATAAGCGTGTCGGGTATCATATAGGTCGCGTTATAGGAGAGCGAATAGAGGAGCGCTGCGGAATCGGGTATTGAAAGCCCTGCCCATACGGTTGCGCCCGATATAACGTGGCATATGTATCTTAAAAGGCCTGCAAAAACAGCTCCGGTAACGAGCGCGATATACTGCTTTTTAAAGAGCTTCCTGAAAATTCCCGCAAGGCCGTAAACCGCGAATGCCGCGACGTAATCAAGAAGAGCAACGGCTAAAATTGACTGCCACGTGGTTACGTAAGAGAATGCCGAAAGACCGAGAAGCATCTGAACGAGGGATGCCGAAGCGGCTGCGCCAAGTCCCCAGCCTAAGCCGTGTCTGTACGCTATTACTACTATTGGCAGCATAGAGGCAAGAGTAATTGAGCCGCCCGCGGGCAAGCTTCCGAGCTGAATGAGGGAGAGTATGCTCGCAAGAGCAACCATCACTCCGCACTCTGCGAGTGCAAGAACGTTTGTTTTTTTCATAGAATTTTCCTTTCTGTAATCTGCCTTTTAAAAGCCGGGGCGAAATCGCGTTTTCGCAAGAAAGCATTTCTAGCGCTTTTGCGCATTTGAATCCGAGCTTTAGCGAGGCAACAAAAATACCGCACAGTATAGACATCCGTGCGGTAAAATAAGCTATGAAAAAAACTCACTTCTTCCTACGACGGCATTATCCGTATCAGGTTAAAGGGTTTGGCGAAAGCCATCTCAGCCCGAGAGCACCCCTGAATGAATATTCTGTTTGGTTTGAGCCGTAAGAGAATCGAACTAACAAACATTATGCGCTCGGTTTTCTTACGGCTACAATTTTAACACAGGACTTGCCCCGTGTCAAGAGGTTTTAGGAATTTTTTTCAAAAATCACGAGAAGTGAACCAAAATTTACACTTACGGTGGGGGGCGTGTCACAAAATTCGTTGGAAACGCCTAAGGGAAAATCCGGTGTGAGCGTTAGGTTTTCGACCTCGTATTTCGCGTTTTTAATAGAAACACCCAAAGCTTCGCCGCCAAAGGCGAAGACGGAGAAATACTTTCCACACTCCGTCTTGGGAAGCTCTATGCTTCCGTTTACGATAACCAGAGCCTCGTCACGCACTCCGACAAGACGGGCGCGCATTCCGCGCTTAGCTATAAAAAGAAGCAGGGAGTAATTTGCGAAGCTATGGTCGGCTCTTCCGCCCGTACCGCCGTAAATCAAAAACTCGCGGTAGCCGCGACTCTCTCCTTCGAGAACGGCAAGCTGCATATCCGTTTCGTTCTTTTCCGCCCTAAAACGCAAAATTTCAACACCCGTAGGTACGTTTTCAATGGAATCAAGGTCGCCGACGAGAAGATTTGGCATAATATTCTGCCGTGAAAGCGCGTCAAAGCCGCCGTCTGCCGCTATTATGAAATCGTCATTTTGAATTTTCGGAAGAGGGGCGCACTCACCTGCTCCGACTATGTAACAGACGCCCATTATTCGTCACCCGAAAGCCCGAGCATTTCGTCAACAGCGCGCATAACTCCGAGCTTGCCGTAGTCATAAGTAAGTCCGCCCTGCATAAACGCGGTATAGGGCTCGGTTATCGGGCCGTCGCAGCTAAGCTCGTTTGTAGCTCCCGTAACGAAAGTGCCTGCCGCCATAATTTCCTCGTGAGGATAGCCGGGCATCTCCCCCGGCTCGGGCACGCAATACGACTCAACGGGCGAGCCCATCTGAATACCCTTGCAGAATTTTATAAGCTTTTCCTTTGAGAAAAAGTCAATAGTCTGAACTATATCGGTGCGTTTTTCGTCGTATCGCGGAGAAACGGAGTCAAAGCCGCAAAGCTCGAGAAGCCTTGCCGCGAATGCCATTGATTTAAGAGTTGCCGCAACTGCCGCAGGCGCCATAAAGAAGCCCTTATAAAGCGAGGCTAACTGGTTAAAGTTTGCGCCGAGAGTTTTTCCGACGCAAGGAGCTGTAAAGCGCTCCGCTATATCCTCGATAACTTCGTGACGTCCTACGCAATAAGCTCCCGAAACGGCAAAGCCCGCACCGAGATTTTTCATAAGCGAGCCTACGAAAACGTCTGCTCCTACGTCAGTCGGCTCACGGTCCTCGCAGAATTCACCGTAGCAGTTGTCAACCATAATCACGGTTTCGGGGGACACTTCCTTTATAAGCTTACAAGCCGCCTCAATTTTATCAATAGTCAAGCTCTTGCGCCTTGAATAGCCGCGGCTTCTCTGTATTGCCGCCACACGCACGAAGCCTGCCTTTAGTCTTTTTTCAATTGCGGCAAGGTCAAAGCCGTCGTTTATAAGGTCGATTTCCTCGTATTTTACACCGCATTTTATTAAAGAATTTCTGCTGTCGCCTGCCGTTCCTATAACACTCTTTAGCGTGTCGTATGGCTCGCCCGAAACGTAAAGAAGAGTGTCACCGTATTTTAAAAGTCCGCCGAGCGTTACCGCAAGCGCGTGAGTTCCCGACATAAGCTGAGTGCGCACGAGCGCATCCTCTGCGCCGAAAACGCGAGCGTAAAGCTCCTCGAGCTTATCTCTTCCCGAGTCAGTGTAGCCGTATCCCGTAACCTCGATAAAGTCCGCTGTTGAAACGCGGCACTCCTGAAAGGCATCCAAAACCTTTGCGGAGCACAAAAGCGCGTTTTCGTCTATCTTTTTGAAAATCTCGCAGCAGTCTGCCTCTGCCTTTTCGGCAAGGCGCGCGGTATAATCGCTTATTTTATATCCGTAGTACATTTTAATTTCCTTCTATTTATTATATATAAGCCTTAAGACTTGAAAATCAAATTCCGCAAGTTGCGGCTTAAAATCAGATTTTTGAAAGAAGCACCGAAAGCTCTGAGAGGCTATTTATCTCAAAGTCGGGGAGCACCTCACCCGTAATTTCTTTGCCGCGCGGATTATAAAGACAGGTCTTAATCCCTGCGTTTTTGCCGCCCTTGATATCTGACGAAATACTGTCACCGACTATTATCGTTTCGTCTTTTGAGAAGTCCTTGATACTTGCAAAAATTCTCTCGAAAAAACGCGCGTCGGGCTTATTGAAGCCGACTATTTCTGAGATAAAAATTCCGTCGAAGTATTTTTCTATGGGCGAGGATTCGATTCGCGGAATCTGCACCGCCGCCGTACCGTTTGACGCTAAAAAGAGCTTATATTTCCCAAAAAGCGCTTCAAGAAGCTCGGGCGCTCCGTCTATGAAATAATGTCCCAGTGAGAGATTTTTCTCATAGGATTTTCGCGCCTCGAGCGCGTCGCACGAAGCTCCTATCTCGTCAAAAAGAAGCTTAAAGCGCGAAACGAGAACCTCCTCGCGCGAAAGCTCCCCAAGCTCCAGCTTCCGCCAAAGCGACGCGTTTATCTCGCTATAGCGCGACGTAACCGCCTCCGTCGGCTCAACACCGAGAAAATCAAGCGTTTTTGTGAGCGCCTTTTTTTCGGCTAAGTGAAAATCAAAAACCGTATCGTCAAGGTCGAGAAGTACGTTTTTTATCATAAAATCTCCAAAAAATTATTTACTCGTATATTTTAGCACAAAACAAATACTAAATCAAGTATGCGCCGTGATTTTTATGGCAAAGCATAGATTTGCTTGAAATGTGAGCAAGTAAAAACGATTAAGTATCGTTTTTACGACGCGAAGCCGACGAAACAAGGAGCTTGCGAAGGGGTTAATCCCCGACAATAAGCGACTATGCGGCTTGACTGAAGGTTCCGCGCATAAAATGAAATGCGCCAATATCGTTATGAAAAACATGCGCCCCGAGATTTCGGGGCGCATTTCATATTACTTATAACATTTCATTTGCGTGAGCAAATTTCATTCGCACGATTTGTCGGGCGAATTTCATTGCGAAGCCTCGCTTCGCCTTACTGTAAGTACATTACGTAAACGAACTCAAGCTCGTTGTTATCGGTATTCCAGTACGTTCCGTGAATGCCGTTGCCGAGCCACGCAAGGTGAGCGCCCTCCTCAAAGTACGTAAGCTTGATTACGAGCTTCGGAGTGCTCTGGAATGCATAGTTCTCGATGCACACAACACCCGTAGTCAATTCAACGACCTCAAGCGCTGAGCATCCTCTGAAGGCTTCCGTGCCTATGTATCTGAGCGCTGCGGGAGCTTCAAAGCTCTTGAGCGACGTACAGTTCATAAATGCGCATGCGTCTATATCTGCGAGTGCGCTATTTTCACCAAAGGTGATAGCTTCAAGTGCCGAGCAACCCTGGAATGCGGATTCTCCAATATACTGTAACGAGTCGGGAGCCGCGAAGCTCTTGAGCGCTAAACAGTTAAGAAATGCGCTATTTGAAACAAAGGCAAGAGTTGAGCCATCCTCGAAATTAACCTTAGCAAGCTTATCGCAATTATAGAATACAAGCTCGGAGAGAGTGCGAAGGCTTGCAGGAAGTGTGATTTCGGTAAGAGAGTCACAGTTTTTGAATACGCCCTCGCCAATGCTCTGAAGCATAGATTCGGCAACCGTAGGCTCGCCGCCCTCTTCCTCTGCGGGAGTTTCAACTCTCAAGGGAAGCTTGATTTCGGCAAGAGCAAAGCAGTTTGCAAATACGTAATCACCTATCATTGTAACGCCTGCGGGAAGCTCTATAGCTTCAAGCATAAGGCAATTTTCAAATACACTGTCAAGGATACTGTTGAGCTTGCTATAATCTGCGAAGCTTACACTCTTAAGCGCGCGGCAGTCCTTAAAGGTTTCGTTTTCCAAAACCTCAATGCCTGCGGCAAGCTTGATGTCTGCAAGGCTCTTACATTCGGCAAACGCGCGGCTGCCGATTACGGAAAGCTTGGAGTCCGTACCAAAGGATACGCTCGCAAGAGCTTCGCAAGCCTCGAATGCGCTGTCACCAAGTGACGCGGTGTAAGCGGGAAGCTTAATCTTCGTTAAACCGGAATTTTTAAATGCATCGTTAAGCACTATTAAGGTGCCGTTGAATTCTGCATCATCTTTGGGAAGGGTGAAATTAACTTCCGAAAGAGCCTTACAGTTTTCAAATGCGCCAACGGGAATTACGTTTACCGCAAGAGGAACGGTGAAGCTCTCAAGTCCCGAATCCTTAAATGCGTAGGAGCCTATTACCGTAAGAGCTGCGTTTTCACCGTAGCTTACGGATTTAAGTGAGGTACAGCCCTCAAATGCGCTCTCGCCGATAGCCGTTACCGAGTCCTTAAGTGCGAATTCGGTAAGTGACGTGCAGCCCTCGAAAAGACTTGCGGAGATTTCCGTGACACCTGCGGGAAGCGTGATGCTGTTAAGCGCCTCGCAATCCATAAATGCAGAGTCCATAATTTCGGTGAGCTTGGAGCCCTCTGCGAATTCTATAGCTTCAAGTCCCGAGCCCTCAAACGCGCCGTAGCCGATAAGCTCAACGCTTGCGGGAACGAGAAGGCTTGTAAATTTAGATGCGCCAAAGAACGCATAGTCACCGATTTCGGTTATAGCGGAGGCGTCAAGATAAACCTCCGTAATAGTTTTAACATCGTAGAACGCGTAGTCGGAAACGTTTGAGAAGCCGATAAGAGTAACGGTTCTTAAAGAGCTTCCTACAAATGCTTTAGGAGAAAGCTTTGCATAAGTCTCACCGCCGTAGTAAGAAACGATAAGCTCTACGAGGCTCGTGGGAACTTTAAGTCCGAATACGTAGGAAAGAGTTTTCGTTGAAACGGTTTCGGTTACGGTTTCCTTAACAATTTCACCGTCAACCTCATTATCAACCTTGTAAGTAATTTCTGCGTAGTCCGCTTCATCGTCACCCGTCATTGCCAAAGGCAAGGAGAGGAATGAAAGCGAGTTACAGCCCGCGAATGCTTCATAACCTATCGCGGTAGTGGTAGCAGGAAGAATTATTCTTTCGATATACGCGCAGTCCTTAAAGGAAGCTGCGGAAACGTAAGAGCCGCCTGTGATTTCAACAGTCTTAAGGCTTGCGGGAACAGTGCCGCCAAAGAGGTCGGTAAACGCCTTTACGTCTTCCTCGAGAGCTAGCTTTGAAGCACCGTTAACTTCAATGGTTTTACCCGGCTGAGTTAAGCCTGCGAAAGGAAGCTTTACGTACTCAAGTGACGTGCAGCCCTTCAAGATGTCTGCCGCGATAGCATTTTCGTTAAGAAGCGTTACGCGCTTGATGCCTGCGGGAAGCTCGCCGCCGAAAAGCTCGGTGGGATTTACTTTATTTACGGTAAGCTCTTCAACCGCAACGCATCCGTTGAATGAGTCTGCCTTGGCATCTGTGCCTGCGGCAAGACTTACTGCGTCAAGCTTTGCGCACGCGTTAAACGCGAGCTTTTCAATAGTCAAAAGCTTTGCATTGAACGTTACGTCACGAAGCTCGTAGCAGAACGCGAATGCGCTCTCGCCAATGCTTTCAAGATTTTCGGGCAATATGATTTCCTTAACCGCAGTTGCGGCAAATGCATTCTTGCCTATTGTTTTAAGCTCACCGTTAAGGTCGAAGCTGATGCTTGAGAGCTTGCTTGCATAATAGAATGCGTAATCCGAAATGGAGATAAGCTTTTCGGGGAATTTAATAGCGGTAAGCGCGTAGCAATTTCTGAATGCGGAATTGCCGATATAGTTAAGCTCGGAATTTTCTTCAAAGCTTACAAAAACAAGCGCTTCGCAGTTTTCAAACGCGTTATTCTTTATCGAAAGAACGTTCTTCGGAATGCTTATGCTTTCAAGAGCAATACAGTTCTTAAACGCCGCGTTATATATTGCGGAAAGCGAGGAATTATTGCCAAATTCTACGGAAACAAGCTTTGCGGTATTGTAAAATGCCTTTTCAAAGATATACTCTACGCTTGCGGGAATTACGATTTTTTCAATTGAAGTTCCCTCAAAGGCCGAGGCAGCGATTGCGTCTATCGCACAGTTTTCAAGGCTTACGGACTTAAGAGAAACACATCCCAAGAACGCGCCATCGCCAAGAGCCTTCAGAGTCTTGGGAGCTGTGAAGCTTTCAAGAGCAGTGCCCGCAAACGCGTTCTTTCCGATTTCTTCAAGCTTCGAGCTTTCTGCAAGAACGACGCTCTTAAGCTTTGCAGCGGAGAAGAATGCCGCGTCACCGATAGACTTAATGCTTTCGGGGAGATAAATCTCGCTTATGTCGGAGTTCTTAAATACTCCGCCTGCAACGCCAGTTACGATAACGCCCTTGTAATACTCGGGTACGTAAACTGCGTCGGCATTTCCAATATAGCCCGTAACGTCATAGCTCTTGCCATTGTAAGTAAATACAAGGCCCTCGCTAACGTCAACGAATTTTGCGTAAAGAGTTATATTTTTACATTCGGTGATTTCAGTAATGGGATTTGTATAATCCGCATCGGTGTACCAAGAAATGAAGCACTTATTATTAAGATAAAGAGTAGGAAGCTTTACGGGAAGATTATCTATCATAAAGCTTGTGGGGAGAGCTTCGCCCTCGTGAGTCTTGCCGTTTCCGTCGAAGTACGTAACGGTGTAGGTGTCCTTTTCAAAGACCGCCTTGAAGCTAAGCTCTGCGGTTGTGCCCGCAGGGATAACTACCTCTGCAACGGGCTCGCCCTCGCCGCCAATCTGCCAACCTACGAACTTATAGCCCGCAAAAGTGGGAGCGAGAAGTGTAACGGCTTCGCTCTCTGCCGTTATGTAAAGAGGGTTAGATTCGTTATTTACCGCGCCTTCGCCAAGCTCGTAGCTGATTTTGTATTCAACGGGCTTGAAAACGGCAACGAGATTAAGGTCGCCGAAGCTGCCCTTTTCGATAACTAGGTTGAAAACGGGCTCGCCCTCACCGTTTACCTGCCAACCAAGGAATTCGTAATGCTCCTTCGTGAGCGTCGGAATAGCAAAGCTCTCGCTTTCAACGTTGTAGCTCGGGGGGAATACTATAAGCTCCGCTTCGGGAGTTTCTTCAGGCGTACCTTCGGGAGCGCCTTCAGGTATTTCCTCCTCTTTCTCCGTACCGGGAAGAACCGCACCGGAAAGCTCATAGTTAATACTATATTCAATAAGCTCCCAAGACGCGACAAGCTTAATGTCGCCGTATGAGCCTATAGGCAAAACGAGAGAAATTACAGGTGCGCTAACGCCCTCGTAGGTCCAGCCAAGGAACTTATAACCGTTACGTGCAGGATTAGGAATTACCTCCTCTGCAAGCGTAGTATATTCAACGACGGGAGCTTCAAGCGTTCCGCCCTGAAGGTCGTAGCTTATGGCGTAGGTTGCTAGCGTCCAGTGAGCAATAAGAGTGATATCTCCCGCGATAACCTTATTTGTGAAATCAAATTCTTCACCGAGATAGAACCAACCGACAAAATCGTAACCAGGTCTTTGAGGTTCCATAGGCTCTGCAAGAACCGAACCCTTCTGAACCGTGACTGAGCTTGTATAGCTCGAGGTATCCCCGCCCTTAAGGTCAAAGCTTACGGTTGCGGTATTTTCCGCGTCATTTTTAACCCAAGACGCGATAAGCGTCATACTTTTCGTTACGGGGGAAGTAAAATTCCAAAGAGCCCCGTCTTGAGTTTTCCAGCCTGCGAAAGAATATCCGTCACGAGTAGGATTCTCGGGTGCGCTTACCGCCTCGCCCTTGTTAAGCGTTGCGCTCGGAACGCTCGTTCCGCCGTCGGACTCAAAGCTGACAGTCACGCTGCTTGAGCATGCAAAGAGAATACAAAGTACAAGCGCGAGAGTTGCGAGTGTAAGCAAAAGAGAGGAAATTTTTTTGCCTGACTTCATTTGTGCCTCCTGATACTGTTCCCGAAAGAACGTATATATTTTTATTTTTTATAGTATATCACACGCGCGAAGAATTTTCAAGGCTTTTAGGTGCAAAGCCGAATTTTTGACTTTTTACACAAAATCCAAAGTCATTTATTTGTTATTTTGCGAGCAAAACTCGCGCCCTCACAGCTCTAAGTATTCAAAATTTACATAAAATTAACAAATGTATTATGATTTAATGCTGACGAAAAGAGGCAGTATCATTAAGACTCAGTAAAATCAAGGTTAATTTTAGCTTCTGGATTTAACTATTTCATTTGCGGTTTTTACACAAAGCTCGAAGCCGCTGCGGCAAAGAGATTTTGCGGAAGATTTTTCGTTCTTTCTCCCGAAGCTGTATTTAATACTGCGAGAGGGGAAAAACGGAAAAATGAAACGAAATTTAAATCTTAAAGAAGAAAACCGCTGGGTTTTCAACCTTAAAACTTAAACCGGCAAAAGTAAAAGGTGAGGCAAAAATACCCCACCTTAAAAATATTCATTTCGTTTTCGGTCTTACCAAAATATCATAGCCGCTTTAGCGCGCTACCTCTTCCATAACAAACGCCTCAAGTATATCGCCTTCCTTGATGTCGTTAAACTTATCAAGTCCTATACCGCACTCGTAGCCCTGAGCTACCTCGCGCGCGTCGTCCTTGAATCTTTTAAGAGAGGAAATTTTGTCTTCAAATATTACGATACCGTCACGAACGATACGGATATTTGCGTTACGCGCAATTTTACCGTCCTGAACGTAAGAGCCTGCAATTGTTCCGACGTTAGGAACGCGGATAGTCTGACGAACCTCTGCGTGTCCAAGGACAACTTCCTTGAAGGTAGGCGCAAGCATACCCTTCATTGCCGCTTCAATTTCTTCGATTATTTCGTAGATTATGCGGTGGCATCTTATATCAACGCCGTTTCTCTCGGCAGAGTCGATAGCATTCTTATCGGGGCGCACGTTAAAGCCCGTAATAATTGCGTTTGATGCGGTTGCAAGCATAACGTCGGACTCGGTAATTCCACCGACCGCGCTATGAATAACGGATACCTTAACCTCTTCGTTTGAGAGCTTAAGAAGCGACTGCTTAACGGCTTCAACAGAGCCTGCAACGTCTGCTTTAACTACGATATTAAGAGTTTTAACACCCTCGGCAATCTGGTTAAAGAGGTCGTCAAGGTTGACTCTTGCGTTAGCGGCAAGCGTTTCCTGTCTCAGCTTTTCGCGGCGCTGGTCCGCAAGGCTCTTAGCCATTCTTTCGTCTTCAACCGCGTTAAGCTCGTCGCCCGCCTGGGGCACCTCGTCAAGACCTATTATCTCAACGGGGATAGATGGGCCTGCGGTTTTAATCATTTTGCCCTTATCGTCAACCATTGCGCGCACTCTGCCTACCGTGTTACCTACTATAACGTAGTCACCCTGGTGAAGAGTTCCGTTCTGAATAAGAACCGTTGCAACAGGGCCGCGTCCTCTGTCAAGCTTCGACTCGATAACGAGGCCTTTTGCGCGCTTCGCAGGATTTGCCTTAAGCTCCTTAACCTCGGCAACGAGAAGAACGCTCTCAAGAAGGTCGTCAATACCCATACCCGTAAGTGCCGAAACGGGAACGCAGATTACGTCTCCGCCCCACGCCTCAGGAACGAGCTCATACTGAGTGAGCTGGTTTAAAACGTTGTCGGGATTTGCCGTCGGCTTATCCATTTTATTTATCGCAACGATAATATCAATTCCAGCCGCTTTCGCGTGGCTTATAGCCTCAACGGTCTGGGGCATAACTCCGTCGTCTGCCGCAACGACGAGAATTGCAATATCCGTGGACTTCGCGCCTCTCATACGCATTGCGGTGAAAGCTTCGTGGCCGGGGGTGTCAAGGAAGGTGATATCCTTGCCGTTTGCCTTTACTCTGTAAGCGCCTATAGCCTGCGTAATACCGCCCGCCTCGCCGCGTGTTACGTTAGTATGTCTTATTGCGTCAAGTATTGAGGTTTTACCGTGGTCAACGTGTCCCATAACGCAAACGACGGGTGCTCTTTCTTCAAGGTCTGCAAGGTCGTCTTCTGCCTCGGTGAAGAGCTTTTCTTCAATAGTAACGACGACTTCCTTAGTTACCTTTGCGCCAAACTCGTCTGCAATAAGCTCCGCAGTTCCGAAATCGACAACGTCGTTAAGGCCCTTCATTTCGCCCATAAGCATAAGCTTTTTGATAATCTCGCCCGAGTTTTTCTTAAGGCGGGTTGCAAGCTCGGATACGGTGATTTCGTCGGGAACGGTGATTTCAAGAGGCTTGTTTCTGGCTCTTTCCGCTTCAAGTCTTTTAATCTTTTCCTGTGCGGCTCTTGCCTTATCCTTAGCGCTCTTCGCATTCTGGCCGCGGTTATCCTGCTTCTTAAGCTTCTGCTTCGAGGACTTATTATCCGTGCCGTTCATTATTGCGAAGTATCTGTCGTTATAGTGGTCGTCATACTTCGAGAGATTAACGTCGGTGGTTCTCATATCAACAACGCGCGTTTTGCGTGTATCTGCGGTGTACTCCGCATTGATATTTACTCCGCCCTTGACGTTAGACATATCGATAGTCGGCATTATAGTCTTGAACTGCTGCTTCTGCGCCTTCTTTTCTTCCTTTTTGGGAGCCTGAGGCGCGGGCTTTTTCTCCTCGGGCTTTGCCGCCTGCTTTGCCTGCTTTTCAAGCTGAAGCTTCTGCGCTGGAAGAAGCTCTGACGCATCCTTCCTTACCTGAGGCTTTACTTCTGCCTTAGCTTCGAGCTTTGCCTGAGGCTTGTGTTCTAGCTTTGGCGCGGGCTTCTGTCCCTGACGGAAGCCTTCTGCCGCGCGGTTCATACTGTCAAGCTTCTTTGCGAATGGGTTTTCCTGAGGTCTTCCGTTGTACTTCTGATACTGAGGCTTCTCAGGGCGGCGCGGCTTTTCCTCACGGGGCTTGTAGTTCGGGTTGTGATATTCCGTTGCGGAGCTTTTGGTAGCTTCGGGCTTTGCCTTATGTGCTTCCGCCTTCGGCTTGGGAGCTTCCGGCTTGGGAGCTTCTGTCTTGGGAGTCTCTGTCTTGGGAGCTTCTGTCTTGGGAGCTTCCGGCTTGGGAGACTCTGCCTTTGCCTTAGGGGCTTTTGGCTTCTTTTCGCCGACTACGGAAATTTTAACCTTGCCGTCAAGATAGTCCTCAATATTTTTCATAGAGTGCGTAAGAGTAAGCTTCGCAACGAAGAGCGCAAGCTCGTCGTCCTGCACCGCCGCACTTGAATTTTTCTTAATATCAAGCTCTGCAAAAAGCTCAACAACCGTTTTCGGTTCTATATTAAAGTCCTTTGAAATCTGAGTTATTTTCTGAGCCATATAAGTCACCGGTTTCCGCTTACGCGAAAACTTCCTTTCTTATTTTGCGGAGAGGCAATAGGGCTTTTGACTGTCCCTTAAATTTCCTCTGCCGTCTTTGGATTCAGCGCTTTTTTGATTTCCTCGCTAAAGCCCGAATCCGTTACCGCAATTGCCATCGGCGCATAAGTTTTTCCGAGAAGCGCGCCGAGTCTTTGCGCCTCCAGGGGAAGCGCTGCGTGCGGTATGCCGTAAAACTCGCATTTTACGACAAGCTTTTTTTTCGTACCTTCCGATGCCGCATCGGATACCAAAACGAGCTTTGGCAAACCCTTAGCCATAGCACGACAAACCGATTCTGTACCTATAATCAATTTTCCTGCTCTCATAGCGAAGCCAAGCATTCCTAGAAGGCGCGTTTCGTTAATTGCCAAGCGCAAGCTCCTCTTCAAGACGAATATAGACCTCTTCGGGAATTTTTACTTCAAGCGAGGCTTCAAGTCTTTTCTTCTGCCTTGCCTTTTTGAAGCAATCAAGCCTTTTGCAAATATATGCGCCGCGGCCTGATTTTTTGCCCGTAAAATCTATAATTATCTCGCCCTCGGGCGTTCTCAACACACGGATAAGCTCGTTTTTGGCGAAATGCTCACCACATCCTGTGCAACGTCTTTCGGGAATCTTGCGAGCTTTAATATTCGACTTGCTCATTACGCCTTAATATCTATCTTGCAGCCCGTAAGTCTTGCAACGAGCTTTGCGTTCTGTCCTTCTCTTCCGATAGCAAGAGAAAGCTGTTCGGGCGCAACTGTTACGCGGCAGGAGCGCTCACCGTCCATAATAACGGAGATTACGGAAGCGGGAGAAAGTGCCTCTGCAACGTATTCAGGGAGATTTTCGCTGTATCTTATAATGTCAACCTTTTCGTTTCCAAGCTCAGAAAGAATTGCGGAAATTCTCGTTCCGTTCTTACCGATACAGGAGCCTACCGCGTCAACGTTTTCGTCACGCGACATAACCGCGATTTTAGACCTGCTTCCTGCCTCGCGCGAGACGCCCTTTATGATTATCGTTCCGTCTTGAATTTCGGGAATTTCAAGCTCGAAAAGGCGCTTTATAAAGTTCGGGTGAATTCTTGAAAGCGTTACGATAGGACCGCGAACCTCGCCCGACTTAACCTCGGATACGAATACCTTAAGTCTGTCGCCTACGTCGTGAATCTCACCGGGAATCTGCTCGGACTTAAGAAGCGTTGCGTAGCCTGTGCCCGTATCGAGAATGAGATTTCCGGTCTGGTTATCAACCTTATCAACGATAGCGGTGATAATTTCCTCGCGCTTCTCCTCGTATTCTCTCGTCTGGCGCTCGCGCTCCGCATCTCTTATCGCCTGAACTATCATCTGCTTACCTGCAACCGCGGAAAGACGTCTGAAGTTCTTTGTCTTAAGCTCGGTTTCAAGCGTTCCGCCAAGCTTGTTGCGGCGGCTTATAGCCTTTGCGTCGGTAACTCCTATCTGGGTTTTGGGATCTTCAACCTCGCCGTCGGGAACTACAGTGCGCTGCTGATAAACTCTGAAGTCCTGCTTTACAGGATCGAGCTGAACTCTTATAACCGTCGTTGCTCCGACTTCCTTGCGGCACGCATTTGCGAGTGCCGCTTCGATCTTTGCGATCATGTACTCCTTTGAAATGCCCTTCTCCTTCTCGAGAAGCTCAAGGGCACAAAAGAAATCCTGATTCATTTTCTTTACCTCTTATATATTTTTTTATTATTCAAAATAAACTGTGGTGAGCTTTGCGATTTCGCTCTTCTGAAGGCTTACCTCAGCGTCACCCTCGGCAATAGTCACGACGCCGCCCTCGTAGGACTTAAGCTCGCCCGTAATGCTTTTTCTTCCGTCTTTAGCGGTAAAAAGCTTCGCTTCAACCGCCTCGCCGAGTGAAAGCTCTATATGCTCGTCACTCTTAAGCTCTCTTTCAATTCCGGGAGATGAAACCTCAAGATAATAAAAGCTTTCGATAGGATCGCACTCGTCAAGTATCGGATCTATGGCTCTGTGCACCTTTTCACAGTCCTCAATTCCGATTCCGTCGTCGGAATCTATGGTGATTTCAAGGTGATAATCCGCGCCTACCTTATGATAGCTTACGTCCCAGATTCTGTATCCAAGCTCCGTAACGCAGGGCAAAATAGCCTCTTTAACTGTTTCTTTAATAGATTTTTTCATTTAATTTTGTCCTTTTTCGTTTTTGCCTTTACAGCAAACGAAGAGTGACTCGCAAGCCACTCTTCATAATACATCATATTATTCCACTAACATTATATCATAAATTTTAAAAAAATCAAGGGGTTTTTAAAAAAAGTTGAAAATTGCTCCGCGAAATTTCTGGGAGCATTTCAAGTTTCCGCTAGGGAACATTTCAACGTTTTACAAAGTAAAATAATTTCAAGAAGCGCGCGAGCGTTTCATTTCAAGTTTCTGAAAGGAAACATTTATTTATTTACGCTTCAAAATTTTCCTGTTTTTCGTCAGGCGGGCGTAGCTCGCCATAAGCCTTTCAAGCTCCGCGTTTATTGCGTTGCGGCGCGCTTCAAGCGAGGCGACCGCCTCTTTTTTTTCGTCTTCCGTAAGACGCGCAACGTCGTCAAGGTCGTCATATTTTCTTCTTGAAAAAAGCGGCATCGTTCACCCTCCTTTACTGAAATTTCTTTAAAGAATTGATTTTAGATATTCGGAAATTCTGTGAAAAAACGCATTCACGGGTGCTTCAAAACGAAGATAAATCACCGTGAGGGTAACTAAAACGGCAAGAACTGCAAGGACCCACGCAACCTGGATTTTCACACCGAACGCGCGCTCTGCATAAGCCCTTGCGCGCTTTAAAAAACGGTGGTAATCCGAAAGATAATACTTGATAGCGGCGCGGTTTTCACGGATTTTTTGCTTCATATCGCGCTTTGCCTCTCCGCGCGGCTTCGTTTTTCTGATTTTATACCTAAGAGTTGCGATAAGAATTTCGGCATCAATTATTTTATTGACGCTTTTCGCAAGCTTTTCTTTTATATCAAGCGGCACGCGCTTTTCAAGCACTCGCATTTTACGGCTAAATCTTTTCGACACGCGCCTTGCCGTTTTGCGCGTGATTTTTTTAATTCCTCGGTTGATTTTTTTATCCCCGTCACCCCTGACATCGCCCGAATAAAGCTTTATCAGCTGTTCGTTTATCCGCTCTCTTTCGGAGAGTAACGCTTCAAGCTGCATATTCAAGGAGTCGAGCTTATCTATTGCGTTGCGCTTAGTTATACCTGCGCTATCCGCCGTTACGAGAAGCTGGGAATAATATCTTTCCGAGTCGCGTTTGCCACATTTAAGCTCGCTGCGCTTTTCACTCTTAAGCTTTCTTATCTTTGCCTTTAGCTCGCGCCTTTGTTTTAGCTTTTCCTTATGGTTTGCGCTAAAGGAATACTGAAGATAATCGAGCCGTGACTCCGCGTCAATCGTCAGAGCCTCGTTTCTCGTTTTAATGAGAAATGCATCTCTTTCAATTTTCTGTCCGAAAAGCGAAATTTTCTCGCCTGCGCCGAGCCGTGCCGCCGCCCTTCCCTTTGCGAAGCGGGCAATTCTCTTCTCTTCCCGTCTTGATTCGCGAAGGAAGCGAAGCTTATCGCGGTTTTTTTCACGGCGGGAGATAAGGCGCGTCTCGTCAAGCTCAAAATCTTCCGAAAACTCGGGAAGATTTATCAATCTTTCGTCAGAATACGTAATCAAGGGCAGAGGCGTGTAAGCTTTTCCTGCCGCAATATCGGCAACGAGCGAAAGATTTGCTTTTGAGAAGCTCTCGCCCGTGCGGCTCTCGTAATCAGAAAGAGTTGAGTTATATTCGTTTATCGCATCAGTAAGAAGACGCTTGCGCTGCTTTTTCTGCTTAGTTTCCTTTGAGATAACCACGGCATAAAGCGCCATAGCGCGAAGGTCTACTATATGCTTGTTTAAATTTACGGTATCGAGTATTGCGCGTGTTTTATCCTCTGAGGAGAGCTTCCTAAGAGATTTTGCCTTTTTGGAAATTGCGCGCTCATAATCCTTGACTCTTGCATCGCTTTCCTTAAGGTATTTTAAAATTTCGCGTTCTCCGTAGCTCTCGAAATTATAAACCGTTGGGAAATTTCCGTCAGGATTTGCTCCTACGGGTGTCGAAAAATTGCCATTTGAGGCATCTCGCTCCACTCCGTAAAAACGGCTCTCGCCATATCCCTTTCGCATACGCATCGCTTCGTATGCCGCTATCGCCTTTGCGTCTTCGTAATTGTCGGCAAGCTCACTGTAATCCGCGCCGCCCAGGTGATAATTCTCAATCTCGCCCTCGTAATCGGTAAGGGTGTCAAAATGCACACCCGCGTGGTCTACATCGGTATAAGGCTCATAGCTGTGAGGCGCGTGGTCTACGTCACTATAAGGCTCATAACTGTGAGTTGCGTGCTCTACGTCACTATAAGGCTCATAACTGTGAGGTGCGTGCTCTACGTCAGTATACGCCTCGTAACTATGGGGCGCGTGGTCTACGTCACTATAAGGCTCATAGCTGTGAGGTGCGTGCTCTACGTCAGTATACGCCTCGTAACTATGGGGCGCGTGCTCTACGTCAGTATACGCCTCGTAACTATGGGGCGCGTGGTCTACATCGGTATAAGGCTCATAACTGTGAGGTGCGTGGTCTAGGTCACTATAAGGCTCATAACTGTGAAGTGCGTGCTCTGCGTCAGTATAATCCTCGTAACTGTGAGATGCATAATCGGCATCACTAAAATTATCATATTCAAGGGACGGCTTGTAGCCCATATCAATAACGCCGCCGTCACGCGAGCTTGTATTTCTAAAATTAGGATAGTCCTCGTATCTCGGAGCAAAAGCTGCGCCGAAAAGCGCGCCGCCAAGAAATGCGTCATTCGTTCTGCGCGTGTCTGTCGCAGGAGCTTCTGTAAAGCTTTGGCGAGGATTTTCACGAAAGTCCTCTGAGCTCGCGAAAAAGCCATTAGGGCTATCCTTTGCGCCCTGCGCCCTGTCAGAACCCGAGCAAAACTTCGTAGCGCCCGGCATAACGCGGGGCGGAAAATGCAGAAAATGCGGACAGTGTGGCAGAGCAAAGCCGGAATGCGCCGCAAGAGGCACTATTTTTATATTTATTCCCGCAGGTATATTTATTCCCGCAGGCTTTTTAAGCTTGTATCGCAGATTTTTTGTAAATAAAACGTTACTTTCTGCGTCGGTCTTGGGCGAAGAATTGCACGTTTTTTGCGACACGCCCTGTGATTTGGGCATTTTTTCTTCTGTTTTTATTTCTGCTTTCTCTTCGCGCTTCTCTTCCGTTTTTTCCGCGCTTTGAGGTTCTATTTTTTCTTCCGGCTTCTCTTCTGCGTTTTCCGCGCTCCCGAGTTCTGCCTTCTCCTTTGGCTTATCCTCAGGTTTTTCCTTCGCATTTTCCCCGTCTTGCGTCTTTGGAATTGCCTCTTTTTTCTTAAAGCCAGAAAGAAGCTCAAGGCTTTTAAGTCTTCTTGCCTCGATTTCGTCAATCTCAGTTTTTAACTCACTCTTTCTCTTTTCGTCTACGGCTTCAAGCTCCGCCTTTTCCCTTGCGCGTTTTTCTTCAAGCCTGCGAAGCGAGGCTACGCTCCTTTCGCGCTCGAGCTTATTTTTAAAGCTTCTCGCGTAATTTAATTCGTAAATGCGCTCCTCTGCCCTCGCTCGCGCCTTTTCTATCTCGGCGGAAAAGCTTTCGCGAAGTTTTGCCTCGCGCTCACTCGCATTATCGGCGCCGATAAGAGAAGTATTCAATTTTTCATTCTTATCATTGCCGCTATGCAAGATTTATTCCTCACTTTCTCCCTTTTCGTAATACTTTATGAGAAAATCCAAGACGTCACGTCTTAAAACCATACCTATAAAACAGTTCCTATCGTCGACAACGGGTGCAAAATTATGCTCGGAAACTATCTTGAAAAGCTCCGAGAGAGCTGCGCTGTGCGAAAGCGGCTTAAGGTATTCCTTATCAAGAATTTTGAGAACCTCGTCGCCCTCTGCCGCGCGGGCATTGTATTTCTTGTTGTCAACGAAATATTTGAATATATCCTCGCTCCTCAGCGTACCGACGTAAACGCCATCCTCCGAGATAACGGGTATCGCAACGTAATGGTGATAGCGCATTTTCTCAAGTGCCTGACGAACGGTGCTTGTATCGTAAATGTATTCAACCGAGCTTTTCGGTCTTATAAAGCGAAAAATATTCATTCTTTCCCCCAAAATTTTTACTTTGCAAGAGAGATAAGTATCGAAGGCACTGAAAATTAAGGTTTCAGAGCAAGTTCTAATTATTCGCTCTTGCCTTAATTAAAGTCCTGAAAGAGCCGTGCCTATAACAGTTGAAAATCTTGAATTGTCGGGAATTATAAAGTTCACTCCATAGTTTTCGCGAAGCGCGTTAAGCTCGCGGAATTTTCTTTCGCAATGCGCAAATCGCGTCAGATTTCCCGTCAGAACGATATCCTTAACGCCAACCTCGTGCGCCGCAAAAACAGAAACCATACCAATAGTTTCAAATACCATATTAAGTATTCCGAGAGCAATATCCTCGCGCGAGGCGATATCGGAAACGTTGCCGAAGTTTGATGCGGTAAGCTCACGCGAAAGAATTGCGAGATTTTCCTTTGAGGTAAGGTCGCCTATTCTCAAATCTATCTTAGAAAGGTCGCCTGTTTCCGCATAATCCGCAATATGCTCAATGCTTTCCGCCTGCAAAAGAAGCTTTGAAAGTCCCATAATAGTGCCGCCGCCGACACCCGTACCGCCGAGATATTTCATTTCTCCGTTTTTCTTTGCGTGAACGAGAGCCGTTCCCGTGCCCATACTTACGACAAGAGCTTCGCAAAGCCCCGAGAGGTAAAGACCGCCTCTGCCTATTGAATGAAACTCGGGCACGTGATGGCACTCAAGCCCATAGAGATTTCGCTTGATGTACGACGAGCCGACACCCGTCATCATAACCTTGTCAACGTCTGATATTGCGAGCCTGTTTTCGTCAGTGAACTTTCCAAACGCACCGTAGCACGCGGTAAGAGGGTCGTTTGCCCTGACAAACTGAGGCTCGATTAAACTGTGCTTTTCTCCGTCTTTACGGAAGCCGACTATTTTAGTCGTACTGCCGCCGACGTCAATTCCTATTACAACGCTCATTTTTTCTCCTTTATATCCGAGAGAATAAAAAATCTCGGATTTCAAGCTGTCAATTTAAGTAAGTTATCTTGATTTTCTACACCCGTATGCCTGTAATCTTACGATAAAGACCTCAGCCCACGGATTACAAACGGGAAGCCTTACCCGTAAGCTTTTCGTAAGAAAGGCCGTATTTATCCGCAATATCCTTTGCATAAGACTTTCCGTCGGGCTTCATTCTGTGTATTTTGAAGGACCTCTCACCCTCTTCCATTCCCGCAACGAGCGTGTCAACAACAACTCCGCCCTCGCGCGCAGAAACGATATTTATCTCGGGCACGGATGCCGCAAGCTCGTGAAGGTGGGTCGAAAATATTCCGCGCGAGCCTATTACGGCGAAGCTCTTTAAAATCTCCGAGGCAATGTATGACGCCTCGTAAGCTCCCGTTGACGAAAGCGATTCGTCAAGAAGTATAAGACTGTTTTCGGTAACGGAGTCGAAGATTTCGCGAAGCCTTGCGCATTCCTCGCCAAGACGTCCCTTGTCTATCGTATCGTCTGCTCCCTCAGGAAAATGCGTGAAAATTCCGTCAACGGGTGAGATTTCCGCGTACTCTGCCGGCACGGGAAGTCCTAACTGACAAAGTGCCGTCGCAGCTCCGAGAGCAACGGTTATAACTGATTTTCCGCCGCGGTTAGGGCCTGTTAAAACGTATATCGTCGCGTCCTTATCAAAGGCAAAGTCGTTAGTTACTATTCTCTCGGAAATCGCAAGCGCAACGCGCGGATTATAAAGAGCCTTCGACACGAAAACCTTTTCCCCCATAGGACGGACTCTAGGCATAGTTACAGAGCAGCCGTCGTGGCCCGCAAGGCGCGTTACAAGGTCTGATGCGCGCGAGATGAACTCGATTTCGGGAAGAAGCCTTAAGAGAAAATCCGAGCTGTCTATAACGTAGTCGCCGACTATCGAGCGCCAGCCCTTAACAGAGGAACGGAAAACGTCTTCTATGGCAGAATTAAACGCGCCGACAAGAGCCTCCTGCTTATTCTCGCTCTGTCCCTTTCCAAAGGGCGAAAGCTCCGCAATGCAGGTAAACGCGTCATTCTTAAACGAGAGGCGCAAAATTTTGTCAAGAAGCTTTCCTGACTTAAAGGGCTCGGAATTTATTGAGATAACTCCCGCGCTTGACGGCCTTAAATCTCTGTCAAGATTAACGCCGACGGTTATGCTTTTCACCTCGTGAACGCGAGAGGCAAGGGCTTCAAGGCGCTCGTTAAGCTCCTTATAAAACTCAGAATCACAAAGCTCGAAAACGAAATCGCGAAGAGTCGAAAAGGCTTCGCTCTTTATCTTATCCCTTATCGGCAAAAAACCCTCCTTGAGAGCCTCAACCGCAGAAACGTAAAGCTCGATTTCCGTGATACTGTAAAGGTAAGATTCACCGGGATTTGAGCCCTCGGAATCAAGGCGCCTAAGCTCCACGATATCGTCAAGTATCGGATATATTTTTGAAAGCGTTTCCTTAATTTCTTCATTCGCGAGCATATCCGCTATCGCGCGCTGGCGGTATTTTATTACCTCGATATCGCTTGTGAAATAATCAGTAAGCGAGCTGTTTTTAAGCTCGAAAATTTCGTTAAGTCCAAGCTCGTCGCATACGTCTTCGGTAATTTTCGGCAAATTATTTCTGTCGGAATGGAAAACGGCGGACTTTTCATTCGGATAAAGAAGGCTTATAAATTTTTCTTCCATAGGAACTCCTTTAGGCAAGAGTGAATAATCCGAACTCGTTTTAGAGAGGTAAAATTTCCAAATTACTTCAGTAAAAATTCTTATAATATCCGCATATTATCTCGAATTTTCACCTCATTGTTCGCAAAATTTACTCTCTCGAAAATTCGGGAGCTCTGTGCCTTAATTTTAAGTTGATTTTGGTACCGGGGTTAGCAGCCAAGTAAGACTTTGCAAGAGATAGCCGAAAGCGCTGAAAATTAAGACTTCAGAGAGGATTCGGATTATTCACTCTTGCCTAGCCGTAAGAAAATCGAACTCGCAGCTTACGGCTGCTTATATTTATACATAGTAATTATAACACATAATGTGCGTACGCGCAAGACTTTTGAAAATATTTTTATTCAGAGCGAGAAAATCAATGTTCTGTATTGGTATTCCCCCACGATTGCGGGCGATTTTTAAATATTTTCGCAATAACCCCCCACTTTTGCAAATTTTCCAAAGGTAAAACCGGAATTAAATCCCCACTATTTGAGATTTTTAAAAATCGCCCCTTTCTTCTCTTGTGAAAAATGCACAATTTTCACCCTCCAAAGACGCGTTTTTTTGTAGGGGTACTATACTTACTGTGACACTCAGGGGTGCTAAAATGGACTTACCGAGGGCAGTGAGCTCGTCGCAACCCGGGGCGGCGGCACTCGGAATAATCGAAAGTGAGACAAAAATTGAAGAAAAAAAGCATTTACAGAAAGGATTTTCCCCACAAGTTATACGTTTTCTTCGCAAGCTTCAATGAAACGACGGGAGCACCGAGCTTTTTGAAATTTGCAAGGAGCATTGGCGTTACAACCGAAGACGTGGAAGCCTTCAGAGAGCATAAGGAATTTGACAGAGCTTTTCGCGAATGCGAAAGAATCAGGAGGGATTACCTCATAGATAACGCTCTCACAAAGCGCTTCGACTCTTCCTTTACAAAGTTTGTTCTGACAGAGGAAGCGGAGGGCGGCGCGGACGAAAAAGCAATAGATTTCACCTTAAGAGTTATTGACGAAAATGAAAATTAACGTAAGCGTTACCGAAAAGCAGAAACGCTTTATAGACTCAAGTGAAAGCGAGGTGCTTTTCGGAGGCGCTGCGGGCGGCGGAAAATCCTACGGTCAGATAGTTGACGCGCTTCTTTTCGCCTTGAAATACCCCGCGTCAAAGCAGCTTATTTTGCGCAGAACCTTCGCAGAGCTTGACAAATCGCTGATAAGAACCAGCCTCGCACTCTTCCCTAAGGATATTTACAGCTTCAACTCTTCAACCCATACGGGAAAATTCAAAAACTCTTCGATTATAGATTTTGGCTACTGCGGAACGGAAAACGACGTCTACCAATACCAGAGCGCAGAGTACGACCTCATCCGCTTCGATGAATTAACTCACTTCACCGAGGCGCAATATATATACCTCATCTCACGCGTCAGGGGAGCTAACAGCTACCCGAAGCAAATCAAATCCACAACAAACCCCGGCGGCGTCGGTCACTCTTGGGTAAAGGCGAGGTTTATCGACGCAGCGCCGCCTGGCGAAAGCTTTACGGGAAACGACGGCTTAAGAAGAATTTTTATTCCCTCGCTTCTCGACGACAACAGCTTTTTGAAAAAGCAGGACCCCTCATACCGTGAGAGGCTTCTCGCTCTTCCCGAAAGAGAAAGGCGCGCGCTTCTCTTTGGCGATTGGAATATTTTTGAAGGGCAGTATTTTTCGGAGTTTTCGGAGGAAAAGCACGTTACGGCACCTTTTGAAATACCTAAGGCGTGGCGAAAATACAGAGCTATTGACTACGGACTTGACAGACTCGTTTGCCTGTGGATAGCAATTTCACCCGACAGACGCGTGTACGTTTACCGCGAGTTCGCAGAGTCAAATCTTGCGATAAGCGCCGCGGCTCGAGGAATTCTTGAAAGAACGCCCACGGGTGAAGATATTTACGCAACTCTCGCCCCGCCGGACCTCTGGTCGAGAAGCCAGGAAAGCGGAAGAAGCAAGGCTACCATCTTCTCAGAGTTCGGCATAAATTTTACAAAAACCTCGAACGACAGGGAGACAGGCTGGCTTGCTATAAAGGAGCTTTTATGCGACACGGGGCGTGGGGCAGAGCTTAAAATCTTCTCAAATTGCAGAGAGCTTATAAAATGTCTTCCCGCGCTTACGGTTGATCCTGTGCGACCGACGGACACAAGAAGCGAGCCGCACGAGCTAACCCACGCCCCCGATGCATTGAGAGCATTCGCAATTTTCCACACCCGTCCTGCCGAAATTCCAAAAAATCCCAAGCTTATGCTGTGGTCGCGGGATATGTGGGAGGATTACGACGCGGCAAGCGAAGAGGAGAAAAAATATCTAAAACGCAAATACGGAGAACCAATGTGAAAACAGAAAATTCAAACAAACAAGCGCGTCTTGAATTTTTCAAGACACTTTACGAGGCGGCAAAGCTGAGGTACGGCGAGGAGCTTGACGGCTATGAAAGAAACATAAAACAATACCGCGGCTCTCTTGAAATCGACGGCTCAAAGGAGCAGGCCGCAACGGTAAGAAACATAAGCTACGAGATAATCGAAAGCCAGGTTTCCTCGGAAATTCCGCTTCCCAAGGCAGAACCCTCGTCTTACAGCGAAAAGCGCGAAAGATGCGCAAAATCAATAGAGAGGCTTCTTTATTCATTAAGGAACAAAATTGATTTTGAATCCATAAACGACGTCGACGAGCGCTACACCTACATTTACGGCGGAAGCGTATTTTATATCGAGTGGGACAGCACGAAAAAAGAGGGACGCGAGCGCGGCGGCGTGAAAATTCTCTGCCTTCCTCCGAGAGATTTTATTCCCCAACCCAACGTTACCGAGGTTTCGGATATGGAATACTTCTTCTTAAAGTTCACCGCGACGCGCGGAGAGCTTATAACGAAATACGGTGTTTCCCCCGAGGAAGCAAGCCTTGCCGAATGTGAATTTGAAAGCGGAGAGGGATACTCCGAATACGATCCCGTATCCCTCATTATAGCCTTTTATAAAGACGACGACGGTGAGGTCGGAAAATTCGTTTTTTCGGGAGAGATAACTCTTGAGGATTTGCCGAGATATTACTACAGAAAGATGCGCGTGTGCAAATCCTGCGGAAAAGAGGAAGGGCTTTGCCGCTGCGGAAGCAAGAAAGTGGAAACCGTTGACGAAATTTACGAAAAAGTGGACGACGGGTACGAAACGACGTATACGGGTGCAGCTTTTTCGCCCATACTTCGCCGCGCAATAAGCGAAGTGCCCTACTACGTTCCGAAGTCGTTTCCAATAGTTATAAGGAAGAATACCTCAAGCGACGGAAAGCTTTTCGGGCAGTCGGACTGTGATTATATCCGCCCGGAGCAACAAGCCATAAACAAGATAGAATCCCGCATTCTTCAGAAGCTTCTAAGGGCGGGAGTTACCCCCATAGTGCCTGAAGACGCGAATATTTCCTTAAACAATTCGGTATTCGGTCAAATCATAAAAATACGCCCGGGCGAGAGCGCGGCTCAATACGGAAAGGTTGATACAACCCCCGATATAACGCAGGACATTGCCGAGGCGGAAAGACTTTACGACCACTCTAAGCGCATACTCGGAATTTCAGACGCGCTCCAGGGACTTGACACTGCGACAAACGAATCGGGATACGCGCGCCAGCTCAAAATTTCGCAGGCAACGGGCAGACTTGAATCAAAAAAGAAAATGAAGCACGCTTCATACGCAAGGCTTGACAGAATAATTTTCGAGCATTATTTAGCCTTTGCCGACGAGCCGCGCGACCTCGTTTATAAGGACGTGTACGGAAGAATACACAATACGGAATTTTCCCGCCACGACTTTATAGAATACGACGTCGAAAAGGGCGAGTTTTATTACTACGACGCATATCTTTTCTCGGTGGATTTAAATACCGCCGCAGAATATCAAAGAGAGGCGCTTTGGGAGAGAAATTTTGAAAATTTAAAGGCGGGAACTCTTGGCGATCCCACTCTTCCCTCAACGCTTTTAAGGTATTGGCAATTCCAGGAGCGCGCTCACTATCCCTTTGCGCGTGAAAACGTAGAGTACTTTCTCAGCGCCATAAACGAAGGCTCCGAAAAGAGCGCCCCCTTAAACGAAAGCGAGGTCATGGAATGAAAAAATACGAAGAGCTTATAAGCGATTACCTTGCAAAAAATGCCGACACGCTCACTGGAAAAGCCCCGAGCAAAAAGCGGCTTATAAAGTTCAGCGAGGCTATATCCCGCGCCATTCTTGAACGCAAAAAAAACGACGCGGGGTACGGGGACCTTGCAGAAAGTCTTGCCGCGGCAGGTCTTTCGGATAGCGGATACGCAAGCTATCTTTCGGAGCGAAATAAAAATCGCGGTATTGCCGAAATCAAATCGGCAGCAGATGAAAAGCTCCACGCAGAAGCCGTCGATACGCACGAGGAAGAGCTTGAAGCCGAAAGGCTTTTAGCTGAAAGGCTTGAAGAGGAAGAAAAAGAAAAGCTAAAGCTTGAAGAGGAAGAGAAGAAAAAGCTTGAAGCAGAGGCAAAGGAGAAGGAAAAGCTCGAAAAGGAAGAAAAGGAGCGCCTTGAAAAAGAGGAAAAGGAAAAAATCGCTGCCGAAAAAAAGGAAGCGGAACGGCTTGAAAAGGAAGCAAAGGAAAGGGACAAGAACAAAAAGACCGTGCTTAGCTTTGCAGAGGCTAATAAGGTCACAGATGCCGGTATTCTTTACACCTACGCCCTATCCTTAGGACTTCCCGAGTCCGATGCCCGCGAGATTTCCGAAACCGCTGCTTCAAGCGTAAAGGAAAAGCTGCGCCTCGCAAATATTGAAAAGGTGCGCGAGCATATCGTTCTTCAACGCTTCACCAAGCTCCAGGCTTACGACTATGCTATACATCTCGGCCTTGACGAAAAGGATGCCCAGGAGCTTGCGGACTTTGCCTACAGGCTTAATCAGTACACAGGACAAAGCGAAGCGGTAAGCGGAGGCGCGCAGGGTAAAATCCCGCCAAAATCCGAAATTACTTCCCCACATTTAAACAAAAAATAAGAACGGAACTTAAAAAATAAGAAAGGAACTTAACAAATGAAAGAAAAAACTTATTCCCCCTACGGCACTTTTTCCACGGAGAAAATAAACGCGCCGAAGCCCAAGCCTAAGAGCGAACCCAAGTCCTCGAAAATTACAGGAAAGGGCGATCTTCGCGCAAAGGGCGGTAAATAATGAATGAAGAAATTTTAGAAAATTCCGCCCCCGTCGAGCACGAAACAGACGAAAACGGCACTACGGGTGTCGAAAATGCGGAAGAGAATGACTACGAAGCCCTTATCGAAGAGGACCTTGAGGTTTTGAGAAATTCAATTCCAGGCCTTGAGGGCATAAGAGATATTTCCGAGCTTGAAAACCCCGTGCGATACGGAGCGCTCAGGGACCTTGGATTAAGTCCCGAGGAAGCCTGGCGCGCAACGACGAGTGATGCAAGGATTGTGCGCCGCGACAACCGAGCGCATTTAAGAAGCTCCGTTCCGCGAGCAATTCACGCGGGGAGCTCCGATATGTCTTACCGCGAGCTTCTCGCAGCGCGCGAGATATTCACGGGAGTTTCCGACGCAGAAATTCAACGATTATACAAAAAAGTAACAAAATAAGAAAGGATACATAAATGTTTAAGCTTAAGAAAATTTTTAATAAGCACAACAACGCCCCTGAGCTTGAAAAATACAACGCGGATTACAATACCTTCACTGAACCTAACTTCGTTTACTATCTCAACTACGGTTATCTCAGTTACTCTCTGCCCGAAGGATACGACGACGAGAAAATCTTATATATCTCTTGCTCAAGGGTTGAAGAATTTAATGACGACAAAATGGCTGATTGCTTCAGAATAACCCCCGATATGATTTTTGAAACGACCTGCCCCACGGGTAGTACTCCGCATCCAGGCGACAAATTCATTCTTAAACAGGCGGAAAGTAAAAATAAAGGCTTTGAGAGCGTTCAACGCGTAGAAAACACCGAGGAAAGCGACGGCTTCTTCGTTAATACCGATAATTGGAACACCACAAAAAAGGTGCTTATAAGATTCCATTGCAAGCAGTAATAAAAAGAAAGGATACGAAATGATAATTTATTCAAAAAACCCCGAAACTCTGGGCGCATACGGCAAAATCGATACGCCCGTAAAAATGATAATCGAGCACGAAAGCGACCTTCTCAAGAAGAAAGGCGGCATCTGCGACTGGCTTTTCAACGTTGAAAAGAGCTCGCGCTTCGGAGAAACCATCATTGCGGAAAACGAGTTTGACGTTTTCCAGTACGCTATGGAAGGCGCTGGCGCAATGAGCGACGAAATGAGCGAAACCTCGAGGAAGTTTATCGAACATATCCAGTTTATGAAGGAGTTTATAATCTCCGCGGAAATGATGGAGGACGCCGTATACGGCATAGCTCAGGACGCAAAGCGCAGAGCCGAAAACTTCACCCGCGCATACTACAAAACTATTAACAAGATATGCGAGGCGGCTCTTATCAACGCAACGGGCTACACTGCCAGATTCGCAGGTGCAAAAATCGACCTCACTTCCCCCGACGGAAGACCCCTTTTCTCAAGTCACACTACAGGCGAAAACGTTCAGTACAACTACTATTACGGCGACATAATTTCAAAGACCTTGAACTCGGCAAGAGAGTCATCCACCGATATTTTTGAAGAAGCTCTCGCAAAGCTTTCAGTTGCTATGAGAAACTTCAAAGACGAAAGAGGCGATCCCCTCGGCTACACCGCGGACACCCTTATTCTTCCCGGCAACAAGCCGAAGCTTGAAACTATCGTCAAGAAGGTTTGCGGCTCAGACGGAGCGCTCGGCAACGGCTATAACGACATCAACCTCCACTACGGAAACTGGAACATCGTTATACTTCCGAACTGGCAGCCAAGCGACGACCGCCTTATGATAATGTCAAGCGAGGTTAACAGAAACCTCTCGGGCAATATGTCCTTTAACAGAGTACCCCTTACCGTTTCAAGCTGGGTTGACCACCATACAGGCAATTACATTTGGAACGGCAGATGCCGCTTCGGCGTAGGCTTCGGCTCTTACAAGCACATAATGCTCGCAGTTGACTCTGAATCAACGGTAGCGGGCGCAAAGAAGCTCGACTAAAGCTCTTGCGGGCGGCGAAAATCCGCCCGCTTTTCAAAAAACACGACACGAAAGGAGAAAAATGACACTTAACGAATTAAAAAAGGAAGTCCTCTCTCTTATGTTTGAAAGCGATTTTGATTCACACGAGGCATTCGTTTTTGCCACCAACCGCGCGCTTGCCGAAATTCACAGCGAAAGACCGAGAACGGAGGTTCTGACGCTGCGCAAGAAAAGAATAATCCCTAACGAGTATGTCGAAAAAACTACTCACGAGGGCGGCAAGAATTTAATGTTTAACCTCTCTGGCGTGGCTGTTAGCTTTACTGTAGTCGGAACGGGCCGCGTTTTATTTGCAGACGGTGTTTTCAGAGAAGAGATAAACTTTTCGGGCACAAACACGCTGATTAAGCGAAAGCTTATCACGGGTAACGTTTTTTTATGGTTTTTCGGCGATTTCGACTACGATATTTATAATCTTGCGAGCTTTGCGACACTTAGCGGAGATAAAACCGATGACATACCGCTTTACGAGCCTTATATAAAATACGATATGAGCAAAATCGCGCCCCTTTTCCTTAGCTTCTCGGATACCGTAAGGGACAGCGCAGGGAAAGAAATTCCCAATTTGAAAACTGAGGGAAGTCTTATTTTCGTTCCCGCGGAATACGAGGGCGATATAAATATAAGCTATGTGCGCTTGCCGAAAAGAATCGCCATAGGCGAGCTTGATACCGAAATTGACGTTCCTCCCGACAGCGCGCATCTCGTTGCGTTGAGATGCGCCGCGTATCTGCTCCTTGACGGAAACGAGGGACTCGCGGAATATTATTTATCCCTTTACAAAAGCGGTATCAGCGCCGTTAAATATTCTCTTGGAAGGACGACGGGTGAAAAATTTTCCGACGTGCTTGGGTGGGCGTGATGGCAGCTTACAAAAAAGGCACCACGGGTGTCGAATATTCCGTAAATTACTCTATGATGGGCGGCGTTGATTTTTCCTCGCCCGACAGCATAAGCGGAAGGCGCCGTTACTCCTATCTTGAAAATATGTACCGAGATTACGACGGTGAGGGCGCAGAGCTTACCGAAAGCGTGCCCGGCTTCAGAAAAATTCTTTCCCTCGACGCGAGAATTAACGGCTTTTACTTTCAAAGAATAGCAAACGACAAAGATTATCTTATAATCCACGCAGGCACGAAAATTTACCGCAAGCCCCTTAAGGATATAGACAACGGCGAGCCCCCGACTTCATTAAGAACGGTAAACGACGCTAAAAGCTCGGGCTTTTCATTCGGCAAGCACGTTTATATTTTAGACGGCTCGAAAATCGGGCGCATTGATGAGGGCGGTACTATGAATTTTGTGACCGACGGCGGAAGCGCCGCGCCCTACGTTCCTACAACGTACGTAAACGGAGAAGAATACGAGCAGCTCAACCTTTTGACGCGTCAGTTTCGCGAGGAACTTTACGTAGCCTTTCCAGAGGATATAGCCTATGAAAGCGCTGGAATCGAATACAGAATAAGCGACAAGGAATTGAAAAAATGCGAGCTTGTGGGTGCTAACGATTCCTTTACGGGCGACCTCTTCATACCGAGATACGCAAAAATAGGCGGAGAAAAATACGCTATCGAAAAAATACGCGAGGCAGCCTTCAGCAACAACATACGCATAAGGAGCTTAACTATTGCAGACGGAATTGAGGAAATAGGCGCGCGTGCGTTTTCAAATTGCGAAAATATTATGTGGGTAAAGCTGCCCGACAGCGTACGCGTGATAGGCGACGGCGCTTTTGAGGACTGCGTGCATATTGAAGAGGTAAGACTCGGGCGCGAGCTTTCAAAGATAGGCACGGGAGCTTTTGCAAATTGCACGAATCTTGAGCTCGTAAAATACGCGCTTGATTCCGCCGCCTTTGAGAAAATTTCAGCAAATTCGGGAATCACCATATCGGATACGACATTTCTGTCGACGTTTCATAAAGACGAAACCATAACGGCTTTTATGCCTGTTAAAACGCCCACTGAAACAGTTGTTGAGCTTTATATAGAGGATGAGCGCATCACCTTCTACGAAAATTACGAGGGTGGAGTTGTCACGGGAATAATTATACCCGAGATAAACAAAAAGCTTCTTGAAGCCTCACTTTTGAGAATGCGCGGATACGCAGACAGAGAAAAATACAATTTGAACACCCCGGGTATCAATTTTATAAGCGGAATGGAGGGAGAAGAGCCGAGCGAGGCAATTAAAAGATGTACCGTTTGCGAGTGCTTTGACGGCAGAGTTTTTCTCTCCGGAAACCCGAGCTTTCCGAACACGGTCTTCTACTCCGCAAGAGATAAAGAGGGCAATATAAATCCTCTCTATTTCGGCGTTATGAACTTTTTTAACGACGGAGTCGGCGGCTTTCCGATTATCTCTCTTTTGTCCGCGGGGGATTCCCTTGCGGTATTCAAATCGGGCGACGACGGCTCGGGCAGTATATTCTATCACGTTCCAAAGGAAACGGGTATTGATATTTTACCGAAAATATACCCCGTATCGTACGTTCACTCGGGAATTTTCGCCGTAGGAAAATCAATTTCCTTTTTCGACGATCCCATATTCATATCGGGTGTAGGAGTTTCAGCGCTTGATAAAAAGGCTATAAATCTTGAAAGAAGCATTGTCTGTCGCTCGCATAACATAAACCCCGAGCTGCTCTCAAAAAATCTCGCTTCGGCAAGCCTTGCCGTCTGGTGCGGATATCTTGCCCTGCTCGTCGACGGAAAAATCTTTCTTGCCGACTCACGCGCGCCCTTTACTCACGAAACGGGAAGCACGGAATACGAGTGGTACTATCTTACGGGAATCGGTACGTATCAAGACGATAGCTTCGTTTACGAATACATAAAAAGCGACACCCGTGAGTGCGAAACGCGCGAGGGACACGTCGGAGAGGAGGCTAACGGCATCATTTTCGGAGCTATCTCAGACGAGGGCTTGGAATATTTTTACACAGAGGAAGACGCCACAAGATACAGAGTCGCAAAAACGGGCGAAAAGCGCGGCGGAAGCTTCAATGCAGCGACAACGCTCTTCGGCATTGACAACAAGCTTCTCCTCTTCGGAACGGACACGGGCGAGGTTTGCATTTTCAACAACGATAAGCGCGGAATTCCGCCGACAAGACTTTCGGAGGCGGAGGACTTCGACCTTCCGGCATACGAGAAGAGAATGCAAAGAAGCCTTCACCCCGATTTTTATTCCTTCGACAAGCACGCGCCGAGATACGCGCTCTCAACCGTCACTGACGACGGCGGCATTCACGATATGACGAAGGACAGCGTAAAAGGCTCGCTGGTTCTTAAATGCAAGAGCTTCGGCACCGGCGCGTTTACGGTTGAAGCAAAGACGGACAAGAGGGGATACAGAGAGCTTGCAAGCTTTTCAGACGCAGCTCTTGATTTTGAGGATTTTGACTTCTCAACCCTTGCTTTCACCTCTGAAAAGCGCATAAATATTCCCATTGCGGAAAAGGAAAAGGGCTGGTGCGAAAAGCAAATTTCAATTTATTCGGAAAGGTTCGCCTCGCCCATCGGCATCTACTCCATAAGCTATCGCTTTAAGCCCCGAGGAAAAATCAAAAAAATAAAATTCTAGAAAGGACGAATTTATGCAAAGTAAAAAAATCGAAGAGTCGGAGGTTATAAGCCTCAAGGTTTCTTCTCTCCCTACAAGGCCTACGGCAAAGGAAGCCTTTGGCGGAAAGGGGTTCACCGCAAATGAAATGAAGGCGGCATTTGATAAGTTTCCGGAATACATACTTGAAAAGCTTAATCTTCTTATCGAGGACCTTCTCCGCGAGGGCGAGGAGTCTTACGTCGGAAGCTACAAAACGGGAATTTATGCAAATTATAGTTTACAAAATCTCATTGACGGAATTATGGGCGGCGAGTTCGCGAGCATTCTTATGATTGACGAAAAAAGCCTTTATGACACGCTCGACGAAATAAAAGCCGACATCAAGAAAATTAAGGATAAGGTAGGGATTTCTGAGTGAACGTAATTTATTATAAAAGACGGCGCGGAGAGCTTGAATGCGAGAAAATCACCGTAAAAAACGGCGATGGTATAGAGCTTCACTTTGAAGAAAAAATCAAAGGCTCAGTGCGGCTCGGCGCGCTTCTTGTAAAGATAGACGGAAAAAGCTGCTTTTTTAACACGGGTGCCCTCGAAGACGGAATTTATAAGCCCGTAATATATCTTTCCGGAGCTATTATTGAGCCCGAGGCATTCGAGGTTTCGGACGGTGCCGCAAGGCTTATTCCCAAAAACGACGCATACGTAAGAGAGCTTTCCCGCGAGCTTGAGGCCCTGCGGCACGAGACAGCGAAGATAAAAGAAAAGCTCCGCGAGCACGACGAAAAAATCAACGGTAATCCAATATTCTAAGAAAGGAATTTTTATGAAAATACAAACGAAAATACTTATTACACTGCTTTTAACAGCGGCGCTTCTTTCTTCGCTTGCAAGCATAGCCTTTGCAAGTGAGCCTTCAAAGGATACGGCAAGCGGTGATTCAAGCGCAAATTTCCAAAACCTCGCGCAAGACGGGAGCATAACGGATAGCGCCATAACAGACGCAAGCGAAGAAGAGGGGGCTTCATACGGCGAAGCCGAAAAAGAGGAGCCTTTATTGGAAGAAAACGTTTTCAAAGCTCTTTATGACTTTTTTATGGAAAACGCAGATAAAATCTTCTCTTGCCTTGCCTTTATCGGAGCTTTGATATTGAGCTTCGCTTACAAAAAGGGCTTGTTTCCCTTTGTTGAAAAAGCACTTTCGAGCCTTACGGGTGTCGTAAAATCGCTCCGCGAGGAAAGCGAAAAAGGCGCAGCAGAAAGCAATGCCTTTATGGAAAAAATATCCGAAAAGCTCGCTCTTACCGAGAATATTCTTTCTGATGCAAAGACAAAAATTTCAGAGCTTGAGGAAAAGCTTTCGGAGGCTATGGCAACGAATGATAAAACCGAAGAATTCCGCGCCGTTATGCTTGCCGAGGTTGAAATGATTTACAATATTTTCATAAGCTCGTCTTTGCCTCAGTATCAAAAGGATAAGGTTGGCGAGGCTTACGGCAGAATGAAGCAGGCGCTCGGCGGAAAAGAGGGATAAGATGACGAGAGGATTTACCGGGCTTCTTTTAAAAATCATAGCCGTGTCTCTTTCCACGCTCCCGCCCGTTATAGCAACGCTCTCCTTCTTCCCCCTCTGGCGTCAGGGCGGCACTCTTGCCGTGGTTTCGGGATTCACCCTGCTTTTGCTCCTCTTCTCCCTCTCGCCTCTTATAAAGCTTATCGGGCGCCTATTGAAATCTCCCACCTCGACGGGACTCTGGCTTTGCCTCTTTTTAATCTTCTTCGCGCTCTCTAAAATAGCCGACGAAATGGTAGTAATATCCCTCGTTGGCTATCTTGGCAATCTTCTCGCCTCGTTTATCTGGCGCATTTCGGGGAGAGTGAAGAATGAAAGATAAATTTGACACGGCAATTTTTGAATCGGGTGATTTTATGAGGCGCGCAGGACTTGCCATTCTCAATAACGCGGGGCGCGCCGTCACGTTTATTACGCTTACCGTCGCTTCGCTCGTTACATTCACAGACCTCACGTTTGGCGGCTTCGGGGCGAAAAAATTTACCGCCCTCGTGATAATAATGCTCGTAGCCTCTTATCTTATATATTTTTCAATGGAGGACACGGGCGAAAAAGCAGGAGAGGAAAGCGAGGAGTTTAAATCCGCGCTAAAAAAATACGCAGAGGCGCGCGAAAAAATTTCCGCTGACAAAATGACGGCGCTGCGCGAGTTCTGCAAGGAATATTCACGCGCCGAGCTTGAATACAGGCGCGAGTCATTACTTATGAGCTATGGCGAAAGCAAAGAGGAATTTGAGCGCTTTCTTGCTGACGGGTGTAAGTTTTCACCAAGAAAAAGAAAAATTTTCAAAAAAGCCGCAAGGCTCAGGGCCGTGGAGCTATCTCCAAAAACCCTGCTCTCGCGCGACCACGTTAAATGCCGAAGCGAGCTTTCAAACCCTGAGGTTTTCAAGCTTTTAAGGCTTGCGGTAAAGCTCATTCCGACAACGCTCTGTATGCTTCTTACAATAAGCATAATTCCGAGCATAAAGGAGGATATGACGATATCTGCGGTAATCGAAGGAATTTTAAAGCTTTCAAGCCTTCCCATTATCGCATTCCGCGGTTACAGCGCGGGATATTTCTTTGCAAGGCGGTCGAGATGCCTTTGGATAGAAACTAAAACACGGCTTCTTGAAGCATTTATAAAAGAGAATAACTGACACGAACGGAAGCGGCAGAAGCGGCTTCCGTTTTTTATTATAAAAGCGCGAGCTTTATTGACTTTAGGACAGCTTTATGATAGAATAAAGCTAATAGAGAAGTCCTCGCACGGCTTCAAGCCGGAAGACGAAGAAAGGAGCGCCGAATGAAATACCTTGAAAACGAAAATACGGTTGAAATAAGCGTTAAAGAGTTCGTGTCAATTGCAAGGCGCGCCTTTTCTCCCATTCCCCCAAAAGACGAGAGCGAGCCTGCTCTCACAGAGCCGACAAGGCTTTCATATAAGATTTTGGGGCTTGATGCGTCTTCAAAAAGAGATATTTTCCACGAATTTGAGCTAAAGGACACGTCGGTAAGGCTTTTTGGCGAAATTTTAGTCGAAGGCGGCACCCGTGTCACTTTAATTTGCGAAACCAAGGGCAACCCCAAGAAGCCAACGCGCGAGGAGCTTGCAGAGGCGAGGGGCGAAATTTACGTTCTTGCCTATATGCTTAAATGCGCCGCAGGCCTAAAAAGCGTTTCCGCACGCACGGTTTTCATAAGCTCCGGAAGCGGTGACTTTAACGAAACGCGCGAGGAAATCCCTGAAAATAAGCTTGATGCGTTTTTTGAAAGATGCAAAAAAATTCTTGAAATATACGCAAGGCCCGAAATAGACAGAGTTAAAACCCGACTGCCCTCACTCAAAGCCTTAAAATTCCCGTTCAAGACCGTGCGCGAGGGGCAGAATGAATTTATAAAAGCGGTTTACAAAAGTATTTCGAGAGGCTCCCGTCTTTACGCTTCCGCGCCAACGGGTACGGGAAAAACCGTTTCCGTGCTCTACCCTGCTCTTCTCTCGCTTGGGCGCGGAAAGTGCGACAAGGTTTTCTATTTTACCCCCAAGGCAACCACGGCAATTGCAGTTCACGATTGTCTAAAGCTTTTTGAAAAGCAAGGCGCAAAATGCCGCGCGGTTTCGCTTTATTCCAAGGAAAAGCTTTGTAAATCGGGGCTACTCTGCCGTGACGATAGGGCGCTTTGCAAAAATTCCGTATGCAATAATCTTTCCTCGGCGCTAATTGCACTTTACGACAAAAATATAAGCGTCGTAAAAAAAGAGGACATAAACGATGTAGCTCGGGAATTCTCCGTTTGCCCGCACGAGCTTGCCCTTTCCTATTCCGAGCTTTGCGACGTGGTAATTCTCGACTTGAACTATCTTTTTGATCCCAAGGTTTATATAAGGCGCTACTTTACCGAGGGCGGAAACTTCGCTTTTCTTATAGACGAGGCTCATAATTTACCCGAAAGATCGCGCGAAATGTTCTCCGCGGAAATCTCAGAGGACGAGCTTCTTGCCCCCGAGGGCGAGGAAATTCTCGGCGCATTTTCCGAGGCGAAAAAGCTCGCTCCGAAGCTTTGGGCGGCGGTAAGAGGCATTCTTTTCCCCTACGTTAAAGACGAGGTCCGCACGAATGCCGACGGTATCGAAGAGGGCGCCGTACATCTTAAGGAAGTGCCCTCAAAGCTCTTCCCCGTTTTTGAAAAGAGCGCAAAAGCGCTTGCAGACGAAATAAGCATAAATCTTCGCGCAAATGACGAGGAAAAGCCCGCAAGGCTCAAATTCTTGCGTGAATACTCGTCGAAAATCTCCCGTTTCCTCGACGTTATGAACCGCTTTGACGCGTCTTACGAGATGTTCATTTTTCTTGAAGAGGGCAAGCTTCGCGCAAAGCTCTTCTGCCTCGACCCAGGTCCGAGAATTGCAGAAAGACTTGATATGGGCACGTCGGCCTGCTTCTTTTCAGGCACGCTCTCACCGCTTCATTACTACAAGTCAACCCTTGGCGGTGACGGAAGCTCTGACACGATTTCGGTTGATTCGCCATTCGATAACGGCCAGCTTGCCGTTGCGATTATGGATAGCGTCAGCACGCGTTATTCCGAAAGAGAGGACACGCTCCTCGCGGTTGCGCGAGTTATAGCGGCAACCGTTTCCGCAAAGCGCGGAAATTATATGATATTCTCCCCCTCGTTTGCATATTCCGAGGCGCTATACAACGCATTCTCCGCAAAGTATCCGAAAATCCATAGCATTTTGCAAAAAAAGGATATGACGGGTGTCGAAAAAGCCGCCTTTCTTGAAGAATTTTCAAAGAAAGACAGCTCCTATCTTATCGGATTTTGCGTGATGGGCGGAATTTACTCCGAAGGAGTTGACCTCGCAGGCGACAGCCTTATCGGCGCTGTCGTCGTAGGGCTTGGACTTCCCGCGCTTTCCTATGAAAGAGAGGCAATCGCCGCCTACTATCAGGAAAAATACGAAGAGGGGCGCGAATTTGCCTATATTTACCCGGGAATGAACCGCGTGCTTCAGGCAGGCGGCAGAGTTATCAGACGCGAGGACGACCGCGGAGTTATAGTCCTCGTTGACGATAGATTTGACGATCCCATATATAAGAAGCTCATTCCAAAGCTCTGGCAAAAGGTTAAGTTTATCAAGGACCCCAAGGAACTCCGTGAGGAGCTTGACAAATTCTGGCTTGATGTAAAAGAATAAAAGGCTGACCGAGAATCATAGCTCAGTCAGCTCTTTTTTCGCTTTTTCTCACGCTTCGCTTTTTTTAAAAGCCCTGTTTCCGCGTCAAATATATCGAGCGCTTCAAGGCGCTTAACCTCGCCCGTCGGAAGACGCAATTTATGGATACGGGTAACGGAAAAAGAGCCGACGGGTGTCGAATTTTGCTCCGCGTCAACAATAAAGCTTATTGGGCGCTGCGGCTTATCTATTTCATTTGAAAGGCGCTCGCATTCCTTTATGCAGGCTTCTGAAATTTCCTCGTAAAAGGCATTGAAGCGCGAATTGAATAATTCGTTCTTCCCCTTTGCGAGCAGAAGATTAAGCTTCAAAACAACACAAGGCTTTCCGTCCTTAAAAAACGCTTTTATTCTTTGCTGTGATTTAAAACTCACTTCCACAAAAATCACCCTTTACCTAAAAAATTTCAAAACAAAAAGCCCCTGCCTAAAGCTATTCGGTAAGGGGCATTTTTATTCTATAATATTAAATTTCTTCTATCAAAGCGAGGGTAAGCTTTGCGGAATTTTCCGCGGCAACGGGTAAAAATTCCATATAATCCATAGAAGAGCCCTCGTCTGCGGAGTCGGAAATGGCTCTTACGACCGCAAAGGGTGTGTTATTAACGTAAGCCACCTGCGCTATTGCCGCGCCCTCCATTTCGCAAACGTCTGCTGAAAACTCGGAAACAATAGCTTTCTTTTCACGTTCTTCAGCTATGAATTTATCACCCGACGCAACCGTACCGAGCTTTGCCGTAAGAGAAAGCTTTTCTGCGCATTCAAGCAGAATTTGCGACACCCGTGTGTCAGATTCAAAGTAAATTTTGTTTATTCCCGAGATAAGTCCTTTGGCATCACCGAGAGCAGAGGTGTCCATATCGTGCTGCAAAAGCTTTTCCGCTATTACTACGTCAAGAGGTCTGAGTCCCTTTGAAAGCGCGCCGCCAACACCGGTGTTTACGATAAGACGGGGCGAAAATCTCGCTATCATAGCGCTTGCCGCCATTGCCGCAAAGACCTTGCCTATTCCGCATTTTACTATGGCGATTTTTTTACCCGAAATAGTACCCGTGTTAAATTTTAAGCCGCAAAATTCTACGGTTTCTTTGTTTTCAAGAAGCGAGGCGAGGCGCGCAAGCTCAATATCCATAGCTCCTATAATTCCAACGTCTATCATATTTTACTCCGTTCTATAGGCAAATGTCTGCTCGCGCAAGTTAAGCGCTGCAAGATAACGCTTAGCCTCACGCTTTGCCGCATTTATATCAAGCTCAAGATAATTTCCGCATTCAACGCGGCTTTTTCCGAAAACTTCACCCACGTGGTCGATTATTTTGCCGAGAGTTTCCTTGACCACCGCAAAAACCTCGTCGTTTTTCGCATCTCTTACGAGAAGATAAAAGCCGGTTCTGCACCCCATAGGGCCGAAGTAAATAACGCTGTTTCCTATTCCCGAATTTCTCACGTATGTCGCAAACATATGCTCAAGCGAGTGCATAGTCACGTTGTCCATATAATCACCGCCGTTAGGCTTTCTCGTTCTCAAGTCGTAGCTCGTAATATCGCCGTCAATGCGCGATACGTAAATTCCCTCGTCAACGAAATCGTGGTTGACGGAGAAAGAGGCTATTCTTTTTACCGTTTCCATTGTTTTCTCCTTTTTTAACCCGAGCAAAGTACTAGCTTAATACGTATTTACCGCAGCCCACCGTTGCTTCGGTTTGTCGCTCCACGCGCTTTCATAATCAAATATGCGCATTTGGAGAAATCCCCAAGGACAAGTCCTCGGGGATTATTTTAATTAAAACTTAAGGCGCTCGGTAATATAAGATTTAACCTCGCCAAGAGGAATTCTTACTTGCTCCATTGAATCTCTGTCACGAACGGTTACGCAGCCGTCGTTCTCGGTTTCAAAGTCGTAGGTGATGCAGAAGGGTGTTCCAATTTCGTCTTCACGTCTGTATCTCTTACCGATAGACCCCGTTTCGTCAAAGTCGGTAACGAATTCCTTGCTGAGCTCGTCGTAAAGCTCAAGCGCCTTTTCGGAAAGCTTTTTAGAAAGAGGAAGAACCGCTGCCTTAACGGGAGCAAGCGCGGGGTGAAGGTGAAGCACGGTACGTACGTCACCGGGCGCAAGCTCCTCTTCGTCATAAGCGACAACGAGGAAGGCAAGAGCAACGCGGTCTGCGCCGAGAGAGGGCTCAACTACGTAAGGAGTATAGTGCTCGCCTGTTTCCTGGTCGAAGTAAGTCATATCCTTTCCGGAATGCTTTTCGTGTTGGCCAAGGTCGTAATCGGTTCTGTCGGCAATTCCCCAAAGCTCGCCCCATCCGAACGGGAAGAGGAACTCAAAGTCCGTGGTCGCCTTGGAATAGAAGCAAAGCTCCTCGGGATCGTGGTCGCGGAGTCTTAAGTTCTCGTCCCTCATACCGAGATTGAGAAGGAACTTATGACAGTAATCCTTCCAGTAAGCAAACCACTCAAGGTCAGTGCCCGGCTTGCAGAAGAACTCAAGCTCCATCTGCTCGAACTCACGCGTTCTGAAAACGAAGTTACCGGGGGTGATTTCATTTCTGAAGGACTTACCTATCTGGCAAACGCCAAAAGGAAGCTTCTTTCTCATAGAGCGCTGAACTGCCGGGAAGTTTACGAAAATACCCTGTGCCGTTTCGGGACGGAGATAAACTGTATTCGTAGAATCCTCGGTAACGCCTATAAAGGTTTTGAACATAAGGTTGAATTTCTTAATATCGGTAAACTGCTTACCGCCGCAAAGAGGACAGGCAATGTCCTTTTCCTTGATATAGCTTGCCATCTCGTCGAAGCTCCAGCCGGCAGGATTATCGTTGGTGCCGTTCTGGAACGCGTAATCCTCGATAAGCTTGTCTGCTCTGTGGCGCGCTTTGCATTGCTTGCAGTCCATAAGAGGATCGGAAAATCCCGCAAGATGTCCCGATGCAACCCAAGCTTCAGGGTTCATTATAATAGCGGAGTCAAGACCTACGTTGTATCTCGATTCCTGAACAAACTTTTTCCACCAAGCGCGCTTTACGTTGTTCTTGAATTCAACGCCAAGAGGGCCGTAGTCCCAGGAGTTTGCAAGGCCGCCGTATATCTCCGAGCCGGGAAATATAAAGCCGCGCGTTTTGCAAAGCGCCACGATTTTGTCCATTGTCTTTTTACTGTTTTCCATTTTGTTTCTCCATTTATGTGAATAATTATTTACAAAATTAAATTTCCTCTGCGTAAATTATGCCGTTTTTATGTGACACGGGTACGACATTTGCGAATTCTCCGCGCAAGTCCCCGCTTTCCTTAGGCTTAAAAATTATCTCGGCAAAATTATCTGCGTGAGAGGAATACGAGCCGTCGGGAAGCTCTGTTTCCGCAATTACGGAAAGCAGCTCGCCTCTTTCAATCATTAGCGAGAGCCTTTCGTCGCGCACGCGGTTTTTGTGCTCTATCATAATGCGGCTTCGCGCGCTTTTTATGCTTTCAGGTAACTGATTTTCATATTTCGCAGCCTCCGTTCCCTCTCGGCGTGAGTACGCGAAAACGTGAACGTCAAGAAATCCTACGCGTGAAATAAATTCAAGGCTTTCTCTGAAATCCGCCTCGCTCTCCCCCGGAAAGCCTACCATCATATCGGTGGTAAACTCGGCATTCGGGAAAGCATCTTTAAGTCTTGCAATATTCCGATAAGCCATCTCGCTGTTATATTTTCGCTTCATTCGGTTTAAAACCGCGTCTGAGCCCGATTGCATTGAAATATGAAAATGAGGACTTAAAATTTTACTGTCCCGAACCTTCTCGCAAAAATCGCGCCCCACAAGCTCCGGTGCAAGAGAGCCGAGCCTTATTCTTTTGACAACGCCTCTTTGCGAAAGCTCTGCAATAAGGTCACCGAGTGTATATCGGGTGTCGAAATCTTTGCCGTAAGCGCCCGTTTCAATTCCCGTTAAAACTATCTCGTTAACACCGCTTTCGGTTAGCGCTTCCGCCTCTCGAATTGCGTCTTCAGGTGTTTTCGAGCGCACCCTTCCGCGCGCTAAGCGTATAGCGCAATACGAGCAGCGCGACTCGCATCCGTCTTCAATTTTTATATAAGCGCGGCTTCTCGGAGCGCGGCTTATTTCCATTTTTTCAAAAGCCTCACCAAGAGGATATTTGAAAATTCCGACAGTGCCCTTTTCTTCAAGCAAATCAAGTATTCGCTTTGCTACGGCAAGCTTTCCGTCGCTTCCCTGAACTATGGACACACCGTCAATTTTCAGAATTTCACCTGCCGCGCGCTCACTGTAGCATCCGACGACGGCAACGACGGCGCGAGGGTTTCGCTTTATCGCGCGGCGTATAATCTGGCGCGATTTTCTGTCGCTTTCGGCGGTTACGGTACAGGTGTTTATAACGTACGCGTCGCACTCTTCTGAAAACTCGCGGAGCGAAAAGCCGAGTGACTCAAGCTCTTCACCTATAGCCTCGCTCTCGTACTGGCTAACCTTGCAGCCGAGGGTATAAATACCGACGGTATACATCTGTTACGAATATACCTCAGGCTTAAGAATTCCGACGTAAGGAAGAGCTCTGTATCTTTCGGAATAGTCAAGGCCGTAGCCTACGACGAACTCGTCGGGAATTTCAAGTCCGCAATAATCAGGGGTATAATCTACCTTTCTTCTTGAGGGCTTATCAAGAAGAGTGCAGGTTTTAACACTTTTAGCGCCTTTTCCAAGAAGATATTTGGTAAGATAAGAAAGGGTTGTTCCGCTATCTATTATATCCTCGATAATGAGAATATCGCACTCGTTAATGTCGGGGCGGATAAGGTCAAGATATATGTTTATCGAGCCCGTCGTCACAGTGCCGGCGCCGTAGGAGGACACCTTCATACAGTCAATTTCAACGGGTATCGTAAGCTTTTTCATAAGGTCTCCCATAAAGACGAGCGAGCCCTTAAGTATACAAACGAGAAGGAGTCTTTTATCCTCTCCGCCGTAATCTCTGTCTATTTCCGCGGCAAGACGCGTGGTTATTTTATCAAGCTCCTCTTCACTGACGAGGATTTCTTTAACGTCTTTGTTAAGCATTCAGTACCCTTTCTCAAAAAGAAGTATTTTCACAAATTATATTTTAACAGAAACAAAGAATAAAGTCAAGAAAAAGAGATATATTTATATATAATAATTAAAAACTTTTCGATTTTCTCTTGACAAACGGGAAAGTTTCGGTTATAATGTATTGTGCTTTCGTATGAATACGCGAAGGATTACCGCGAGTTTGCGGTATTTTGACGTCAATTTTAGAGAAGGAGGTGCTAACTGTGAAGAGAACATACCAGCCTAAGAAAAGACAGAGAAAAAAGGAACACGGTTTCAGAAAAAGAATGGCAACCGCTAACGGCAGAAAAGTTCTTAAGAGAAGACGCGCCAAAGGTAGAGCTAAGCTCACCTATTGATTAGGTCAGGCAGTGTGACGTGCAAACCTCCGATAAACGCCCTCGCGCCTTTATCGGGGTTTTTGTTTGTAGAAAGTTCGACAAGAAGGAGCTTTTTATGAAGTTTAAAGCTATATGCGAAAACCACTTGTATAACAAAGCGTATTCAAAGGGCAAAAGAGCCGTGACGCAGGCTCTTGCAGTATACGTCTTGCCCGACTATCACGCAAAGCGACTTGCGAAAGCCCATCCTGAAAAGCGGATGATGAACAGAATAGGACTTACGACGTCAACGAAGCTTGGCGGAGCTGTCGTAAGAAGCCGATGCCGCCGTATTATGCGCGAAGCTCTCCGCGCCATAGAAAAGGAGCGCGAGCTTAAGCTCGGGTTTCTTATAGTTATCGCGGCAAGAGGCGCAATGATAAATTTAAAAACGCAAGACGTCAAGTGTCAGCTTGACGCCGCATTAACAAAGCTCGGTATGTATAAATGAAGCACGTGATGATATGGCTCGTTCGCCTTTATCAAAAGTACATTTCCCCCCTAAAACGTCCCTGCTGCAGGTTTACGCCAACCTGCTCATCCTATGCTATTGAAGCGTATAAAAAACGAGGTTTTTTCATTGGTACGATTCTCACCGTATGGCGAATTCTGCGGTGCAATCCCTTTTCAAAGGGAGGATACGACCCCGTGCCCGAACGGGGCTTTAGAAATCGTAACAAAAGCAGTCAGGTGGAAAATAATACCGATACAAAAGAAAAAGAAAAGGAAAATTCATAATGTTTGGTTGGCTTTACAACGCTCTCGGTTCTATGCTCGCTTGGTTCGAGTCCTGGACCGGAAGCTATGCTATAGCACTTTTGTTTTACGCGCTTATCTTTAAGATAATCTTCCTTCCCTTTGCAATAAAGCAGCAGAAAAACCAGATTGCAATGGCGAAGCTTGCGCCTAAAATGCAGCTCATAAGAGCAAAATACAAAGGAAGAGTTGACAGAGTTTCTCAACAGAAAATGCAACAGGAAATGATGGAGCTCCAGCAAAAAGAGGGCTACAGCCCCTTCTCGGGTTGCCTTCCCATGCTTATCCAGCTTCCCCTTATCATTTTCCTTTACAACGTTATAAGAAGCCCTCTTTCTTATATCACCAAGGCTTCAAAGGAGCTTATCGCCGCATTTAACACGGCGCTCAGCCCCGATAAAGCTCTTGACGAAATTTCGCTTATTGCGAAAATCAAGGAAACCTACTATACGACAAACCCCAACATCTTCTCCGACGTCACCTACACCAACGCAGAGGGTGTTGTTGAGCAGTTAAGCTACAGCAACCTTCCCAACTTCAATCTTTGGAGTATGGACCTTGCGCAGACACCAAGCCTCAAGGCAATTTCCTGGCTCGTTATTATTCCCGTTATCGCCGCGGCTTTACAGTGGGTTACTATGTGGATTACGAGAAAAATCAACTCGAATCCTATGACGCAGGCTCAGGATTCCCAGACTCAGATGTCTATGAGAATTATGGACCTCATATTCCCGCTTATGACGCTTTTCCTTGCGTTCTCCTTCTCGGGAATGCTCGGTCTTTACTGGATTTACCAGTCGCTTATCGCAATACTTCAGACTGTGCTTCTGGCAAAGCTTATGCCGCTTCCCAAGTATACCGAGGAAGAAATAAAGGAAATGAGAAAAGCGCAGCGCGAGCAGGAAAAGGCGCAGCGCGCAGCCCTCAAGGCTCAGCCTAAGGTACGTTCTCTTCACTATATTGACGAGGACGATTACGACGAGCTCCCTGAGGTTAAATCAAACAATTCTAAAAACAATAACAAGTCCCCGTCGGGAAGTATGCCCGAAATCAAGGACTAATTACATTTAAGCGAGGCATTTATAATGATTAAAGAAATAGTAGCATCGGGAAAGGACGTAATCGAAGCCAAGGAAAACGCAAGACTTGCACTTGGCGCAGGTCCTCTTGATGACGTTAATTTTGAAATAATACACGCAGGCAGCAAGGGTATTTTCGGTATTATCGGAGTTAAGCCCGCACAGGTAAGAGCTTACATCGAAATCCCCGACGCAAACGGCGGTGAAAAGCGCCAGAAAAAGCACGACAGACCTAAGAAAAACAAGGAGCGCCGCGAAAAGCAGAACAACGGAGCAAAGAAGGAAGCTCGTCCTCAGAAGGAAGCTAAGCCCTCCGAGCCCGTTATTCCCGAAGCCGAGCTTAAGCTTGAAAAGCGCGAGGTCAAGGCAGGCGAGGATATGTCGTTTGATTTTGTGAAAACGCTTATCAGCGATATCGGACTCAAGGCAGAGGTAGAGCTTTACGGCTGTGAAGACGGCACGAGAAGAATTATTATCGCAGGCGAGGACGCATCTACCCTTATCGGTCACCACGGTGACACGCTCGATGCGCTTCAGTATCTTGCAAACCTTGCTTCTGCTAAGAAGAACGTAAACGGTGAGCGCGACAAGAGCCGCGTTACCATTGATATTGAAGGCTACAGAGCAAAAAGAGAGGAAACTCTCAGAGCCCTTGCGCGCAGAATGGCAGCCAAGGCGCTTCGCAATAAGAGAAGCGTTATGCTTGAGCCTATGTCCGCTTACGAGAGAAGAATTATTCACTCCGAGGTTCAGGGCATTGAAGGCGTTTCCACAAATTCCGTAGGAAGCGACAACAACAGAAAGATAGTTATCTACCTCACCGACAAGAAGCCCAAGGGACTTTTCGACGAGGACGCAGAGGTTCCCGAAATCAACGATATGACACTTGAAGAGGGTGAGTTTATTACTCCCACCGAAACCGTTACCGACTCCTTTGACGGCGACGATACAGTTGCGGTACAGCCCACTATCCCTGACGATAACGACGATATACTCGACGACGGAGATAACAAATAATGAATTATGACGCTGTCATTGCGGCAGTATCAACCCCACCCGGAAAGGGTGGGGTTGCGATTATCCGCGTAAGCGGTGAGGGCGCTTTAGAGCTTGCCGCAAAGGTTTTCATTCCCAAGGGTAAAAGAGAGATTTCCGAAATTCCACCGAGAACCGAGATTTTCGGAAACGTCGTATACAGGGGCGAGGAAATCGACGACGGACTTCTCTGCTATTTCAAGGCGCCCGCCTCATATACTGGCGAGGATACGGTCGAAATCAGCTGTCACGGCGGTGCGCTTATAACTAAAACCGTTCTCGAAGCGCTTTTTGCGGCAGGAGCAAGACCTGCTTTACCGGGAGAATTCACCCGGCGCGCGCTTCTCAACGGGAAAATAAGCCTTACCGACGCGGAGGCGGTTGCAAATCTTCTCGAAGCAAAAACCGAGTCGCAGATTATGCTCAGCACGGAAAGCTCGCGCTCCCATCTTTCACGCGAAATAGGAGAAATCCGCGAAACGCTTACCGCCACACTCTCTTCAGCGTGGGCGAGAATCGACTATCCCGACGAGGACCTTGGCGATTTTTCCGACGAGGAATTATCCTCGCGCCTTTCGGTAATTGCCGAAAAAATGCAAATCCTGCTTGAAAGCTACAAAACGGGCCGCGCCGTAAACGAGGGCATAAAAACGACTATTTGCGGAAAGCCCAACACGGGAAAAAGCTCGCTTTATAATCTTATACTCGGCGAGGATAGAGCAATAGTAACGGATACTCCCGGCACAACGCGCGACGTGCTCACCGCTGTGGTATCTCTCGGTAAAACACTTCTTTTGCTCTCCGACACGGCAGGTATACGAGAAACAAGTGACGACAAAATCGAGCTTATCGGAATCGAGCGCTCACGCAATGCAATAAACACCTCAGAGCTTATAATCGCGCTTTTTGACGGAAGCTCTCGTTTCTCAAATGAAGACGAAGAGATAATTTCCGCGTTAGAGAGCACCAGTGCTGCAAAAATAGCCGTTATCAACAAGTGCGACAAGCCCCAACGCTTCCCGAAAGAAATACTTTCAAGAGGCTTTGAGAGGGTGATAGAAATTTCGGCTCTAGAAAATCCCGCCGAGGCGCGCAAGGCTCTCGGTGACGTAATAGACGAGCTTTTCACAGACGAAAAAATCACGCTCGGAAAAAGCGCCGTTATAGCAAATGCAAGACAGTTTGCCGCGCTCTCTCGCGCAAAATCATTCGTTGATAAGGCATTGGAGACGCTTTCTTCAGGACTTACGCAGGACCTTGCTTCATGTGATGTTGAAAAGGCTCTCGGAGAAATCGCAGAGCTTGACGGAAAACGCGTCAACGACGAGGTTCTTAACAAAATATTTGAAAACTTCTGCGTTGGCAAATAAGATTCTGGCGTAGAGCTCCCTTCACTCGCCAGCCGACGATTCTCTTTTGAATCTTGCGTTAGAGGCAAGCCGTAAAGGAAGGATGATTTTATGGAAATCAAACGATTTAAGAAAAACGACGAGGGCTTTATTTGCCGTGCGTGCGGCAAAGAGGTTTTGCCTCTCGGCTATACCTCGCGCAATCATTGTCCGTTTTGTTTATGCTCGCTCCACGTTGATATAAACCCGGGTGACAGAGCAAACGCGTGCTGTGGAATTTTAAGGCCCATTCAGACGCTCCCCGACGCAAAGCGCGGATATATAATAGTTCACCGCTGCGAAAAGTGCGGTGCCGTAGTGCGAAACAAAGCCGCGCACGAGGCAAAGGTTCAACCCGACGATACGGACTTAATTATTAAGTTAACCGCAGGTACGATACGTTAAGGCTAGCCGTAAGAGAACCGAACTCGCTCTGAAACCTTAAATTTCAGCGTTTTGCGCCCTTTGCTGCCTTGCGCTTATCATATATTATAATTAGTATTCTTGCCTGAAATCAATAAGCACGGTTAAACTAAACGAAGGCCTTAAAAGAGGGCATTCAATTTCTCATTCTTATCGGAGAATAAAGCAACAATGAAAAGCAAACTTTTGTTTATAAAAGCGGTGATAAAAAATAACACGGTTGCCGTCATATCATTTTTTGCCGCGCTTATAACCTCATTTTTCGTGCCGCCTGACAAGGAATACGTAGGCTACTTTGATTTCAGAACGCTCACCTGTCTTTTCTGTGTTTTAGCGGTTGTTATGGCACTTAAAAACGTAAGATTTTTCTACACCATAGCAAGAAAGATAGTGAGAAAATTCAAAACGGCAAGAATGTCAGTTCTCGCCCTCGTTTACATAACCTTTATAGGCTCGATGTTAATTGCGAACGATATGGCGCTTTTAACGTTTTTGCCTCTCGGATTTCTCGTTTTACACACGACGGGCAAGCGCAAATATATGGCATTCACCTTTATAATGCAAAATATCGCGGCAAACCTTGGCGGTATGCTAACGCCATTTGGAAATCCGCAAAACCTATATCTATATTCAAAATTCGAGATAAACGAGCTTGAGTTTCTTTTGATAATGTTTCCGCCGTTCATACTTGCGATAGCGCTTATAACCGTCTGTTGCCTTATCTTCGTGAAGCCCGAGCCTCTCGAAATTGACGACGCGGATTACAATACCCAAAAAGGACGCGTTGCTATATATCTTCTTCTTTTCGCGCTCGCAATAGCAATAGTTTTCAGAGCTATTCCCTACGTTATCGGTCTTATCGTGATAATTCCCGCCCTCTTGATTATGGACAGGCGCGCGCTTTTAAACGTTGACTATGGTCTTCTTTTAACCTTCGTATTTTTCTTTATTTTCTCGGGAAATCTTGCGCGAATTGACGTTGTCAGAGATTTCTTCTCCGCACTTCTTGAGAAAAATACGCTTGTGGTTTCAGCGCTTTCCTGTCAGTTCATAAGCAACGTGCCCTCGGCAATTCTGCTCTCACAGTTTACTGATAACTATAAAGCACTTCTCTACGGCGTCAATATCGGCGGCACGGGCACGCTAATCGCTTCCCTCGCAAGCCTTATCACCTTCCGCGAATATGCAGAGAACGAGCCAAAAAAGGTCGGCTCATATATACTCAAATTCTCCGCCTTTAACTTCGCATTTCTGATAATTCTCGGCGCATTTTGTCAAGTTTTACTTCTTATATAAAAATCAAGCACCCGTGTTAAATTAACACGGGTGCTTTCCTTAACCGTTTATGGATTTTGTTATTACAAAAAGCGCGATTGCCACAGCGGCAGTTATTATTGTTATAATTAAAAGATACACCGACTGCTTATTAAAGCGCATATTGAAGCTTCCATTGACAAGCCTTGCCCTTTTAAGAGCTTGTGATACAGGCTTATAAAGAAGCATTACAACGGCACTGTTCATAAGCGCTTTAGCGGCGTTAAATGGCAAAAGAAGCTTTGGTATAAGAGCCACGACCGCCTCTACGTTTCCGCCCGTCATATAATAAGGCGTTACCAGAACGTTCATCGCCATCATTACTGCAACAAGCACAACCGAAGCTGTATAAATCGAGATTATCGCGCCCAAAAAATCGCGCTTATGCTTATAGATAAGAGAAGCAGTTACGGAGAATGCCGCGCTTGAAGCGAAATTCATTATAAAGCCATAGACACCTGTGCCGCTTATGGTTATAAGCTCAAGGAGAGCCACAAGAAGCGAGGTGACAAGGGCGGCTATCGGCCCGTAGATAAACGAGGAAATCGTGATAATCGCATCTTTAACGTCAAAGGTTAAGAACATTACGTTTATTCTGAAAACGAAAGTTGCTATATAGGCAAGGGCGCAAAACATAGAAATACCTACAAGCTTTTTTACGTCAAGCTTACGAAAATCCCGCATTTTTTGTTTTTCCGATGGCTTTTCCCTTGCGACTTCGGAGGAGCTTTGCGCTTCCGTTTCATTAAAATATTCAAAATTGTTACAATTGTTGTTTTCCATATTAAATTCCATTCCGCAAATTATCAGTTGGGAATAGCCGAAGAGAGACGAACTCACAAGTCTTTCTCAAATAAATTTCAGCGTCTTTCGTCGCACCGACTAATAAAAAAGCCCATTCAAATATATGAATGGGGCGAAAAAACATTCTTTTCGCATCCGGACTTTACCGTCGGTTGAGGAATTTCACCCCATCGGGAGCGAGAAACACTCGCTCTTCGCAGACTTTTACTGCCGGTATGGAATTGCTTATAAAAGCTCACCAAACCCCAAAGAATTTGTCAATTATTAAATTTATAAGCTAAAAAACAAGAGAAGGCTTGAAAAATCAACGAAGAGCGCCATAGCTTAAAAGCTTCAGTCTGAGTTTCAGCTTTGAACTTTGAGCTTTCAACTTTCTACTTTTCACTCTTCACTTTTACTTATTACTTTTTAAAATGCCCGACGCTCGAATGAGCATCGGGCATTTGGTTTTAATTTAGTTTATTTAAATCTTAAAGTAAAAATTACTCAAGGATTTCAGCAACAACGCCCGAACCAACGGTACGGCCACCCTCACGGATAGCGAAACGAAGTCCCTTTTCGCAAGCGATGGGAGTGATAAGCTCAACGTTCATGTTAATGTTGTCGCCGGGACGGCACATTTCAACGTCAGCGGGAAGGTTGATGATACCGGTAACGTCGGTAGTTCTGAAGTAGAACTGAGGTCTGTAACCGGTGAAGAAGGGCTTAGAACGGCCGCCTTCCTTCTCGGTAAGAACGTAAACCTGGCCAACGAACTTGGTGTGGGGATTAACAGAACCGGGCTTGCAGAGAACCTGTCCTCTTTCGATTTCGTTCTTCTGAACGCCACGGAGAAGAAGACCAACGTTATCACCAGCTTCAGCATTGTCCATAAGCTTGTGGAACATTTCGATACCGGTTACAACGGTCTGCTTTCTTTCTTCGGAAAGACCAACGATTTCAACCACGTCGGACATCTTAATAGTACCACGCTCTACTCTACCGGTAGCAACGGTACCACGTCCGGAGATGGAGAATACGTCCTCAACAGGCATAAGGAAGGGGAGGTCTGCCTTTCTGTCGGGAGTAGGAATGTAAGAGTCTACCTGAGCCATGAGTTCTTTGATGCAAGCGAACTCAGGAGCGTCAATGCCGTTAGAAGAGGTAAGAGCCTCACGAGCGGAACCGCGAACGATCGGAATGTCGTCACCGGGGAAATCGTACTCGTTAAGAAGGTCTCTGATTTCCATTTCAACAAGGTCAAGGAGCTCTTCGTCGTCAACGATATCGCACTTGTTCATGAAAACAACGATTGCGGGAACGCCAACCTGACGAGCAAGAAGAACGTGCTCTCTGGTCTGAGCAAGAGGGCCG
>JAZQRU010000003.1:0-5404 GCA_045629745.1 Eubacteriales bacterium
GAATAGCTCAGAACACTCAAGACAAGGATACGTATATAACGGATGCCGACGACAGAATAATCGAGCTTAACAAGCCAGCGGAGCTTGGCGAGCCCGTTATCAAGGGTATAAGCCACGGTGACGGACAGACTGTGAAGCTTGATTTAGGACTCGGCTATCCCGCAATGCTCACGGTTATAAATTCTAGCTCGAAAACCTACATACGCTGGGGCTTCGTTGACTCAAAGGGCGAAGATCAGAAAGAGGTTATACTCGTTGATAAGGACGGTAATATAGACCCATCGACGCCTTTCCTTCTCGACTACGAAAAGGTAACGAGCATTACGGTTCACAAAATCGACGTTGAACCGATTACGATACAGAACGCAACGGTTTACCAGACTGCGAACCGCGTTAACCTCCTTGACGGTAAAAACATCTACTACGAGCACGGCATACTCATATCAAGACCTAACACCGTTGTTAAGAATATTACTCACGTAATTGAGGGCGAAATTTCACCTAAAGCACCCGTCAAGGTTGACGAGAACGGTCTTTCCTACGACGTTACGAGCGAGGGCTTCTCCTACTCTGACGGCAAGATATTAAAGAACGGCAAGGAGTACACGGGTGACGACGTTAAGCCCTTTTCAGGTCCCTCCTTTCAAGGTTTCATAAGGGTTCAAGGAACTCACAACACTCTCGTTGAAAATTGCGTTTTCCAGTCGAGAGTTAAATACCTTGGAGGTACTTACGACATCACCGCACAAATTGCAAACCAAATAGTTTTCAAAAACTGTACTCAATCAAATTTCTTTGATACAAGAGAAGGATATACGAAATATAATAACGGTCAGTCGACCTACCCGAACCTCTCTCTTTGCTGGGGTGTTATGGGTACGAACTACACGAAGAACGTGCACTACGTTGACTGTGTATTAACGCGTTTCGACGCGCACGCAGGAATGTTAAACGGCAGCGTTGTAGGCGGTAAGCTCGCAGCGCTCAGTCTTATCGGCGGCGGCACTTTCCTTGTTGAAGGCGTTGAGGTTTATACTCGCGACCGTACCACACCTCCGTTCACTCTCCGTGAGGACTACGGTGCAACGTTCTTTGGAACGATAACGGTAAAAGACGTAGTAATCAAATATGGAAGGTACAGTATAGACGGCAAATACGGAACATTAACCGCGCTCTTCGACGCGTCGTCGGCTCCTTGGGACAACGGCTACGTTAACCACTTCCCGAATATCATTATTGACAATATATCCGTTGAAACGACTGACACTGAATTTGACCTCGTTGATATCGGCGGACAGACGTACTCCCAGTCCCCGTCCAGCTTGCACTACCCTGAAAGAAGCATTATCAAGGAAGACGTTTCCAACCCCGACGCGCTTATAACCACTTACTATGAAACGAGCAACCCCAACATAGTTGAAGAGAACTCAAAGAAATTCTATTATCTCAAGGGCTTCAAAAAGGTTAATAAAGCCCCCGAGAAGCTTTCTAACGGTGAATACACGGTAGTTGACAACAAAGACGGAACCTATACGGTAATTGCAAAAGGAGTTAAGAACATTAACCCCTACCAGCCGCCCGAGTTTATTGAAATTCTTAATATGAAGGACGCGAAAAATATAGACGGCAAGCCTCTTACAATTACGCTTTACGACTGCAAGTTCTTCAAGACTACCGAAATACGCGACACGGACAAGGTGCTTAAGAGGGTAAAAGTGCCTAAGTAAGACGCGAGAGCGTTTTACAATGAAATTCGCCAAAAAAATTTGTCGAATGAAATAACCTTCGGTTATGAAATATTCACTTCGTGAACGTGAAATGCTCCGCAGCTCGCGCGGAGCATAAGAATCAAAACGTTTTTGGCGAATTTAATTTTATGCACGCAAGTGCATTTCATTATCAAACCCAAGAAAATTTTAAGCTTAATTCATTTCCCCTCTCCAAGAGGGCAAAAAAAGAGAGAAACTCTCCGTTTCTCTCTTTTTTCTTATTTGCTTTCGCTTGCTTTGTTCTTCGGTTTTCTTCTCGCCTTTTTTGCGTAGATTTTTCTTTTCGCCGTGTGAAGCTCGAGTGAGTGGCGAAATTCTTTCACTTTTTCGTCGTTTGCAAGCGTAAGCGTGCGCTTTGCGCGCCAGGTTTCATTGAAATTTCTGTGAAGCTTCAGAGATAGAAGCATTTTTCCGTGTTTTTGGCATTCAAAAAGATATGTATATCTCTGCCCCTTTGAATGCAGGAGCTTGGAGTCCGCTTTAAGCTTTTCGCGGCACAGGGGACACGCGGGGCTTTTAATGCTCTCGTCTTCGAGAAGCTCGCTTATCGTAACGTATCCGTCATCGCCCGCGTCGGCATCCCCTATAACGCCGTCTTCTAAAAGCCCGCCTCGGTGCTCGTTGTATTCTCTTATTCCCGCATCAACGTCAAGCTTTGCGGCTACGAGCGCTGTGAAATACGCGTCGTTCAATGCGTCGTGCGCGGGGAGCGTTTGCGGAATTTCAAAACGCTCCATTGCGTATTCAAGCGAGCGCTGCTTATTTTCTTCCTTCGTTTCCCTTGCAAAAATTCTTTGAAGGTCGTAGGTGTTATCGAGCCAGTCCGACGGAATTTTGTTTACGTGGAAGTTTTCCTTAAGCATCGGAACGTCGTCGGGGCCCCAGGTTAAAAACGCGAAATCATTACCGCAAAAGCTCTTGAATTTTTCCGCCGCCACTTCAAGCGGCATACCTGCGTCTATCTGCTCTTGGGTGATACCCGTAAGAGTAGACACGTGGCGGTGTAGCTTTTTAAAATATTTAGGCTTTACTATTACTTGATACGAACCGCAGGGGCGAAGCTTTTTATCAAGCTTGACGGCGCCTATCTGTATGACCTCTCCGCGCAGTCTTGCGGATAGCTTTCTCTGCACCGCGAGCGCCTTTTCGGCGTAAGCCTGGTTCCATTCAAGGTCCAAGGTTATATAATACATCAAAAATCCTCTTTGATAGCCGACGGAAGACGCTGAATTTTATCGTTGCAAGATTTATTAGCTCGACTCTTCTCGGCTGTAATGCTTTCAAACTGTGAATAAGTATATCATTTATCGCGCAAAAAGTCAAGAGCTAACACTTGACAATAATAAAAATATGATATATAATACTTTTGTTATTATACTATTTAATGTTAAGGTTGGAAAAGCAATGGAAAACAACGTAAGAATTCCCGAGATTTTTGCCTCTCTCGTTTTCAGTGAAGACGTTATGAGAGAAAGACTCCCGAAGGACGTCTACAAATCTCTTATAAACACAATTGCAACCGGCAAGGAAATCGATGCCGGCATTGCCGACGTTGTCGCAGGGGCAATGAAGGACTGGGCAATTGAGCACGGCGCAACGCATTTTACCCATTGGTTCCAACCATTGACGGGCGTTACCGCAGAAAAGCACGAGGCTTTCCTCTCACCCGTAGGACACGGCAAAGCCATTATGGAATTTTCGGGCAAGGAGCTTATCAAGGGCGAGCCCGACGCTTCCTCATTCCCCTCGGGCGGTCTCAGAGCCACCTTTGAGGCGCGCGGCTACACCGCGTGGGACCCTGCTTCCTACGCATTTATTAAAGAGGGCTCGCTTTTCATTCCCACCGCTTTCTGCTCTTACACAGGCGAGGCGCTTGACACAAAAACACCTCTTTTGCGCTCAATGAACGCGATTAGCCGCGAGGGCTTGCGTATTGTAAGGCTTTTTGGCGATACGACGGCAGAAAGAGTTACGACAACAGTTGGCGCAGAGCAGGAATATTTCCTCGTTGACGAGGAGCATTTCAAGGCTCGCCGCGACCTTTTCTATTGCGGAAGAACTCTCTTTGGCGCGTCCCCCATCAAGGGACAGGAAATGGAGGACCACTATTTCGGCGCTCTTCGCCCTCAGGTTAGCGCATTTATGCACGAGCTTGACACAGAGCTTTGGAAGCTCGGCATTCCCTCAAAAACCAAGCATAATGAAACGGCGCCCGCACAGCACGAGCTCGCGCCTATATATTCAACAACCAACATTGCCGTTGACCATAACCTGCTTATAATGGAGCTTATGAGAAAAATCGCACCCCATCACAAAATGGCGTGTCTTCTCGCGGAAAAGCCCTTCCTTGGCATTAACGGCTCTGGTAAGCACAATAACTGGTCAATAGGCACAGACGATGGCAAAAACCTTTTAAAGCCCGGCAAAAATCCCCGTGATAACAAGCAGTTTCTTCTTATGCTCGCCGCAGTTGTAAAAGCGGTTGACGACTATCAGGACCTCTTAAGGATTTCCGCTGCAACTCCCGGAAATGACGCGCGTCTTGGCGGCCACGAAGCGCCCCCAGCGATAATTTCCATCTCCCTTGGTGACGAGCTTCAGTCAATCGTTGACTCGATTATCGAGGGCGCAAGCTATAACAAGCGCGACGCGAAATATATGTCATTCGGCGTTGCCTCCGTGCCCGCTATAAGACAGGACACAACAGACAGAAACAGAACCTCGCCCTTCGCATTTACCGGCAACAAGTTTGAATTCCGTATGATAGGCTCGTCACAGAATATCGCTATGGCGAATATCGTTCTTAACACCGCGGTTGCAAATTCATTATGCGAATTTGCGGACAAGCTTGAAGTCGCAAAGCACTTTGACGCGGAGCTTGATTGCTTGATTGCGGACACCTTTAAAAAGCACAAGAGAATTCTCTTCTCTGGCAACTCCTACTCTAAGGAATGGGAGGAGGAAGCCCGCGAAAGAGGACTTTCCTGCTACAAGACCTCGCCTGAGGCTTACGAGCATTTCACAGACGAGAAAAACGTTAAGCTCTTCTCACGCTTCGGCGTTATGAGCGAGGTTGAAATGAACTCGCGCCGCGAAATCCTTTTCGAGAATTACAGAAAGATAAGGAATATCGAAGCGCGCACTATGCTCGAAATGACTATCCGCGATATAATCCCCGCAGTTTCAAAATACATAGGCGAGCTTTCCGCGACAGTCGTTTCGACCAAGGCGGCGCTCAAAAATGCAAACACTATGTGCGAAGAGGACCTTATCGACAAGCTCTCAAGCCTTCTTTCAAGAACCTACGACGCATACAATTCGCTTGACAAGGCAGAAAAGCAGGCTATGGCAAAAACCTCTGACGAGGAAGCCGCATTCTTCTACAAGAACACGGTTGAAGTGAAGATGGCAACGCTTCGTAAGTGGGTTGACGAAATGGAAGTGCTTACGGCACGCGAAGCGTGGCCTATGCCGACCTACGGAGACCTCACGTACAAAGCATAAAATGGCTTTGATATTTTGGTAAAAACCGCAAATGAAATAAATTAAGGTAGAGGTTAATTTTAGCCTCTACCTTTTCTCTTTGCTCGTTTAATTTTTATTAATGTTGAAAAGCTCCGCTTTTCTTCGTTTTT
>JAZQRU010000004.1:0-110821 GCA_045629745.1 Eubacteriales bacterium
AATCCGAAGAGGAAGAATAATAGCAAAGGAGCTGATTTTTGAAGAGTCAGCTCCTTTTTTGCAACGATAAATTAATGTTTAGCGGTGTGTTCGCACACGCCAAGTCCAGAAAGTTTTTTTGCGGAGCTTTTTTGCAAAAAAGCGACCTCTTGCGCCGCAGCGCATCGGCGTTTTCTTTGTGAGCTTTCTTTTGCGCCTTTTGTGTCAAAAGAAAGCGGAGTTCCGAATTGCGCCTTACAAAACCGCTGTAAGCCTACAGAAATAAAGCTACCTAAGCCGTTGAAGTGAACCCCATTTAGTTCACAAAAAAGAAAAAGGCGCAAGCACCTCTTATGGTATAATGGTACCATAGGAGGTGTTTTTGTTATGGCAAAGAAAGGACAAAAGTTTAATAGTTATTCAGAAGAAATCAAAGAAGAAGTTTTGAAAAAATATTTTGAAGAATATATGTCTTCAGGAGCATTGGAAAAAGAGTATGGAATATCTCAAAAAACCATACGAAATTGGGTAAGGAAGATAAAGGCAGGAAAAGATGTTCTTGTAGACCATCGCCAGTTCTGCTCTGGAAGGCCTAAAAAAGAAGAAGGCGAGGTAGATTACAAAGAACGTTATGAAATACTAAAAAAATACCAAGCCTTCCTCAAGGCACAACGAGAGAAAAAGTGATCTTTATCAATATGCACATTGAAAACTATTCGCTCGATAATATGTGCGAAGTGTTGGATATATCGAAGAGAACGTACTACAAGTATCGTGCTGCAGAAGATAAAGATTACTACGACTACCTTTTGATAAAAGAGATATTTGATGAATCAAAAGGTACGTACGGTTATCGAAGGATTTGTGAAGGCTTGCTCGTTAAATATGGTGTAATATTTAACCACAAAAAGACTGCAAGAATTATGAAAAAGTATGGTCTGAAGCCGGAATACATAAAACGAATCAGACCAAATGTTGCTTATCAAAGAATCGAAAAAAACGTTAAACCTAATCTTCTCAATAGAAATTTTAATGTTAGTGAACCCAATCGAGTGTGGGTGACGGACATTACATATTTAATCTTTGGAAACAAGCGAGCTTATCTGTCTACCATATTAGATCTCTATGATAGAAAAATCGTTGCGTATCAAATATCGAAACGCAACGACATAAAATTAGTTATTGACACTTTAAATCAAGCTATTGCTAAAACGAAGGACGTATCCAACCTTATCATTCACAGTGATCAAGGTTTTCAATACACGTCCTTCGAGTACAAAGCCGTATGCGAATCCAATGGAATCCAAATATCTATGAGTCGGAAAGGCACTCCGATCGATGATTCTCCCATTGAGAGCTTCCATAGCATACTTAAAAAGGAGACTTTGTATAACAATTATATCACATCTTTTGAAGAATATCTACTGCTTGTAGAAGATTGGTTAGTTTTTTATAATACTTCGAGAATCAAAAACAAGAAGAGGTAATTTCCTCTCCCTGTCTTTGTTGTGCCTTTTTCTTTTTTGTGAACTAAATGGGGTTCACTTCAAAAACTCGTCTTTTTTAGGTGAGTGCGTCGGTTTAAGTTATTTCTCAGACAGGCATTCCTCGATTTTTCTGATAAGCTCAGCACGGTATTTCGGGTAAGCTTTTCCGTTGCAATTTATTTTTATATCTGCATATTTTTCGTAGAGCTTCGTGCGCTCTTGATACAAGTCGTCGATAGTTTGCCCGGGCTTTAAAACAACGCCTCGCTTGGAAAAATCGCCAAGGCGCTCTTTAAGTATGGGTAAAGACACGTAAATGTAAACTATCTTGCCCTTTTTCTTAAATTTTTGCATAACCGAGTCGTAATATACCGCACTTCCGCCGGGAGCTAAAATAATATTATCATCCTCTATTGAAAGGAGCGTTTCTTCTTCGATTTTTTTAAATGCCTCAAGTCCGTCTTCGTCTATAATATCCTGAAGCTTTCGTCCGGTTTTTGCTTCAATAAGCTTATCACCGTCTAAGAGCTTCATTTTTAGTTTTGATGCTATTGCCTTGCCCATACAGCTTTTTCCTGATGCGGGCATTCCTATGAGAGTAAAAATCATTTTTGTCCTTTCGCGTTAGCCAAAATTGAAGCTAAGTTTATCCGTTTTGATAATTTCAGCCGAATGCGGCGGAATAATTACCGTATGCGCGGAGTAGCCGCCTATCAATGCTTCGGCTTTTTTTTTGAATGTAAGTTTTTTAGTTGTATCTGAGTTGTTAATTGAGGTTATAAGGCACGTTTTTTTATCAAAACGCTTGAAAACGAGAAATTCAGGACTTACAAAAAGTGCATTAAAACTCCCCTCTCTGTAAACTTGGTTTTCGCGTCTTATATTGCCGATTTTTTTATAAAAATCAAGTATGTCTTGGTCCTCGTGTCCCCAAGGATATGTTCTTCTGTTAAAGGGGTCGGAGTAGCCCTCAAGCCCCGCCTCGTCACCGTAGAAGACCGCAGGAATACCCGGCAGTGTTGCGCATATCGCATAAGCCATAAAGAGCTTTCTTTTTGCCGTGTTACGCTCTTTTTCGCTAAGCCTTACGTTTACGAGATAATCGTTGGTTTTTCCATCTGAGCCTTCCCCGCCGAGCACGGTTAGTATTCTTTCCGTATCGTGAGTGCCGAGAAGGTTCATCTCGGCATTTCTGATTCTTTTCGGCGCGTTTGGTATAATCTCGTAGAAAAGGTATTTTAAGCCGTCAGTGTCCCCGAGCTTAAGGAAAGAGATTATGGCATTCCTTAAAGGATAATTCATAACTCCGTCAAGCTCGCGACCTTGATAATACTTCTTTCTCACGTCGTACGCTATTTTATTCGAAGCGTCTTCCCATACCTCACCGTAAAGCAAGGATTTTTTGTTTTCTTTATCTAAAGTATGCTTGATTTTTGAAATGAATTCATCGGAAAGCTCGTCAGCAACGTCGTGCCTTAAGCCAGATATACCCATTTTTGCGTATTTTTCCACAACGCTTAATAAAAAGCTTTCGCAGGATTTTACGTTAGGGTTTATTCTCGGTAAAATATCTATTCCCCACCAAGACGTATATTTATCTGGATGCTCACGGAAGTCATACCAGGAGTAATACGGGGAGTCTTTAGACTGATATGCGCCAAGGCTATCGTATTTGCCGAATTTATTAAAGTAAACGCTATCGGCGCCGGTATGGTTGAAAACTCCGTCAAGAATTATACCTATACCGCGTTTTTCGGCTTCTGAAATAAGCTCAGAGAGAGCTGCTTCACCGCCAAAAGCCTCGTCAACCTGCATATAATCACCCGTATCGTATTTATGATTTGAATACGCTTTGAAAATGGGTGAAAGATATATGAGATTAACGCCTAAGTCTTTTATGCGGTCAAGCTTTTCGGTAATGCCCTTGAGCGTGCCGCCAAAAAAGGTATTGTTCTCAAGATACGCCCCAGGATATGCGGGATACTCGGGGATTTCAGAATACCAGTCGTCTATCATAAGCATGCCATCGCGCTTTGGATAATTTCCGCCACGGGCAAATCTGTCAACGAATACATGATAGATAACACCGCCGTATTTATCCTTCGGCGCTTCATAGCAAAAGCTTGAAACAGTAAGCTGAAAAGCGGTTAAGCTTGAATCCTTTGAAAAGCGAAGCTCGTCATAGTATTTATATGCGTAAACGTCGCCACGCAACGTCTTAAGCTTGATTTTGCCAAAGAAAAGTCCAACTCCGAGCTTTTTCGGTGAAAGAGTTACGTAGTATATGTCATTGGCGTTTGAAAAATCGGTATAACGTGCGGTGGTGCGATAAACATCTTCATTGTCCGTCGAAACCGTTATCTCAAGCTCCGTTGCTCCGAGTGCTCGCGGAATATAAAGAGAGAGCGAGCATTTCTCCGAAATTTCGTATGCCGTTCCGTACTCGTCTTTTTCGGCGTGGTTAAATACGAGCCTTCCTTTTTTTGAGAGTATATCGTTTGTTGAAAGTCTTAAAAAATTCAAGTTGAGACCTCAAAATTATTTTTTGATTTTGTAAACGGGAGCGGCGTGCCAGATGTTTTTAGCATAGTTATTTATACTGTTATCAGATGCAAACGTTCCGCTTTGTGCCGTATTTATAAGCGATTTTCTGCACCAGTCTTCCCTATTCTTGTAGTTAGTTAAAGCGGATTTGTATATACTGAGGTAAGAATCAAAATCCGCAAGACACATAAAGGGGTCTGCAACTCCGTAACCGCCATTTATGAGATAATCTGATATATGAGAGAAATCTTGATCTGCGATAGGAGAATTAAATCTGTCAACAACGCGTTTAAGCTCTTTTGAGCTATGGTAATAATCTCTTGCAGTGTATCCGCTTCTCCAAAGCTCGTCGACCTCGTGAGTGTTAAGTCCGAAAATGAAGATATTATCTTTACCGACTGCCTCGAGAATTTCAACGTTTGCGCCGTCAAGAGTGCCGACGGTAAGCGCTCCGTTCATCATAAGCTTCATACATCCCGTTCCGCTTGCTTCCTTGCCTGCAAGAGAAATCTGCTCCGAAATATCTGCCGCGGGAATAAGAATCTCTGCGAGAGAAACATTATACTCTTCCATAAAGACTATCTTAAGTCTGTCGCGCGTGAGAGGATTGCGTTCAAGCTCCTCAGACAAGAACCATATAAGCTTAATGAGCTTTTTAGCCATTACGTAGCCGGGAGCCGCTTTGCATCCGAAAATAAAGGTCTGCGGAGGAATATCGGCATTCGGGTTTTCGATAATTTCGTTATAAAGCGAAATTATCTTAAGAACGTTCAAAAGCTGGCGCCTATATTCATGCATTCTCTTGATTTGAACGTCAAAAATCGAATCGGGATCAATTCTCTTGCCACACTTATTATAAGCGTAGTATGCGAAAAGCTCCTTGTTGCGATGCTTGATTTTTCCTATAGATTCAAGAACCGAAGAATCATTTTGATATTCAATAAGCTTTGAAAGATTTGAAGCATCGTCACGGAATTCAGGGCCGATAAGCTCGTCAAGGAGTCTTGATAAAGCAGGGTTTGCCGTATTAAGCCAACGGCGGTGGACGACTCCGTTAGTAACGTTTGTGAATTTCCAAGGTGTCATTTTATAGAAATCGTGGAATATAGTTTTCTTAAGAATGTCGCTGTGAAGCTTTGAAACACCGTTTACGGTATGAGAGCCTACTACCGAAAGATTTGCCATTCTTACTTGATTATAGGCAACGATAGCCATTCTTGAAATTCTGTCCCAGTCACCGGGATAAAGATTCCAAAGGTCTGCGGTAAAGCGACGGTTAATTTCATTCACGATAGTGAAAATTCTCGGAAGCTTCATACTGAAAAGGTCTACTCTCCAGCATTCAAGAGCTTCGGGAAGAACTGTGTGGTTTGTGTATGAAACGGTTTTTACAACAACACTCCAGGCGTCATCCCAGTTATAAGAATAAACGTCCATAAGTATTCTCATAAGCTCGGGGATGCAAAGCGCGGGGTGCGGGTCGTTAATGTGAATAGCGACGTTATTTTCAAAGCCTGCAAGTGAGCCGTGGTCCGCAAAATAATCACTTATTATGCTATGGAGTGATGCCGAAACGAGAAAATACTGCTGCGTAAGTCTTAAAAGCTTTCCCTCGTCGTAATCGTCTTTAGGATAGAGCTGTTTTGTTATAACCTCAGCATTTGAGCTATCGGACAAAGATTTGACGTATGAGCTTTGGGATGCGTTATATCCAACGACTCCGGGATTTACGGGGCGTGAGCGCCAAAGTCTTATCGTATTCACCGCGTTGGTGGTAGTTCCAGGGATAAGAAGGTCGTACGGAACTGCTTTTACCTCGTCGTATTCGTAATTCAATATTTTAAGCGCGCCGTTTTCCCACTTTTCTTCGATTTTTCCGCCAAGACGCACGGAAACGCTTTTTTCGGGGTGAGGCACAAGCCAAGCACCGCCGCTTTCAAGCCATTCGTCAGGAAGCTCTATCTGTTCTCCGTCAATGATTTTTTGACGGAAAAGTCCTGTTTCGTAAAGTAAAGAATAACCGTTAGCCGCATAATCAAGCGAAGAAAGAGAATCCATAAAGCAAGGGGCAAGTCTGCCAAGGCCACCGTTTCCAAGGCCGGGGTCGCATTCGCAGGAATAAACCTTTTCAAAGGAAGAGCCGAAATCACAGAGAAGCTCTGACAGTTCGTCATAAATACCGAGATTAACCACGTCGTTTTTTAGTGAACGTCCTACCAAAAATTCCATACAAAGATAGCATATCTTTTTTGCCGATGCGGCCTTCTTGCGCTTTTTAAATTCCTCGCGGAATTCTATCATAACGTCTTTTACGGTTGCAACTGAGGCTTGATAAAGTTGTTCGCACGTTGCATCCTTGGGGTCGATAATTCCGCGCGTTACGAGCTTTGCCTCAATTCTTTCCTTGAGTTCTTGTTTTGTGATTTTTCTTTTTTCAGTGGGTAAAGTTTGGTTTTTTGCTTTGCTTATCATTATTTTACATCCTATCGGTTTGTATCAAAGTTTTATAAAGCGCCATATATTCCGTGGCAGACTTGCTCCACGAAAAATCTGTGTTTATGGCTCTCTTGCTAAGAGCATTCCATTCGGTTTTATTCCTGTAAAGATTCAACGCACCTTTTAAGGCAAAAAGCATTTCGTGAGCGTTGTAATTATTAAAGGTAAAGCCGTTGGAATTTTCCTCTCCGTACGGAGTGATGGAGTCGTAAAGACCGCCAACCGCACGTACTACGGGCACTGTTCCGTATGCGCAAGAAATCATTTGCGAAAGTCCGCAAGGCTCGCTTTTTGAGGGCATAAGGAAAATGTCTGCCGAGGCATACATCTTTTTCGACGTAACTCTGTCGAATTTAATAAGAGCCTTCATATTGCCGTGCCGGGAAGCAATATCCATAAGTACATCCTCATATTCCTTTTCGCCCGTTCCGAGAATGACAAACTGTAAGTCCTCAGAGAGAATCTCCTCAAGAACTCTCAAAAGAAGGTCAATTCCCTTTTGGCTTGCAAGACGCGTAATCATAGCGACAAGCGGCACGTCGGGGCGCACATTGAGCCCAAGCTCTTTCTGCAATGCTGCCTTGTTTTTTGCCTTTCCCGCTTTATAGCATCTTTTATTAAACGGATAATCTATATCTCCGCCCTTGTCGGGGGAGAAAAAGTTATAGTCTATTCCGTTTATAATGCCACGCATTTTATTTTGAGAAGCCTTTACTATATCGGAAAGACCGAATGCGAAAAAATCATACTGTAATTCATTTGCGTAATTCGGGCTTACAGTACCGACTAAATCCGACGTGACGATAGCACCCTTCATAAGATTTATGCAGCCGTCGTTTTCAACTATGGATTCATATTCTCCGCCAAGAGCAAAAACGTCACCAAGTATTGCCTTGTCGTATTTTCCTTGATATTCAATATTATGAATAGTGTAAATAGTTTTTACACGCAAAAATTCCTTCAGGAAAGCGTACTTGGTCTTAAGATAAATAACTGTAAGTGCCGTTTGCCAGTCGTTTGAGTGGAGAACGTCGGGAATATTTCCCGATTTAAGCATATATTCTACGACTGCCGTTGAGAAAAAAGCAAATCTCTCACCGTCGTCCCATTCGCCGTATAGCTTTCCTCTGTCAAAATAGTAAGAGTTTTCTACGAAATAGTAAGGAACGCCCGAGTGATAAGCGCGGTAAATCGACGCGCCCGTCTTTCTCCAGGAAAGATTAAAAGAGATATCAAGGCATTTTTCGAGCTTATCGCCGTACTTATGTTTAATAGCATCGTAAAGCGGCATTATAACCTCGACCTCAGCTTCTTTTAGCTCGGAAATCGCAACGGGCAAAGCGCCCATAACGTCACCGAGACCTCCGCTTGCAATAAAAGGATTTGCTTCGCTCGTAACGTATAAAATTTTCATATTAAACCTTTCTGCCCTTTTGTACGTAAAAAGGCATATTATCGTTACCCGAAAGATTTACGTTTTCAGAAACGAAAACGTTTTTGTCAGTTACGATACAGTTAAGTGAGGCGCCTTTATCAACGTAAGTGCCGTGGAATAAAATCGAATTGCGGACAACGGCACCCTTACCGACGTGAACACCTCTGAAGATTATAGAGTTTTCAACTGTTCCCTCTATCTCGCATTCGTCGGCAATTAAGGAGTTTTTAACCTCTGCGCCCTTGCGATGCACCGTAGGATAGGAGTTGTTGACTTTTGTATATATCGGCGAACCCTTCTTCCAAAGCAGTGAAGCGCGTGCTTCTTCGTTCTTGGTAAGCTCCATAGAATATTTGTAATAGTCAAGGAAGCTTGAAACGGAGGCTACGAAGCCGTTATAACAGTATGTTCTGTAGTTTGAATGCTTGTAGGAATTAAGCAATACGCTTGTAAGACTGTTAAGATTATGCGCATCAGCCTCTTCGATAATTGCGCGAAGATGTGCAGTACTCATAACGAGCATGTTCAGAGAAACCTCCGGGTTGCTTTCGTTATAAGTCGAACCCATTGCAATATCCGTAACCTTACCGCCGTTTGTCGCGAGCATCATCTTCGGTGTTCTCGTATTATAATCGGGCTCTAAGGGCTTTGTTACGAAGGTTATATTTGCTCCGCTTTCAACGTGGCTTCTTATAACGTCAGATAAATCAATATTGCATACGTGGTCGGAGTCCATAAGAATAACGTAATCCTCTTTGAATTCGTTAATATACTCCTTCATATTTTTGAGCGCTTCCATATGAGTTGTGAAGAACTGCACTGAGGAAGAATAAGCCGTCTGGTAAGGTGAGATAAGCGTAATACCGCCCGAGCGTCTTGCGAGGTCCCAATCCTTGCCGCTTCCTATATGCTCAAGAAGAGATCTGTGGTTATAGTTAACGACTACGTTGATGTTAGAAATATCCGCGTTTACGAGGTTGGAAAGGCAGAAATCGACAAGTCTGTATCTGCACGCAAAAGGAATTGCCGCTACAGTTCTGTCACTGGTAAGGCGAGAGAGAGTTGAGTTGTTAAGGTTTGAAAAAATTATGCCTGCTGTTGTAATAGCCATTCGTTTTTCCTCCTTACTTCGTCACCGTAGCAGAAGCTTCTATTACGCTTCCCTTTGCTACTACGACTATGTTTTCTTTTGAAGCACCGTCAATTCCCACAACGGCGTTTTCGTTTATCGTTGTATCTGCATCGACAATAGCGGTGTAAACTCTTGCGCCGCTTTTTACAACTACGTCATCCATAATAACTGAATTTTTGACGATAGCGCCCTTTTCTACTATAACACCGCCGGAAAATACAGAGTTTTCAACTTCGCCTAAAATTTGACAACCCTCGGAAATCAAGGAGTTCTTAACATTTGACTCGGGTCCGATGTATTGAGGCGATCTTGCAAAATTGCGAGAGTATATTCTGAAATTTCGCTCCGCAATATTAAGAACGGGCTCGTCACCGATAAGGTCCATATTTGATTCCCAAAGCGAGCTTATGGTTCCAACGTCTTTCCAATAACCCGAGAACTTGTAGGAATAAAGTCTTTCCCCGTTCCTTAAAAGATTAGGAATAACGTTTTTACCGAAGTCGTTGCTTGATGTTTCGTCCGCCTCATCTATTTCAAGGTATTCTATTAAAGTTTTAGTTGTGAAAATATAAATACCCATAGAAGCCTGGTTATTTTTCGGCTCTTTGGGCTTCTCCTCAAATTCGTAAATTGAGCCGTCGGAATTTGTATTGCAAATTCCGAATCTAGAAGCTTCTTCAATTGGAACGGTTATAGTTGCTACGGTGCAAGCTGCATTCGTTTTTTTATGCTGTTCAAGCATTTTGTTATAATCCATACGGTAAATATGGTCGCCGGAAAGAATAAGTACGTATTCGGGATTATACTGCTTAATAAAGTTGATATTCTGGTAAATTGCGTTTGCCGTTCCCTTATACCAGTCAGAGCTTTTGTTGCCTTGATACGGCGGAAGAACCGATACGCCGCCTCGTGAACGGTCTAGATCCCACGGTGCTCCGTTTCCTATATATTCATTGAGTGCGAGAGGCTGGTATTGTGTAAGGACGCCAACGGTGTCAATGCCGGAATTTATGCAGTTTGAAAGGGGGAAATCTATGATTTTGTATTTTCCTCCGAAGGAAACCGCAGGCTTTGCCGTTTGCTTTGTGAGGTCGTACAGTCTTGATCCCTGACCGCCTGCAAGGAGCATTGCTATACATTCTTTTTTACAGTACATAACTAGGCTCTCCTTTAAAGTTTTATATTGTTTTTTGTTTTGTTTCTCTGAAAATAGCGCCTGAAAATTTCGGAAGTATGAATTTTGCCTTAGCTGTGTTTTTTGTCTTTATAATTGGTATGTCTTCGTTTTCCAAGAAGAAATCCGTCGTAAAAACAGGTGAAAGCTTATCATAAGAGCGTCTTACGTCAATTTCAATTTCTTGAGATGCTCCCGAAAAATTGATAACTACTATAATTTCCCTACCTGAAATTGAGCGTCGCCTGAATGCGACGAGGTTTCTTTCGGCTTCGTCTGCCAAAATCCACTTAAAGCCCGCTTCCTTGAAATCGATTTCATATAGCTCCTTCGTTGACAAATAGAAGAAGTTGAGTGCGGCAACGTAATCGCGCATTTGCTTGTGCTTCGGATAATCGAGCATAAACCACTCGAGAGAATTCTCATAATCCCATTCTCTGAATTGAGCGTATTCCGTTCCCATAAAGCTAAGCTTTTTGCCGGGATACGTCATAATAAGCATAAGGGATGCGCGCATTTCGGAAAACTTGTCCTCGTATGAGCCGTGCATTTTATTGACAAAGGAAAGCTTACCGTGCACAACCTCGTCGTGCGAAATAGGCATAACATAATTTTCGGAAAACGCGTACATAAGCGGAAAATTAAGTGCCTTATGCTTATATTTTCTGAAATATGGGTCTGTCATTACGTAATCGTAAAAATCATTTGCAAAGCCCATATTCCATTTTAAGCTGAATCCAACTCCGCCAATTGACACAGGATGCGTGATTCCGCCGTAACTGTCCGATTCCTCGGCAATAGTCAAAACGTCGGGAAATTCTCCGAGAATCGCGGAATTAAGCTTTTTTAAAAAGGCTATCGCCTCGAGGTTTTCTCTTCCTCCGTTTACGTTGGGTATCCATTCACCGGGCGCTCTGTCGTAATCAAGATAAATCATTGAAGCAACCGCATCTACTCTCAAGCCGTCTATGTGGAATTCACGCAAGAAGTAAAAGGCGTTTGATATTAAGAAGGACTGCACTTCCTCTCTGCCAAGGTCAAAAAATCTTGTGCCCCAAGAGCTTGATTCCTGTCTGTCTTTACCTTGGTATTCGTAAAGCGCTTGTCCGTCAAACTCGTAAAGTCCCCACTCGTCTTTGGGAAAATGCGCAGGAACCCAGTCGATAATTACACCTATATCTGCCTTATGTAAGGCATTAATGAGAAATTTGAAGTCAGACGGTATGCCAAAGCGTGAGGTAGGCGCGTAAAAAGCGCAAACCTGATATCCCCAAGAGCCATCAAAAGGATGCTCTGCTACGGGCATAAACTCAACGTGCGTATAGCCCATAGACTTAAGATACGATGGCAAAATTTCGGCAAGCTCGCGGTAAGTGTAGTAGGAATTATTCTCGTGGCGCGCGAAGCTTCCGAGGTGCATTTCGTAGATATTTATCGGAGTCGGTAGATAACTTCCATTTTTTACGACGTTTCTTTTGCGTCTGTTCTTAAGAAATCGTCCATCACTCCAAGCGAAAGACGTTTCAGTGCAAACAATTGAAGCTCCGTCTGCGCCGCCTCTTGAATAAAAGGCATAAGGGTCCCCCTTAAGCTTTGCTCCCGAGGAAGAACAAACCTTGAATTTATAAGCAGAGTCTTCAAGTTTTTTTTCAGATGTAAAAATAATCTCCCAGATTCCCATATCACTTATTCTGGTTAGAGGTAATCCGTTATTCCAATCGGTAAAATCCGCTAAAAGAAAGATAGCATCGGCGTTTTTTGCCCAGGTTCTGAAGGAGTAGACGTATTTCTCGTCTTTTTTTTCAAGATGGCAGCCAAAATATTCGTAAGCACGAAAATTCGTGCCTTGGTGAAAATAAAAAGCCGCAAGATTAGACGAGTTATTCATATACTTCCCTCCCTGTATTTTTTTCATAAATATTTTAACAAATAAACATTTTGATGTCAATAGAAAGATTTGTCAGCTTTTATGTAATTTGCAAAAATCTGCGTATTTCTTGTCTTTTTATTCTTAAAATTCTCTCGCTGCGCGTGGATTTTATTCTATTGTCTATCGGCAGATATATAATTTTCGCGGTAGCTATGAGAATTTTTAACGTAGCTTTTAAAGGAATAAGCGCGATAGACAAAGCAAAAAAAACGAGTGTTAAAGATGCCGATGTGAATTTCCCAAACAAAGCGTCAATTTTTTTCAAAAGCTTCTTTGAAAAAAGATACGAAAGATATGCCATAACGAAAAAATAAATCCTCAAAATTCCATCGTAAAAGGCGTAGGAAAGTAAGATAAAAAAAGCGAAAAAGCATACCACTATAAAAAAATCCAATACAAACAATAAAGCTTTATTTTTTATGTCTGCTTTGAATTTTATGTCAATTTCTGAAAATTTAACATTATGATTATATGCAAGCTTAAAAAAAGCAAATCCGTATTTAAAAGCTTTTGAAGTGTTTATAAATGCTACTTCAAATACGAAAAAGCCCGCGCCGAAAGCGAGCATTGCAAGGCTTGCTCTGAGTGTTTCATAAGCGGTAAAATAAATCATTTTTTACGTCTGAAAAAGCTACTTTTTTCGCTTTCGTCTCGGAAAAGAAGACCTGATATTTTTCCTGTAAGTAAAATCTTCCCCTCTTTTTCATTAAGGTCTTTAATTCTTAAATTTTCTCCTTCAATCGATAGTTTTCCATACTCTGTATTTATTATAACGAAATCGTCTGAAAATTCTTCAACGTCACGTACCGCATCACAGCTTAACATCTCTCTTGATGTGATAATTAAATTTTGATTTTTATTCCCTTCCATCTCGTCCTCCAAAAAAAAGTATCACATATTCTTTCTAGTGAAAAAATATGTGATACTTAATGAAATTATGCTTCTGTTTCCGAAATTATCTCGTACATACCGACGGCCTCTGTTTTCTTCGTTGTTTCACGAATATCAAGCACCTTGACTGTAACGAGCTTTGAGCCGAAGCTTATCGATATTTCGTCACCGAGCTTTACGTCGTAAGAAGCTTTTGCAGACTTACCGTTTACCGTAATTCTCGATGCATCGCAAGCCTCATTGGCAACTGTGCGTCTTTTTATAAGGCGAGAAACCTTAAGATATTTGTCTAAACGCATTTATTAGCCGTTAACTTCGTCCTTGAGAGCCTTGGAAGCGGAGAATGCGGGCTTCTTGGAAGCTGGGATCTTGATAGTTTCGCCGGTCTTGGGGTTGCGGCCTTCTCTAGCTGCAGCAGTCTTTACTTCGAAAGTACCAAAGCCGATAAGCTGAACCTTATCGCCCGTCTTGAGAGCATCGGTGATAGCCTTAACGGTTGCGGAGATAACTGCATCAACGTCTTTCTTTGTCATTTCGGTTGCGTTAGCAACAACATTTACGAGATCTGTCTTGTTCATAATTTAACTTCCTTTCAAAAAAATATCAAGATTATTATAGCAATTTTTCTCAGTATTTTCAAGTGTTATACGGCAATTTTTATGCTTTTTTAACAAATTCGTCTATATATATAATTTATGAGCGCATTTTTTGTCGCAATTGTATACTTTTTGCCGCCTTTTTTCTATAAAAACGTATGCTAAAATCAAGACAATATATACAATTCCAAAAATTCCATAAGTCAAAATCTGTTTGAAATACCAGTTTTCAATATCAACGCTTTTATCAAAAATAACACTGAAAATCAAAGCTATGGCGGAATAGGCGAAGGCGAAAAAGCACGTTTTAAAAAGCGGCACCTTGACTTTCTTTATATTATTAAGATAAATGTAAGAAATAAAAAAACTTAAAAGATACGAGACTACAGTTCCAAGAGGCGCTGCTAAAATATTAAAGCTGTCGTTTCTGATTAAAGCTCCGCTAATAACAAGCTTTCCAAGAGAGCCGAGCGTTAAAGATATAAAGGGAAGCTTATAATTCCCTTCTCCCTCAATTGCCGTATTTATAACGAGAAGCATTCCCATAAATACTGTTGAAAATGCGAGCAGAGATAAGAGGGGCGCTGCCATTTTAGCGCTTTCGTCTTCAAATATAAATGAAAGTATCGACTCGGAGTATGCGAAGAAAAGAAAGCTTATCGGTGCTGTCACGAAAAGGGATATATCAAGTGAAAGCTTCGTTTGCTTTTTAAATTGAATATTGTTTCCATCTGATGCATTTTTCGCAAGCATTGGCAAAAGCACCGCGGAAACGGGCGCTAAAAGCGTTGCAACGAGGTTAAACATAGGAACGGCAAGTGTTGTGTAATTTCCGTATATAATATTAGCCTGAAGCTCTGAAAAACCTATTTTTTTAAGCATTCCCATAACCAAGCCTACGTCTAAAAGATTGATTAAGCTTCCTATAGCGGCGCTCATAGTAAGCGGTATTGAAATTTTAAGTATGGATTTTAAAACCGCAAAATCCGAGCGAATGTTGAAAATTCTTTTTTGTATTTTCGTTTTTGCGTTAAGCTTCATTACGAAATATAGATATATAAAGCCAAAAAAAGTTCCAAGTGTGATGCCGATTATTGAAAAAGCGGCAATTTCGTAAATCTCAAATCCCATTCTTTTGCCAAGCGCGGCAAAAATAAGTCCAAAAACAAGCTTTGATATACCAGCTATAAGCTCTGCTACGGCAATAGGAAAAAGCTTTAGCTTGCCGTTGAAATATCCGCGTAAGGCTCCGCTTGCAGAAACGAAGGCTATTGCGGGGGCAATTCCAAGCATTGAAAGTGCGGCACCTTTACTTCCCAAGGCGCTGGAAATAGGTTCAGAAACGAACATAAACAGAAGGCTTAGAGTTGTACCTATTACAAAGAACATTCGAAAAGCAACGAAAGACATTTTGTCAGCGCTTGCCTCGTCACCCTGTGCCGTAAGAATTGAAATTGCTTTTGGTACGCCCGAGGTAGATATTACGTAAAAAAACGTATAAACGGAATACGCAGTATTAAAATATCCCATTCCCTCGTCGGACAGTATATATGATAAAGGCACCTTATATATAAGTCCGAAAACTTTTACTATAATCATTGACACAGTGAGCAGGAGCGCTCCGTTAATTATTTGCTTTTCGCCGTTTTTTAACTCGCTTTTCATAATTTCTCCAATAAAAAAGGACTCACAAAATTATATTTGCAAGTCCTCCAAAATATTAGTTTGAAACGTAGCTTTCATAAAAATCGAGTATTTCTTTTTTATATTCCTCTCGCTTTTTACTAGAGTTATCTCTTAAGTATTCATAAGGATATTTAGGCTTGAATATTCTTTGAATTTTATTCTTTCCTTGATTTTTACCGACAAGCTTTGTAACCGCGCCTGCACCCACGGCAAAAATCGACTGAATTTCCTCCATCATATAAACGTTATAGAGCCCTTCGCTTCCCTCTTTTGAAAAACCGACGTTTTCAAGGTTGCCGACGGTATTTTTCTGTCTATACATATAATAGGGCTTATATCCTGCAAATTTCGTCTTTATTTGCGCGTAAGAAACGGATTTTGCCGCATCGTGCCCTGTGAGCGAATAAATATTGGAGTCTTTTCTCAAAGCATCCGAAGCCTTTTTCACACAAAACGTATGTACTGTAATGTTCGAGGGATTAAGCTCAATGATTTTATCCAAGGTTTCCGAGAAGTTTCTGAAGTCGTCTCCGGGAAGTCCGGCAATAAGGTCTACGTTAATGCTTTCTATACCGCTATTCTGTGCGATTTCATAAGCGCGGTAAAAATCCTTAACCGTGTGCTTTCTGCCTATTTCGTGCAAAATATCGTCACTGAGCGTCTGTGGATTAACGCTTATACGTGTAACACCGTATTTTTTAGCAAGGACGAGCTTCTCTTCCGTTATCGTGTCGGGACGACCTGCCTCAAGAGTAAACTCGTCAAGCGCGTCGAAATCCACATTTTCACTTATTTTCGTGAATAAGCGCTTCATTTGCTTTAAGGAAAGTGTCGTGGGTGTGCCTCCGCCAATGTAAACTGTCGTAATTTTAAGCCCAAGCTCTTTAATCGTTCTGAACGTGTCCTCAAGGTCTAAAATAAGGGAGTCGAGGTATTCGTCAACCATTGAAAGAAGTCTTGGAGTAGTGTATGAAACGAAGCTGCAATACGCGCAACGAGTAGGACAAAACGGTATAGAAATATAAATCGAGCAGGTTTTCTCGCTCTCTCCAAGCTTTTTTATTATTTTAGCCTCTGCGGAAGCAACCGAAACCGCGAGAGCAGCTTTTTGTGGATTTAAAAAGTATTCGTCGCGCAAAACTCTTTTTGCTTTTAAAACACCTCGTCCGTCAGTAAGAAGCGTTCCTGCTATTTTAGCAGGTCTTATACCGGTGAGAATTCCCCAGGGCGGAATGTGACCGAGGAGCTGTTTTCCTGCTGAGAATAGTGCCCTGCCAACCGCTATTGCTGCGTGCGTCGCTATCGTGATAGTCTCGGAATACAAAACTGTTTCCGTGGCTTCAGATACTCTGTCGTTTAGCTTAATGGAAACGTAAGCCGTTTCGCCAAGCTCTCCGTCTGGATATACAGATACTGAGATTTCAGGTACTCCGTCGCGCGATTCCTCATTTTTACCGAAGGTAGAACCGGGGAAAAAGACCATACAAAGCGTCTGAACGTAGTAGCGATTGATATTACCGTCAATTTTCAAAATCATTTTTTACCTCTTCTGAGAACAGCACTCTCCATAACAATTGTAACAGGACCGTCTGTTGACATCTCTGTTCTCATATCACTTCCGAATTTTCCGGTTGCGGTATGCTTTACCTTTTCTTTTATAAATGAAACGAATTTGTCGTAAAGGCGCTCCGCAACGTCGGGAGCTGCAGAAGCGAAGTATTCGGGACGGTTTCCGTGCGAATAGTTAGCGTTAAGCGTAAAATTCGAAACTACCATAACCTCACCGTCAACGTCAACAACCGAAAGGTTCATTTTTCCGTTTTCGTCGGAAAAAACACGGAGCTTTGATATTTTTTCCGCAAGCAAGCTCGCGTCAAGCTCCTCGTCGTCTTTACTTACGCCAAGAAGAATGTAAAGTCCTTTGGATATTTCACCGTTATACTCTTCGTCGGTGTAAATTTTGGCATTGTTTACCCTTTGAATTACCGCAGTCATAAAACTCCTTTTAGTGTGCGAATCCTCTCGTAACGGAAATTACCGAAGCAACGGATCTTAACTTTGAAACTATTGAATCAAAATGAGAGGTACTTCTGCACCCTACGTGTAAATTTATAAGCATATTGCCGTCTTTAAGAGCCTGAGTGTTGATTTGCGAAATAGAAACCTTCATATCTGCAAGAGCAACGGAAATCGCGGCTATAACGCCTATTCCGTCTTCTGTGACAATTTGAAGGGTAGCCTCGTACGTTGTAGATGTATGTGTTGCGGCAGTATCCGTCTTCTCCCATTCAGCGCTTACCCAACGCGCAAGATTTTCCTCGTTGCGTCTTGTGTTTATAACGTTGGGACAGTCCGTTTTGTGAACTGAAACACCAAATCCACGTGTAACGAATCCAACGATTTTATCACCTGGAAGCGGGTTGCAGCACTTAGCGAACTTAACCTGACATCCTTCTTCACCGTCAATAATAACACCTCCTGCGTGACGCGTTTTGTGTGTTGAAATCTTTAGCTTTGAAATTTCGTCCTCGTGAGTTTTCGGAGCATACTCCTCTGCTTTTTTAAGCTTTTCTATCTCGTCTTTTATTTTAGGGAGAAATCTTTGCAAGGAAAGTCCGCCAAAACCGATAGTATTATAGAAATCGTCTGTGTTTTGAATACCGACGCGCTTTGCGATAGAGGTGATAATCTCCTCAACCTCGTCTTCGCTTGCAGTGCTGCCCATTTTCTTGAGCTCGCGTTCAAGCTCGGATTTGCCGACGATAATATTCTCGGTTTTTCTTTCTTTTTTAAACCATTGGCGGATTTTCGTTCTCGCTTCCGCGGTCTTAACTATCTTAAGCCAGTCACGGCTCGGTCCCTTTGAAGACTGTGAGGTTATAACCTCAACTATATCTCCATTCTGCGGAGCTTTGTCAATGGGAACGATAACACCGTTAATCTTCGCGCCTATCATTTTATTTCCGACGGCTGAATGTATAGCATAAGCAAAGTCGATAACCGTTGAGTTCTGCGGCAAGGATATAACGTCGCCCTTTGGTGTGAAAACGAAGGTTTCGTCGTGAATTATATCCGTTTTAAATGAGCGCATAAATTCGTCGGGATCGCGCGTGTTTTCGTCGGATTCAAGAAGCTTGGCTATCCAACGGAGCTTTTCGTCGATGTTCGATTCACCCTTTTCGCCCGTTTTGTATTTCCAATGCGCTGCAATACCGTATTCTGCTTCCTCGTGCATCTGACGGGTTCTTATCTGCACCTCAAACGGTATACCCGTTCTTCCGATAACAGTCGTGTGAAGCGAGCGATAAAGGTTTGGCTTCGGGGTGGATATATAATCTTTAAATCTTCCGGGAATAGACTTGAAAAGCTCGTGAACAAGACCGAGTGACGTGTAGCACTCAAGCTCTGTTGCAACTATAATTCTTAAAGCGTAGAAATCGTAAATTTCCTCAAACGATTTGTTTAAGGTATACATTTTTCTATATAGGCTGTAAACTGACTTGATTCTTCCCTCTAGAGAGAAATGAATGCCGTTCTCACGCAACTTTTCGCTTATTATTTCCTTTGCGTCGTGAATGAAATTTCGATTTTCACCGTATTTGTTGTCAATTGAGTTTTTTACCTCGTCGTAACCAACTCTGTCAAGGTAAAAAAGACTTAGATTTTCAAGCTCCTGCTTGATTTTTTGCATACCGAGTCTGTGCGCAAGAGGCGCGTATATATACATAGTTTCGAGAGCTATTGCACGCTGCCTGTCCTCTTTTTTTACACCGAGGGTACGCATATTATGAAGTCTGTCGCAAAGCTTTATGAATATTACGCGCACGTCCTTATTCATAGCGAGAAGCATTTTTCTTATGTTCTCAATATGAGCCTCTTCCTTATCGGCAAGCTGAACCTGTATTATCTTGGTGACACCGTCGACAAGAAGCGCGACCTCGCCGCCGAACATTTTTGTGATAAGCTCAAGGCTCGTTTTTTCAGAGCAATCCTCAACCGTGTCGTGCAGGAGCGCGGCACATATAGAATCCGTATCGAGTCCAAGCTCCGCAACAATAACGGCAACGGAAACGGGGTGGCAAATATAAGCTTCGCCGCTTAAGCGGAATTGCCCCTCGTGGAGCGAGGAAGCATATTCGAAAGCGCGTTTAATTTTTTCAATATTGTACTTATCGTTGTTCCCGATAACGTCAAGTAAAGGCTGTAATTCTTTGTATTTTTCCATATCGCAAATTAAAATTCAGTTTTTTCTTTTTTGTTGTCTTAGCTTTCTCAGTAAATTTGATTTTTCAAGGTCTGTTTTTGAGCCTAAGTAGGAGATTTTAAACTTATAGTTCTCCTCTTCTTGCTCTTCAATTCCGATTATATTAAGCTCAGTGAATACTTTTATCATAAACTTAAGCTTAATAAAGCCGATTTCTCTGCCGTCGCGGATTTTTGAAAGCTCTGAAATCAACTCTCTGTGTGAAAATCTATCGTTCCCTTGGCGAAGCGAAGCCGACAAAAATCTATAAAGCTTCGCAAAATCCTCGCGCGAGGGCAAAACGTTTTCACTGTCGAAAAAGCTCGCGCCGCCCTGTATTTCAACGTATCTTTGTCTGAGATTATCGAAATAATCTTTGTTGTCGCAAGAAAGTTTAACGTCTTTAACGATAAGCTGGACTGAACGTCTGCCCATCCATTCGTTGATATCAACGGTAAATAAGACGTCAACCTTATCTCCTGCAAAAACACCCGTTTGCTTAGGAGAGGTCGTAAAATACATAGCTGAAACGTAGGAATTTCCGTCGGTAAACACAAATCTGGTGTGCTTTCCGTCGCTTACGGGGGTAATTTCGCTTACGTAAACGTTATTTAATACAAATGCAGGGGTGGGATTTCCAACGCCGTAGGGCTCAAGAATCTGAAGCTCCTCCGCAAATCTTAAGGATATATCCGTAAAGTCAATTTCGGCATCTGCTTCAAGTGTCGGAATCATATCCTCTTCGCTAAGGTTTTCCCTTGCGTATTCATTGATTTTGTCTCTGAATGCCTTGAGCTTATCTCTTTCAACAGAAAGACCTGCTGCGAGCTCGTGTCCTCCGAACTTTACAAGATATTCCGAGCAATGAACAAGCGCATCTACAAGATTAAGTCCCTTTATACTTCTGCCGGAGCCCTTTCCGACCTCACCCTCTGCATCGCTTTCCGCCTCGGTTTTTTTAAAGGAAACGAGAATAGAGGGGCGAGAAAATTTTTCGGTTATTCTTGACGAAACTATACCTATAACTCCGTGATGCCAATCGTCTGCATCAAGTACGAGAACGGGATATTTCTCAACGTCAATCGCGGAAATTTTCTTATATGCCTCTTCGATTATCTTATTTTCTTCAAGCTGGCGTTCTTTGTTTGCGTCGCAAAGCTTTTCGGCGATAACGCTTGCCTTATCCATATCCTCGGACAGAAAAAGCTCAACCGCCATCTCAGCGCTCTTAATTCTTCCTGCCGCGTTAATTCTCGGAGCAAGTGTGTAACCTATAAAGCTCGAAGTAATTTTCGTGCGCTTTTTACGCTTGTCCTGGCGCGAACTTTCAGGTTTTGAGAGCGAAGCTCTTATAAGTGCAATTATACCAGGTCTTTCAGTTTCTTCAAGCATCTTAAGGCCGTAGCTTACAATAAGTCTGTTTTCGTCTTTTATCGGCATAACGTCAGCTATCGTGCCGATAGCTACAATGTCGGAATATTTTTCAAAAAGTCTTCTTCCGGCTTCAAGGCCCGAAACCTTTTCATATCGCTCCTCGTACGCAAGAATAAACTTGAATACAACGCCAACGCCTGCAAGCTCCTTAAAGGGATAAGGACAGTCGGGGCGATGAGGATTTATAACTGCAACGGCATAGGGAAGCTCCGCGCGGCACTCGTGGTGGTCTGTAATTACAAAATCCACGCCTAAATTCTTAGCATAAAGAACCTCGTCAATTGCCGTAATTCCCGTATCAACGGTGATTATAAGCTTCGTTCCGGCCTCTGCAATGGAATTTATCGCTCCTTCGGAAACTCCGTAGCCCTCGCAGGCTCTGTTAGGTATGTAATATTCCACCTTTGCGCCCTTTTCCTTGAGGTAAAGATAGAGAGTACATACTGCGGTAACTCCGTCAACGTCGTAGTCACCGTAAACGGTTATTTTTTCACCGTTTTCAATTGCTTCGTGAAGTCTTTGAATGCCCGCTTCCATATCCTTCATAAGAAAAGGGTTTGAGAGCATTTCGTGCTCCATACAAATAAATCTTTTTGCCGCCTCGGGTGTTTCGTAGCCTCGAGAATAAAGAAGCCTTGCAACTATGGGATGTAACCCGAGAGCTGCGGCAATATTCTCTGCCACTGAAAGAGATTCACTTGTATCGGTGCTTTTAAGAATCCACTTTTTCTCCTTTGTTTTTTCGTTTGTGTGTTTCATTTATATAACCATCTTCCATAATTATTAACAATTTTGTGTTTCCCATTGGGGATGCGATCTTAGTTTCACTCGCATAGCCGTAAGAGAACCGAACTCGCTCCGAAACCTTAATTTTCAGTGCTTTCGGCACTTATCTCACTTGCCTAAGGCTTGAATCGTTTTATAACGGCAAGTGCCGTCTTAAGTCCGTCTATTGCGGCGCTGGTGATTCCTCCTGCATAACCTGCTCCCTCGCCGCACGGATAGATATAATCGCTTCCGAAAAGAAGTCTTGTTTCGTTATCTCTTAAAATTCTGACAGGCGCGCTCGTTCTTGTTTCTGCGCCCGTTAAAATTGCGTATTCGCTTGCAAATCCTTTGATTTTTTTATCAAAATTCAAAAGTGCATTTTTTATTGAGTTACATACGAAGTCGGGTAAATAATCGCTCGGTCTTGCAAGCTTTACGTATTTACCCATGCGATAGCTCGGCAAAACTCTCGTCGGCTCGCTTGCGAGCTTGTCGGAAAGAAAGTCACCGACTGTTATTATCGGTGCGGAATAGCCGCCGCCACCTGCCGAAAATGCGCGTCTTTCTATATTTCTTTGAAATTCTATTGCTGCTCTTGGATTATTTCCGTAATCCTCTTTGAAAATCGAGCATACCACAGCGGAGTTGGAATTTTTACCGTTTCTTAAACTTTCGCTCATACCGTTTACAACAAGTCCGCCCTCTTCGCTTGCCGCAGGAACGACCTCGCCGCCTGGGCACATACAAAACGTGTAAACTCCCCGTGATTTCGTATCGTAAGAAAGATTGTATTCCGCTGCGCCGAGAGCCTCGTTCCCTGCGAAATTTCCCCACATAGCTCTGTCGATTTCTTCTCTAGGGTGCTCTATTCTCATACCGACGGAGATAGGCTTTGCCTCAAGCGAATATCCGCGGCTTATAAACGTTTCATAAGTATCGCGCGCGCTGTGACCTATCGCAAGAATAAGCGCTCCTGCGGGAAAAATGCCGTTTGTTGTTTTTACGTAATATTTACCGCCCGAAACGTATGAATCAAGATAAACGGTATTGTAAAGCACCTCTCCGCCAAGCTCTTCGATACTTGCGAGCATTTTGTCAATGACGCCGGATAAAATGTCTGTGCCTATATGAGGTCTTGCCAGATAAAGAATTTCCCGAGGAGCACCGAATTCCACGAATTTTTGCATTACGTAAGACGAAGCCTTGTCGTTTATTCTCGTAATAAGCTTTCCGTCTGAAAACGTACCTGCGCCGCCTGCTCCGAATTGAATATTCGTGTTTAAGTCGAGTTTTCCAGTCTTTTTGAATTTCAGGACCGCCGCCTGTCTTTCCCTGACTCGTGCTCCGCGCTCGATAACAAGCGGGCAATAGCCTTTCTCCGCAAGCATAAGTGCCGCAAAAATTCCGCAAGGGCCGCTTCCGACGATAACGGGGCGCGCGCTCATACGCTCGTTTCCTACTTGAGCATCAAGCTCAGCTTCTTGAAGCAGAACAAATCCGTTCTTTAAAAGCAGCTCGGATTCTTTTTCCGAAAAGTCCCCGGAAACCAAGATGGAGTAAACAAAAATCACGTTAGCTTTATTGCGCGCGTCAGTGCTTCTTCTGAAAACGTGCATTTCCGTGTCGCGCTTTATGCCGAGCCGTCTTAATTTTTCCTTTGCAACTGAAAACGCCTCTGCGGGAGAGGCGTTTATCGGAAGCTTTATATTATTTAAAATATAAGACCGAGTATCTGACGTCATTTTAACCTCTGGTGAGCAATGACACGGCGCCCTCCAAAGCGCCTTTATCCATCATTGTATAGTTGGCGTAAAGCCATATTAAAAATGCAACCGCAAGGCACGAGAAGAGAGAAATTATCGTGCCGAGTCTTATGCCGAATATCTTTTTGTTCATAGTTTTACTCCTATAAATTGCCTTATTCCTCAGTGCCTCTTACGCCGATAAGCTTTTCGTTAAGGAATCTCTTTAAGGATTCGTAATTGAAGTTTCGCTCAAGCGTGCAGTCGTAAGCCACTGAAACCGTACCCGTTTCTTCGGAAACAATAATTATAACCGCGTCGCTCGTCTCACTCATTCCAAGCGCGGCTCTGTGTCTTGTTCCGAGGTCGGAATCAATATCCAAACGTCTTGTGAGAGGTAGAAGACAGCTTGCTGCTGCAATGCGTGCCTCGTCAATTATAACCGCACCGTCGTGCAAGGGCGCTTTGTTATAGAAGAGGTTGCGAAGCAAGGAAGAGTTGACGTCTGCATTTATGGTAATGCCGGATTCGATTATATCGTCAAGCTTCGTCGTTCTTGCGATAACTATAAGCGCGCCCGTTTTAGAAGCGGAAAGGTCCATAACTGCGCTGCAAACGTTGTTAATCGTGTTCTGATAAAGCATTCGGCGGCGCTTATGGTCGCTGAAATTCAAAATGCTTCCGAGTGAGCCCGAACCGATTTTTTCAAGCGCATCGCGGATTTCGGGTTGGAAAATAATAAGAATCGCAATTATTCCGATTTTGAAAATCTCCGAGAAAATAAAGTGCGTTGCGTGCAGGTCGAAAATCGACGCAAGAAACGTTAAAATGAAGCAGATTAAAATTCCGATAAGAAGAGCACCTGCTTTTCTGCCTCTTATGAACTTGTATGCGAAGAAAAGCAACACAGTTAGCAAGGCGATGTCTATAGCGTCTGTGAAATTAAAATCGGAGAATACAGCTTTTAAGACTGAAAAAAACGAATAAAACATATTTTCCAGATTGGAAAAAGAAAGTTCAAGCAAAAAATTCATAACAAACCTCATATATAAAAATCTCGCACGTGCGAGCACAAAATCTTTTATAACAAATGTATTATAACATATTGTATAATATTTTGCAATGGCTTTTTAGAAGTTTTGTGAGAATTTTCTGTTTTTTTTTGAATCACAGTGATTCTAATTTTTAAAAAAAGTGCTCTTTTATTGTATTCCCTATTGACAAGAAGTGGATAATGATTTATAATTAGTGTATCAAATGATACACTTTTAGAGGTTTTTATGATAAAATACAGCGAATATTTTTCGGGTGTATTTCTCTTTTACGCACTCCAAGAGGATATGCTTCTTCTGGCGCTTTCGGAATGCGAGCCCGAGCTTCGTGCGTATCACAAGGGAGACTTGATTTATTCACCCGAGAATTATGAAAAAGAAATAGGCTTCGTTTTTTCGGGCGAATGTGAAATAAAACACCGAAAAAACGACGGTTCGGACGTTATTTTAAATACGTTAAAGCGCAAAGATTCCTTTGGAATACTTGCGGTTTTGTCAAATGAAGAAGAATTCCCCACTACAATTTCCGCGCGTACTTCCTCTGAGGTGTTTTTTATAAAAAAAACAAAGCTTCTGCGCCTAATAAGACATTACCCGACAGTAGCGATGAACGTCATAAATTTTCTAACGAAAAAAATATCCTTTTTAAATAAAAAGGTAGCAACCTTCTCTTCGGAAAGCACTCTTGAAAAGCTTAGAAGCTTTCTTCTTCAAGAGTATCGAAAAAACGGTGCAACAGAATTTTCCTTAAATTGTAAAAAATGCTCCGAAGCGATTTCAGCAGGGCGAGCCTCCGTTTATCGCGGAATCGATGCTCTTGTCAAAAACGGTACGATTGAATATGAAAACAAAAAAATTATAATTTTAGACCTTGAAGGTCTTGAAAGGACAACAAAATGAAAAAAATATTAGCTCTCGCGCTCGCACTCACAACTCTTCTCTTTTCTTTTACCGCTTGCGGCAACCCAAGTAATGAGCCGCTTGGAAGCATTAACGTTTACGTCGAAGCGGACCACGATTCCGTAATTGCAAAAATGGTTAAAGGAGAAATTGACGTAGCAGTTCTCCCCGAACCCAAAGCAACCGCTGCAATTCTTAACGCAAAGAATCAAAACCAAATTTATTCCATCAAGCTTAATCTTTCTGAGGAATGGAGCAAGGTTTCTTCCACCGCGCTTCCTATGGGATGCATAATAGTAAAAAATGATTTTCTTAAAAATCACGAGGGAGCAGCCGTTGAATTTTTAAACGAATATAAGGCTTCTATTGAATACGTAGGAAACCCTGAAAACAAAGCAAATGCTGCAAATATGATAGTAAATGCAGGAATTATACCGAAGCTTCCTATAGCAAATTCGGCACTTACGAACCTTTACGGCTCAATAGTTTATATGGATTCCGAGGATATGAAGGATGCGCTTGTCGCTTTCTACGACGGTATCGGAATTAAGCAGCCGAGCGACGATTTTTATTACTCGCCTAACGCTTCGGCAGAATCCGACGGAGCTAAAATCAAGGTTGGCGTTATGAACGGACCTACGGGAATGGGCATGGCAAAGCTTATAAATGATAATGCCGAAAACATCGATAAATATGAATTTGTAATGTTTTCAAGTCCCGAAATCGCAACCGCGGCACTTGCTAACGGAGAAATAGATTTTGCCTGCGTTCCCACCAACCTTGCGGCAAATCTTGCAAATAAGAAGAGTGACTATATAAGCGTTGCGGCAATTAACTGTCTTGGCTCTCTTTACGTTGTTGTTAAAGACGGTGTTGAAATCAATTCTATTGAAGACCTTAAAGATAAAAACGTTTATTACGGTGTAAAAACTTCTACCACCGAGCCTATTCTTGCATACATTTTCTCTAAGAATAAGCTTGAGTTAAATGTTGTTGAATGAAAAAAAATTCTCAGTTATTAAAAAGCCGAAAATTCATATCGGCAATATCTCTTGTAATATCGGTGCTTTTATGGCTTGTCCTGTGGGAGCTTCTCTCTTATCTTTTGGATTTGGAATTTATTTTCCCGGGAGCAGTAAAGACACTTAAAACATGGGTGAAGCTTTGCGTAACGGGCGATTTTTGGAAAACCGTATTATTATCTATGGTAAGGATATTTTTTGGACTTTTGCTCGGTGTGATTTTCGGAATAGCCTCAGCACTTATTTATCATTTCCTTCCCCTGACGAGAAGCTTTATCGGCATAGGTATGACTGTCATAAAATCAACTCCCGTGGCGTCTATCATTATGGTGCTTTGGGTTATTATGAAAAACGGAAGCCAGAGATTGCCTGTTATGATAGCACTGCTTATGGTGATGCCTATTATATGGCAAAATCTTTGCGACGGCTTTAATTCCATTGACGGAGAGCTTAGCGAGGTATGCGACGTATTCGGCTTCAGCTTTAAGAAAAGATTTAAGCTCTTGATTTTGCCGCCGCTTTTGAAGTATTTTATACCCGCGCTCCTTACCTCTATCGGTCTTGCTTGGAAATCCGGCATAGCAGCGGAAATCATTTCATATACGAAGAATTCTATAGGCAAGAATATCTTAGATGCCAAAAACTTTTTTGAAGGCGATGTAATGCTTGCCTGGACTCTTTCCGTTGTCCTTTTAAGTCTTTGCTTTGAGCATTTTGTAAAAGCCTTATTGGAGAGGTGGAAAAAATGGGATTAAGCATTAAGAATCTTTATAAAGCCTTCGGTGAAAAAACTATATTTTCGGACTTCAGCTATGAGTTTGAAGATAAAGGCATTTATGCCATAGTTGGTGAAAGCGGAAGAGGAAAAACTACGCTTTTAAGACTTATTGCAGGTCTTGATGATAAATATAAGGGCGAAATATCGGGTGGGGAGGTCTCTGTTTGCTTTCAGGAATACAGACTATTTCCCGCGCTTTCCGCCCAAGAAAACGTAACCGAAGCAACTGGCGCAACTGATACGGAAGCGGAAAATATGCTCTGCCGACTTGGATTTTCAAAGGAAGACGTAAATCGTTACCCCGCCGAGCTTTCAGGCGGTATGAAGCAAAGAGTTTCACTAGTAAGAGCTTTTTTGAAAAAATCCCCGATTCTTCTTCTTGACGAGCCGACAAAGGAGCTTGACGACGCGTTAAAAGCAACTCTTTATTCTATTATTAAAGAGGAAAGCAAAATGCGCCTTGTGATATTTGTATCACATAATCGGGCAGATATTGAATTTTTAAATCCGACGGTAATAAATTTATAAATTCAATGCGGAGAGAACGTGTTAAAGGCGCTCTCTCCGTTTTTTTGCGCATAAGCGTGCACGTACATATTTATTTCATAAATATTTCTGTATTCTCTTGACTTATATGGAATTTGGTGGTATATTATATTTGGTGAAGATTGTGTTATTCCTATTTTTAATCAATTTTCTATCAAATTAAATAATATTATGGAAGGAGAGATTTACCTATAGGTAAATCGGGAATTCGGTTTGAAAAAATACAAAAAAACTGAAGTTTGTGGACTCCCGACTGTAGAGGAGCTTCGCGCCGACTTAATCGGTGACGCGGCTTCCGATGCAAGACGCGCTATCGCTTACCTTTTTGACGAAAACACATTCGTTGAAACGGGCGCATATACGAAGCGTTGCATCACAGACTTTTTGTCCACGGAAAAATCAAATGAATTCGAAGGCGTTATAACCGGATACGGCGCAATAGACGGAAAGCTCGTATTCGCATTCGTTGAGGATGCTTCGAGAATGGGCGGTGTAATTGACGAGCGACACGCAAAGAAAATCACCGACCTTTACGAGATGGCGCTCAAAAACGGTGCTCCCGTAGTTGGTGTTTTCAACTCTAACGGTACCGAGGTTTTTGCCGGTACTGTAGGCCTCGCAGCTTACGCAAAAATTATGGCAAGCGTTGCAAAGGCATCGGGTGTTATTCCCCAGATAGCTTACGTTAACGGCAAATGTATCGGAACGAGTGCAGCAATTGCCGCAATGTTTGATTTTGTAGTTAAGGAGTCTGGCTCACAGTTCTACGTTTCTTCCCCCATCTACACTAAATGTGAGAACGTTCAGGATTATCTTCTCGCATATTCTGGCGACGAGGCTTCGTGCGCAGGCTTCATAAGAGGTCTTGTATCCTACGTGCCTAACAATTCTTCCGTTGGAGTCGTTGTTTCCGAGTGCGCTGATAACCTTAACAGAATGCTTGGCGAGCTTGATTTTTCGGGCGAAGGCCTTGCGGCAGTTTCCGTTGTTGCGGATAACGGCATTTTCTACGAAGTAAATAACAATTTTGCTCCTGAGGTTTCAACTGTTTTCGCTACCATCGGCGGTGTTAAATCCGGTGTTGTTGCATCTTCCTTCTCGAAGAACGAAGGCAGAATTTCTGCAGAAGCGGCAAGGAAGATTTCAAAGTTCGTTAACTTCTGTAACAGCTTTTCCCTTCCCGTCGTAACTCTCGTTGATTCTTTGGGACTTGCAAACGACAAAGAAAACGAAGAGTCTTACTACGCGTCCGAGCTTGCAAAGCTTGCTTATGCTTATGCATCAGCTACCGTTCCTAAGGTAACCGTAATTCTCGGACACGCTATCGGCGCATCCTTTGCGCTTCTCGGCTCGAAGTCGCTTGGCGCAGACCTTGTATACGCGCTTTCCGATGCCGAAATTGCGGCTCTTAATGCAGAAAGCGGTGTTGCGTTTGCTTGGGATAAATACATCACACTTGAAAACGGACGTGACGAGCTTATTGCAGAATGGAAAGCTAACGTTTCCTCTGCGGCAGTTGCGGCGGCAAGCGGCGAGATTGACGATATTATTTCCACAAACGAACTCAGAGCAAGAGTTTGCTCGGCTCTTCTTATGCTTGCGGCAAAGGGCTCTTATTCAGCTGCTCGCCGCCAAGTTCTTCCCCTCTAATCTTTAAGGAGGGCTTGATATGAACTTTTTGCTTGAAGTAACCGATTATACAAAGCCCGTTGAAAGCTTTGTTGACAGACTTAGCTTCGGCGGATTTATGCTTTTGCTTGGAATGGCAATAGTTTTTGCCGTTCTCGTAATTATCTGGGGAAGCCTTTCAATATTCAAGCTTTATTTCAGTAAATACGAAGCAAAGCCTAAAGAAGTCGTAGAAGCTCCCGTGACTCCTGCACCTGTGGCAGTTACCGACGACGGCGAAATCGTTGCAGTTATTGCGGCTGCTATCGCGGCGGCAGAGGTAGAGTCTGACGGAACGAAATTCAGAGTTGTATCTTTTAAAAGAAAATGATTAACCGCATAAGCGGACGAAAGGATTTATTATGAAAAAGTATAATATAACAGTAAACGGCGCAACGTACGAAGTTCTCGTTGAAGAAGTCGGCGGCGCACAGGCAGCAACTCCCGTTGTTGTATCTCAACCCGTATTTACCGCACCTCAGGCAGTTCCCGTAGCTCCCGTAGCTGCTCCTCAGGCTGCTCCCGCAGCAGCTCCTGCACCTCAGGCTGCTCCTGCATCTAAGGCAGCTCCTCAGGCTCAGGGCGCAACCACCGTTACCGCTCCTATGCCCGGAACCATTCTTCAGGTTAAGGTTACCGCAGGACAGGCTGTTAAGAAGGGCGATGTTATCTGCGTTCTCGAAGCTATGAAAATGGAAAATGATATTCCCGCTCCTTGCGACGGTGTTATCGCATCCGTTACCGCGCAGAAGGGCGCATCCGTTGCCGCAGGCGATATTCTTGCTTCTCTCAACTAATTTCCGAAAGATGCAGGTGTCTTAAATGGAAGCAATTAAAAATTTCTTACAAACAACAGGTATATACCAGTTGTTATTTGATAATCAAGGTGCTTTCAGGACGGAATTCTGGCAATATCTCGTGATGTATGTAATAGTAGGCGTGCTTATGTATCTTGCGATAGTCAAGAAATTTGAGCCTCTACTCCTTATGCCCATTGCGTTTGGTATGCTTCTTGCGAATCTTCCCGGAGCAAACCTTATACACCTTGAATATTTCTTTGATGATTATTACTTAAACCCCGAAATAGGAACCTTTGCCGCTGAGCTTAAGAATTGGTTTGGCGAAACGGCATACACATACAAGGACGGAGTTTATACCTTTGCAGAAGAAGCTATCGCCTCTATTGAAGCAAGCTTTAACGCAAATAACGTTTTAACGAATGCTCTTACCTTTAAAGAGGGGGTAATTCACGTTAAAATGACTACCGTCGTTAAAGAGGTTATAAATAACGGCGGTCTTGTAGATATTCTTTATCTCGGTGTTAAATTCGGTATTTATCCCTCACTTATTTTCCTTGGCGTTGGCGCAATGACTGATTTCAGCCCTCTTATTGCTAACCCCAAATCCTTACTTATGGGCGCAGGCGCTCAGCTTGGCGTTTTCGTAGCATTTTTCCTTGCTATAGTATCCGGAGTTTTCTCTCCTCAGGAAGCAGGAGCTATCGGTATTATCGGCGGTGCTGACGGACCTACTGCAATTCTTGTTACCAAAGAGCTTGCTCCTCAGCTTCTCGGTGCAATTGCCATTGCAGCATATTCTTATATGGCGCTTATTCCCATTATTCAGCCGCCCTTTATGCGTCTTCTTACGACACAAAAGGAGCGCGAGATTAAAATGACGAACTTAAGACCCGTTTCAAAAACGGAAAAGGTTCTCTTCCCCATCATTGTTACGGCAGTTGTTTGTCTTATCATTCCCGATGCTGCGCCTCTCGTAGGCTTCCTTATGCTTGGTAACCTCTTCAACGTTTCGGGCGTTACCGACAGACTTTCTAAGACCTCTCAGAACGAGCTTATCAATATCGTTACTATCTTCCTTGGAGTTTCTGTAGGCGCTACTGCCAATGCAGAAAACTTCCTTCAGGTTAAGACGCTTCTCATAATTGCTCTCGGACTTTTCGCGTTTGCAATTTCGACCTGCGGCGGTCTTATCACCGGAAAAATTATGTGCAAGCTTACAGGCGGAAAAATCAACCCCCTTATCGGTTCTGCGGGAGTTTCCGCGGTTCCTATGGCGGCTCGTGTTGCTCAGGACGAAGGACGCAAGGCAGATCCCTCGAACTTCCTTCTTATGCACGCTATGGGCCCCAACGTCGCAGGTGTTATTGGCTCTGCGGTTGCGGCAGGTGTATTCTTAAGTTTCTTCCGTTAATAAAGAAAGGATAACAAAATGTCAAAGATTTTAATAACTGAAACAGTCCTCCGTGATGCCCATCAGTCACTTGCGGCAACTCGTATGACTACCGACGAAATGATACCTATCCTTGAGGATATGGATAAGGTCGGATATTATTCCCTTGAAGCTTGGGGCGGCGCAACTTTCGACTCTTGCTTGCGTTTCCTTAACGAAGATCCTTGGGAAAGACTCCGTACCATAAGAAACCACGTTAAAAACACAAAGCTTCAGATGCTTTTCAGAGGCCAGAACATACTCGGATACCGTCACTATGCTGACGACGTTGTAGAGTATTTCGTTCAGAAGTCCATTGCAAACGGTATTGATATTATCCGTATTTTCGATGCTCTTAACGACGCAAGAAACCTTGAAACAGCTATTAAAGCTACAAAAAAGGAAAACGGACACGTACAGGCGGCAATTTCCTACACAACCTCTCCCTTCCACACCAATGATAACTTTGCTCACTATGCAAAACAGCTTGTTGAGATGGGCGCAGATTCTATCTGCATTAAGGATATGTCCGGACTTCTCAAGCCCTACGAGGCATTCCAGCTTGTAAAGGCTCTTAAAAAGACTGTTAACGTTCCTATTCAGCTTCACACCCACTACACCGCAGGTCTTGGCTCTATGACTCTTCTTAAGGCTATTGAAGCAGGTGTTGACGGAGTTGATACTGCAATTTCTCCTCTCGCTATGGGTACCTCTCATACTCCTACCGAGTCACTTGTTGCAACGCTTCAGGGCACTCCCTATGACACAGGTCTTGAGCTTGATAAGCTCGACGTTGTTGCTAAACACTTTAACAAAATCCGCGAGGATTATCTCGCAAAGGGCCTTATCGATCCTAAAGTTCTTAAGGTTGACGTTAACGCGCTTCGCTATCAGGTTCCCGGCGGTATGCTTTCAAACCTCATTTCTCAGCTTAAAATGGCAGGTAAGTCCGATAAGCTTGACGAGGTTCTTGAAGAGGTTGCAAACGTTCGTGAGGATGCAGGCTTCCCGCCTCTTGTAACTCCTACATCTCAGATAGTAGGTACTCAGGCAGTGAATAACGTTCTCTTTAACGAGGATGGCAGATATTCAAGAGTAACTAAGGAATTCAAGGCTCTTGTTCGCGGCGAGTACGGTAAATGCCCTGCTCCCGTTGACGAGGAATTTAAGAAGAAGATTATCGGCGACGACCAGATAATTGACTACAGACCTGCTGATAAGATTCCTCCCGAAATTGATAATCTCCGTCAGCGCGTAGCTCCCTATCAGGAGCAAGACGAGGATCTTCTTTCTCTCGCTCTTTTCGAGCAGGTTGCTATCAAGTATTTCGAGTACAGAAAGCAACAGAAATATAAGCTCGATGCAAACGCAGACGTAGAAAACGGAATTCATACTATTTAATTTAAAAAGAACTGCGATAAATACGTCGCAGTTCTTTTCGTTATACAATCGAGAGCGAAGACGCATAAAGCATCTTCGCTCTTTTTGCTTTTATTCTTCGGAAACGTTTTCGTCAGAAGAATTTTTATTTTCATCGGAGCTTTCGTTTGAGTCTATAGTAACGTTGTCGGATGAGCTATCATCCTTGAAAGCTTCGGTTTGCTCTGTGCTTTGAACATCGTCAAAGTCGGCATTCGCCTCGGGTTCGCTAGGCTTTTCGGTATCTTTGCCGTGAGGCTCTTCCTTAGCGGGAGTTTGCCAAACGTTACGGAAAAAGTCGTCGGTAAGCATTCCGTTATCGGCATCGCGCCTTTCTGCTTCGCGACGGATCGCATCCTGTCTTAAAGCCTCTTCTCTTTCGCGAGCCTCGGCTTCTTCCTTAAGTCTTTCATCGAAAGCCTTTTTATTTTCTTCGTCGCTCTTTTTCTTCTTATCGTCAGCTATCTTTTCAATATCCTCAATAGTGGGATTTTCCATTTCCATAGCCGCGCGGAACTGCTCTTCGTCCATAAACTCGTTCTTGAGCAGGTATTCTGCGATAAAGTGAAGCTTATCAATGTTTTTGGTGAGTATAGTCTTACAGGTTTTGTAAGCATTACTGATAATATTTCTGATTTCAACGTCGATTTCTGCGGCTGTTTCTTCGGAATAATTCTTGCCCGAAGAGAAATCTCTGCCAAGGAACACTTCATCAGAGGAATGCTCCGAGCCGTAAAGAACAGTACCGAGCTTATCACTCATACCGTATCTCGTTACCATATTACGTGCAATTGCCGTAGCCTGCTGAATATCGTTAGAAGCGCCAGTGGAAATATCGTCAAGAACTATCTCCTCTGCAACTCTTCCGCCGAGAGAAAGAACGATTCTGTCTATCATTTCATTTCTCGAGCTTGTCATTTTATCCTCTGTGGGAACGCTTAAGGTAACGCCGCCTGCGCTTCCCGCAGGGATAATGGTAATGTGCTTAACGGGGTCTGTGTGCTTTGAGAAATATGAAGCAACTGCGTGGCCTGCTTCGTGATATGCGCAAAGTCTGTTATCCTTTTCGGTACGAAGCTTGGTTTTCTTTTGAGGACCGAGAAGAAGCTTCATATAAGATTCTTCAATATCCTCCATACCGATAAGAGATTTGTTCTTCTTAGCTGCCTTAAGAGCTGCCTCGTTCATAAGGTTTGCAAGCTCTGCACCAGTAAATCCGATAGTAGTCTGTGCTATCTTTCTGAGATTTACAGTGCGTTCAAGGGGTTTGTTACGGCAATGAACCTTGAGTATTGCTTCTCTGCCGTTCATATCGGGATAATTTACGGTAACGCGCCTATCAAAACGTCCGGGACGCAAAAGTGCGGGGTCGAGTATATCAGGGCGGTTTGTTGCCGCAATAACTATAACGCCTGAGTTTGTACCAAAGCCGTCCATTTCAACGAGTATTTGGTTAAGCGTCTGTTCTCTTTCGTCGTGTCCTCCGCCAAGGCCTGCGCCTCTGTGTCTGCCGACTGCATCAATTTCGTCAATAAAAATAATGCTTGCGGGGGTTTTTCTTGCGTTGTCAAAAAGGTCGCGCACTCTTGAAGCGCCAACACCGACGTACATTTCAACGAAGTCTGAGCCGGAGATTGAGAAGAAAGGGACGCCTGCTTCACCTGCAACGGCTTTAGCAAGCAAGGTTTTACCCGTGCCGGGAGGGCCTACGAGAAGAACACCTCTTGGGATTCTCGCACCAAGCTTTACGAACTTTTCGGGGTCCTTTAAAAATTCAACGACCTCTTCAAGCTCTGCTTTCTCTTCGTCTGCACCTGCAACGTCGGCAAATTTAACCGCATCCTTCTCGTTATAGTAAACCTTCGCCTTTGATCTTGCAAAGGAATTCATTTTGCCGGCACCGCCGGGAGCCTGACGCATCACGAATATCCAAAGCACAACGAATACAACGAGAACAATGATATAAGGAAGATACGCCTGATACCACGGAATTGGTGTAGGCTCTGCATAGTTGTAGCTTTCAAAGTTAGTAGCTATTCCCGCTTCCTTTGCCGCCATCTTTTCTCTTGCCAATTCGTCAATCTGAGTAAGCTGGAGATTATAGCTAAGAGCAAAATTAACGGTTGAATATACGTATTGTCCGTTTTTCATTTCAAAAACGATATTACCGAGCGTGTCTCTTGCGTAAGAGCCGTCCTCGTTTCTCAAAGGTGTCAAGGTCTTGAGTGATAGATTCAAGCTATCGTCAACCTCAAAGGAAACTACTATATCATCCTTGAACATTTCAATAATTTGACTGTACTTTACTTCTTCGTCTTTGTTGATGGCGCCTGAAATGAAAGAAACCGCAAGAAGAACGGATACAATGAGAAGTAAAAGTAACAATATGTTCTTAAAATTTGCCTTCATTAAGAAATTCAGCCTTTCTGTTTATGAGTACTGTTATTGTATGGCTTTTAGCCGTAAATATGTTATTAAATGATATAAAAGCTACGCTTTTTTGCCAAAGCTTTATCGCGAGGAGTACAAATCGTAACGTAAAATGCATTACCTACGGATCCGTCACGGGCTTTATAACCGGGAATCCAGAGTATTCCAGCACCGTCGCATATAACGGGAACGTTACATCTTTGCGAGGGCGGAACTTCTTTATCGTTAAAAAGCTTTTTGAGCTTACGCGTCATACCACCTGCGCGGTAGGCGTCTCCGTCTTTTTTGCTTCTGACATAAAGCCCAGAATGTATTATATCAAAATCAAACGAAGCTTGTATTGAAATTTTGTAAACATTTGAAAAAGTTTTATCTAATTTTGTCTCGGAAACGATAATTAAATCGTTAAAGCCCTCGATTTTGTTCTCTCCAAAGGAAAGCTTTGAAAAAAAATCTTCATATTCAGTATGAGGAGCGATATAACATTCACCGCACTCGGAAATAAATTCATATCCCTGCGGAAGCGAAAGCTTGAAGCTTCCCGACGGAATAAGCTCTGTTATTTTTGAAATATGGACTTTCTCGAGGGAAATTCCCTTTTCATTTCCGAGAAAATGAATAACACGCGCTGTGAGTGAGGGGTGAAGCTTTGAGAGCTTATCTCGAGGTATCTTTCCCGAAACCGAGTTTTGAAGACAAAAATTCTTAGCGCATTCTTCGATAAAATCATTATCCTGCCTTAAGGAGCTCGAAAGTCTTGTAACCATTTCCTCGGGATTATCGAAAAGGCGCGAAAACTTCGGAATAATCTCATGTCTTATATAGTTTCTTGAATATTCGGTCGATAGGTTCGTAGAGTCGCACGCATACTTAATATTCTTTTCCAAAAGGAGCTTTATTATTTCACTCTTTGAAATTTCAAGTATCGGACGAATGATGTTATCTCTTACGGGAGCTATGCCCGAAATGCCGCGAAGACCTGTGCCGCGCATCATATTAAACAATACGGTTTCAAAATTATCGTCGGCATTATGAGCCACTGCAACCGAAGAAATATCGTTTCTGCTTTGAATTATATCCTCGAAAACGCTGTATCTCAAATTTCTTGCTGCTTCCTCAAGGCATAGCTTGTTTTCGCTTGCAAAAAGCTTTGCATCTACCTTGCGTGAAATAAATTCAACACCGATACGCGCTGCATATTCGCGCGAAAATTCTTCGTCACGATTCGCTTCTTCGCCTCTTATAGAATGATTTACGTGAAGCGCGAGAATTTTAAAATCCCGTCCTTCTCTCTTCTTATACTCGTTTAAAAATTCAAGCAAAAATACAGAATCGGGACCACCGGAAAAACCGACGAGAACGCCCTTCTGAATTGCGTCTATCATTGAAAGCTTATTGATAAAATAACAAACTTTTCTATATAGCTTTTCACCGAGCTCGCCTTCAAAAACAAGTGTTTTATTTAGCGTTGTCAAGTTTTTTTGTCGTCCTTCTTTAAGCATCTGAATTTTGTGAACTGTCCCATCCAACCGACCTTGATGTTACCTGTAGAGCCGTGTCTATTTTTTGCAACGATAACCTCTGCGGTATTGGCGGATGATGAATCTGCGTTATCAGTTTGGCTTACGCCTTTCAAATCGTTATAATATTCATCTCTGTAAAGGAAAAGAACTATATCCGCGTCTTGCTCAATGCTTCCCGAATCACGAAGGTCTGAAAGTGTCGGCTTTTTGTTTTCTCCAGTTCTGCCCTCAGTTCCGCGGTTAAGCTGTGCGCAGCATACGATGGGAATGCCGAAATCCTTAGCCATAATTTTAAGATTTCTCGAAATTTCTCCGACCTGTTGCGCTCTGTTATCGGTATTGACTGTGCTTTTCATAAGACCGATATAGTCGATAACTACAAGTCCGAGATTAGGAATTCTTCTGAGCTTTGATTTCATTTCTGCGGCGGTAATATCCGAGGTATCGTCTATATACATATCACAGCCCGAAAGCTTTGAAACGACGCCTGCGATATTATCCCAGTCTTCAGGTCTTAACTGACCTGTTCTAAGACTTTTTGAGTCAACCATAGATTCGCTTGAGAGTATTCTCGTAACGAGCTGTTCGCCCGACATTTCAAGGGAGAAAATAGCAACTGCTTTCCCTGATCTTGCAACGTTTGTAGCAACGTTCATAGCAAAAGAGGTTTTACCCATACCGGGACGGGCACCGACTATAACAAGGTCGCCCTTACCAAGCTGTATAAGCATACTGTCAAGGTCGGAGAAGCCTGTCTTGCTTCCCGTAACGGCGCCTCCATTTTCGGAGGTTATCTCGATTTCCTGATAAACGTTCTGCAAAATATCGCGAATATGGCGAAAATCCTTTGCTTCATTGTTATGAGAAAGATCAAATATTCTCTGCTCCGCACTATCGATTATCGTGCGCACGGGAGCAGCCTCCTCGTAAGACTCGTCGGTAATCTCCTCGCATATACCGATAAGCTTGCGAAGCTTTGATTTGTCCTTAACTATTACCGCGTAGTCTTTAACGTTAGAAACCGAAGGAACGGAGCTTGCAATGATGGAAATATACTTTATTCCCTCTTCCTTGTCTTTTCTTCCGTCTTCTGTAAGCGCGTTGAGAAGCGTTACAGTGTCAATAGTTCTGCTCTGAGTATACATCTTCACAAGAGCCTCGTATATGCGCTTGTGGTCCTCTAAATAAAAATCTTCACTGGTGATAATGCCTGCAACCTTGTCAAAGCACTCTGGGTCCGTAATAATAGATCCAAGCAAAGCTCTTTCCGCCTCGATGCTCACAGGCATTTGTCTTGTTAAACTGCCTCTATCCATTTTCTAAATCCTATTAAAAAATTATTCGTGAACGTTTACAAGGAATTTTCCTACTACGTCTTGGAAAAGCTTGATTTCAACTGAATACGAGCCGTAAGCGCGAATGGGATCTTTTAGATTTATCTTTCTTTTGTCAACGTCTTGTGAAATTACCTTCTTAAGAGCTTCTGCAATGTCCTTAGAGGTAACAGAGCCATAAAGGTGGCCGTCTTGTCCGTGTCCCATCTTAAATTCAAGCGTTACGTCTTTAATTCTTTCTGAAAGAGCGAGAGCTGCCTTGCGCTCCTCGTTAAGCTTATACTGCTTAGCATCCTCTTTGCTCTTAAGCTCGCTCGTCGCCTTAGCATCTGCGGGAATAGCCTTTTTCTGAGGAAAAAGGAAATTGCGGGCATATCCGTCAGAAACGTTTATAATCTGGTCCTTTTTGCCCTGACCTTTAACGTCGCATAATAAAATTACTTTCATAATTCTCTCCTTAATTACTGCTCAAAATATGTGTCAATGCTTGCCTTTAAGGTTTCAAGCACGCTAGTTATCGTATCGGAAACAACTTGCGCACCCGCCACGTCGAAGTGACCGCCTCCGCCCAGCTTTTCAAGTATAAGCTGAACGTTAATTTCGCCGTTTGAGCGGCCCGAGATATGAATTTGCTCGCCAATTCTTACAAGAGCAAATGACGCCTCAATTCCGCGAAGCGTCAACATTTTGTCCGCTGCCTTGGAAGCTATTATTCTGTAACTGTTATCGGTTTCACCGTCACAGGCGGAAATAGCAATATTTCCGTGATAGGTTGTTATTGAAGTATGGAAGCGCGCTTCCTTTGAAAGATCGTCTGCCGAAGCCTTGAAAAGATTATAAACGCTCGTAGGACTTGCTCCTGCACCGCGAAGATATTGAGCCGCGCCAAAGGTTCTTGTTCCTGTATTTCTTGTAAACTGCTTCGTATCAAGAAGAATACCTGCAAGAAGCATATCAGCCGCTTCTTTCAAAAGACTCTGAGAGCTTACGGCATTTTCAAGCATTTCAGTAACAAGCTCGCACGCGCTTGAAGCAGATGGCTCAATATACGAGAGCTTAACAACCTCGGGCATAGCCTCGATTTTTCTGTGGTGGTCGATAATTACGACGTTATCAACGTTTTTAGCAAGGTCTTGGAACTGTGCTCTTTCAAGTGTGTTGTGGTCGACAAGAATAACCAAGGTATCGGGACCAAAAAGGTCGTGAGCCTCTGCGTTGTCCACGAACATCTGTGAATACATTTCTGTTTTTGCAAGACGCTTGATAGATTCCTCGAGGTTCTTATCGCGAAGGTCTATTGCAATATTTGTTTTAACACCGCAAAGAAGACACAGCCTTGCAACACCTACGGAAGCTCCAAAGGAGTCAAAATCTCCGTATCTGTGTCCCATAATGATTACGTTATCTGCTCTTGCTATTAAAGCGGTGAGCTGATTCGTAAAGGTTCTTGAGCGCACGTTTGAGCGCTTGTAAACGGACTTGGTTCTGCCTCCGTAATACTCAATTGAGGTTTCTGTTTTGAAGGCAACCTGGTCGCCGCCGCGTTGAAGTGCCATATCAATAGCTTCTCTTGCCGCGTTTTCGCGTTCACTAAGTGTGCCCTTAATTCTTGATACGCCTATTGAAACGGTTATCGAAACACTGTCACCTACGCGCGTGTCGCGTATATCGTCAAGAATTGCGAATCGGTTTGCTATACATTCGTCAAGCTTCGAGGAATCGAAGAACATAATGTATTTATCGTTGTCATACGGCTTGATAATACCGTTAAGCGATGCGGCAAAATCCTTAAGCTTATCGTCAACTACCGAAACTGCTTCACGGAATTTTTCGTGAACGTATTGAAGTATATCCTCAACGTTGTCAATAGCAATATATGCAACGGCTACGCGCTCGTCGTTATATCTCTTCTCTGAAAGTCTAAGCTCCGTCACGTCTGTAAGCATTGCAACGTAAAGTCCTTGTCCGCGCTCGGAAACCGTAAAGCCCTCAACGTTGTAAATTCTGTCGCCAAGACTTAGGGGTATCTTGCCGAAGTTGTCAAGGCTTAAGGAATCCTTAAAAATTCTTTCAACGTTGTCACCGACAAGATTCGCATCGCCAGGCAAAATGTTACGCATAGAATCATTATACCAAAGAACCGTTCCTATAGAGTCTATCGCGATAATGGGTGATACGGAATTTCTTATAATGACGCTTCCGTCTTCCGAGAGAAGACCGTGTATATTCTTTTCGGGGAGCGAAGAAAGCGACGCAACTCTGAAAAATCCGAGAAGCGCGATTTCTCCAAGATAAATAAGCGCTAAGGGTATTGCGAAAAGCGCCGTAGGTACGGAATCGAAAATTTCGCAAAGCACCGCGAGAATGAAAAGATTAAGACAAGCGAGAGCTATTGCAACACCGATTTCGTATCTTGAAGCAAAAGGTATGCGTTTTTTTGAAGATCTGTTAGAATTTAATGACATAAAAACCAACCTTTCAAAGTTAATTTGCAACTTTTAAATCAGTTTCCCTTGATACGCTCCACGGAGCCGAGAGCAAAGAAAACTCCGATAAAAGATAAAAGTGTTATTGCGGTAGTGGTGAAAAAGGCAAATGCAACCAAAACAAGCAACAGCGCAAAAGCAGTTCCGCGCGAATGCTTTATTAAGGTGTAGGAAATTTTCAAGCCGAAATAAGCAAAAACGACGAGAAGAACGTTATTTACGTTTGTGATAGTAAGAGCAAAAACGTCGCTTCCCGAAGAGGAAAAGAGCGAAAAAATTGCAACGACTGTATAGGAATACGCAAGAAATTTCGTCGGTACGAAAAGCTCTAAATCGCTGCGTGAAGCACCGAAAAGACGCACTCTTAAAAAATCGTAAATCTTATAGGTTAGACCTGCAAGGAAAAACGCGAAAATTATAACAAAGGACGGGAGTGAGAGGATTAAACTATGAAAAACGTCCTCTGCATTTTCACGTGTCAAAAGGAAGAAAAAGCTTCCCTCTTCATCTTGTGAGCTGATGCTCGTCATAAGAGATATAAAGCTTCTCTTCAGCGAGTCGTAAAGCCCTCTGTAGTATGCCTTTAAAGCACTGAAGCTTAAGGATTCGTTTACCGTAAATGCTAGCGCGAAAAACGACAGAAAGATAAAAATGCTTATAGCTAATGTGATAAAGAAAACCGTTTCACGTTTCGTTCTGCCTTTCTCGTTAAAAAAGAAAAACAAAACGCCGACCGCGATATAAATTACACCCTCAAGTGAGAAAAATCCGTTTATAAGCACGTTAACAGTGTAAATTGCAACGGGCAATACGTAAGATAAAATTCTTCTGGTTTTCTTTTCAAAATGTAAAAGGGATGCGTAAGATGCCGCCGCAAACGGTAAGCATAGATAACCGAATAAAATGCAACCGAAGCCCGAAAGGACAAGCAACAGACAAAGGAGCGCCATTTTTTTGGTATAATATGGGGTTTTCTGCAAATCTTGGTACATTGAAATCTCCGATTTGGATAAAATAATTCATAATATTATAGCACACTTTAAATTTTTTGTAAAGTTTTTCATTAAAAAATATATTAAATTATTGTAAATTTAATTTTTTTGGGCGTTTTTCTAAAGTTTTTCGTATCACTTATTGAAAAACGAGTCTGAATGTTGTAGAATAGATATAAAACATAAAAGGAGGGGCGAATGTTAAATCTCACAAGTTCTGTAACCGAGCTTTCTGGCGTCGGAAAAACAAGAGGAGCACAGCTTAAAAGACTTGGAATTGAAACAATAAAAGACCTGATTTTCTGTTTACCCCGTTCCTTTGAGAATCGCTCTGACGTAAGAAGATTATCAGAGCTTAATTTTGATTCTCCCGCATCTTACGTATTAACTATCGCAAGCGAAGTTAAAAGTGCGAAAATACGGCAGAATTTTAACATTGAGAAATTCCGCGCGTTTGACGAAAGCGGCTCGTGCGAGGTGGTTTTCTTTAATTCTCCTTTTATTAAAGATGTTTTTCATATAGGCGGCACTTTCCGATTCTACGGCAAGCTCTCACCCGATAAATCAAAGCTTCAGCTCAAATCACCGAAGTACGAGCCTTATTCGGAAACAACACCGCTGCGCGATTACGTGCCGATATATCCATTAACCGAAGGACTTTCGGGAAAGGTTCTCGAAAAGCTCGTTAACTCTGCGCTTCTTGTTATAGGTGACAATATCAAGGACCCACTGACCGACGCCATAAGACTTGAAAATTCCCTTCCCACACTTGGCTATGCAATAAAAAATATTCATAACCCCGAAAGTGCCGAGTCTCTTCAAAAATCCATTTCGCGCCTTGCGTTTGACGAAATGCTTTATTTCGGCATAGGTGTTTCTCTCTCTTTGCAATATAAAACAAAGGTTCCCGGTGTCCCCTTTTCAAAAACAGGACTTGAGGAATTTACAGCCGCACTGCCTTATGAACTAACTGCCTCGCAAAAAAATGCAATAAACGATATATATTCCGACACGGTTATCAAACCAAAAAGAACGGAAGGCGGGCATATGGCAAGAATACTCGTCGGTGACGTTGGATGCGGAAAAACCGTTTGCGCTGCCGCAGCTCTCTATATTTCGGCAAAATCTGGCTATCAAAGTGCACTTATGGCTCCGACAGAAATACTTGCCCGCCAGCATTTTGCGGAAATTTCGGCATTATTTTCAAAATTTGGCTTTAAATGCGAGCTTTTGCTCGGCTCTACAAGCGCTAAAGAAAAAAAACGTATATATGCTGCCGTGGAAAACGGTGAAGCCGACGTTGTTATAGGAACTCACGCGCTCCTTTCGGATAAGCTTTCCTTTAAGTCCTTAGGACTTGTTATAACAGACGAGCAACACCGCTTCGGAGTTGCTCAAAGAGCTGTTTTAAATGAGAAGAATGCGTCTGCTCATATGCTTGTTATGAGTGCAACACCAATACCGAGAACGCTAGCATTGACTATGTACGGCGACCTTGACGTTTCAAAAATTACGGAAATGCCAAAGGGACGTATGCGGGTTGATACTTACGTCGTAGACGAGAGCTATCGCAAGCGCTTAAACTGCTTTATTGAAAGTCAGGTTTCTATTGGAGGCCAGGTATATATAGTTTGTCCCGCTATCGAAGAAAACGACGGTGAAAACGAGGGTGAGCTTTATCTTTCTGAAAATATGAAGCCTAAGCCAAAACTCAAAAATGTTTTAAATTATACAGAAAATTTAAAGCAGACTTTCAAAAATCTTAACATTGACCTCCTTCACGGCAAAATAAAAGCGGCAGAAAAAGAGGAAATTATGAGAAAATTTGCAAGCGGCGAAACTCATATTTTAGTGTCGACAACAGTTATTGAGGTTGGTGTTAACATTCCCAATGCTTCCCTTATGATAATAGAAAATGCGGACCGATACGGACTTTCTCAGCTCCATCAGCTACGCGGAAGAGTAGGAAGAGGTACGAGAAAATCCTATTGCGTTCTCGTTTCCGACCTCAATACCCCGAAAGCAAATGAGCGCCTTGAGGTTATGAAAACCACCTATGACGGCTTCGAGATAGCTAACCGCGATCTTGAGCTTCGCGGTCCGGGTGATTTTTTCAAGAGCCGAGAGGCAGAGGGCTTTAGGCAAAGCGGAGGATTTGAGTTTAAGCTTGCGAAGCTTTCAGACGACACAGGCTTAATGGAAGCCGCATTCAGAACTGCAAAAACTATAGTTGAAAAAGATCCTACTCTTTCCCTAGAAGAGCACGCGGCGCTAAGACAGGAAATCGAAAACCATATTGCACCTATTAGCGCTTCAATTTCATAATTTAGGAGAATTTTATGCAAAATAAGCCATTAGCCGACAGAATGCGTCCCGCGAGCTTCGACGAAATTGCAGGACAAGCTCACCTTGTTGGCAAAAACGGAATTTTAAGGAAGCTTTCCGATAACGGAAGAATTCCAAATATGATATTTTTTGGCCCGCCAGGCACGGGAAAAACAACCGTTGCTAATATTATTGCCAAAAATTCGGGAATGCAACTCCATAAATTAAATGCAACTACCGCCTCGCTTTCCGATATAAAAGACGTTATTGCCTCAACCGATAATATGTTTGCGGATAACGGAACGCTTTTATATCTTGACGAAATTCAATATTTCAACAAAAAGCAACAGCAGTCCTTGCTTGAATTTATGGAAAACGGTAAGATAACCCTTATCGCGTCAACTACGGAAAATCCCTACTATTACGTCTACAATGCTCTTCTCTCGCGCTCTTCCGTATTTGAATTCAAGCCTGTTACCCCCGAGAATTGTATTCCCACGTTACAAAGAGCGCTAAATATTCTCAACGAAGAATTTTCGGATAATAAAACTATAGGCAAAAACGTTTTGCTGAAAATTGCGAGCCTTTCGGGCGGTGACGTAAGAATGAGTGTTTCTCTATTAGAAAATTGCTTCTACATATCGGGGGCAGAAATATCGCTTGAAGACGTTATAGCGCTCTCGCCTAGCGTTGTCGGAAGCTTTGACAGAGTCGGTGACGTTCATTATGATTTGCTATCCTGCCTGCAAAAATCCATACGCGGCTCCGATCCGAATGCCGCAATATTCTATCTTGCTAAAATTTTAGCTTCGGGCGATATGCTCAGTGCTTGCAGAAGAATTCTCGTAATAGCAAACGAGGATATAGGCCCTGCCTATCCAATGGCGGCGGCAATAGCTTACTCCTGCGTTGAAAGCGCAAAAGCGATAGGTATGCCCGAAGCGGCAATTCCGCTTGCAAACGTCGTTACGATACTTGCAACCGCACCGAAGTCAAATACCTCTTATATGGCTTACCACGCGGCTATGGAGGATATTCAAAACGGACTTGGAATAAAAGTACCGGAGCATCTGAAAAGCCCAGATTTTAAGGGCTACAAATATCCTCACGACTATGAGAATAACTACGTATCGCAAAGGTACTTACCTGAGGACCTAAAGAACTGCGAATATTATAAATTTGGCAGCAATAAAACCGAGCAAGCGGCAAAGGCTTATTACGATTTCATACGAAGCAACGTAAAAACAACTATTAAAGACTAAAATATACACTTTATATGAAATCTTGACAAAGCTTAAAAAATATGGTAGAATAACGTTAACTTGATTTTCTTGTTCCTTGGAGGACAAAAATAGTATGATTTTTCATTTTATACTTAACCCCAAGTCAGGCAGAAGCAGAAAGCATCAGAATATTGAGGATGCTATCAAAACCGCTTGTCAAAAACGCAGATTAAGCTATCACATATATTACACAACCTGTCCCGGTGATGCAACAGAATACGTTAAGTCGATGGTAAGAATTTCAGAGGACAAACAGAGATTTATCTGTATCGGCGGCGACGGCACGTTGAATGAAATTGTAAACAGTGCACCCTCTAACCCCAACGTTGAATTTGGTGTTATTCCCAACGGCTCGGGGAATGATTTTGTAAATAACTTTACTAACAAATCCCTCTTTTCGTCTATTGATGCTCAAATCGACGGCGAAACCGCTTCTCTTGACCTTATAAAATGCAACGATAATTACTGCGTGAATATGGTAAATATCGGCTTTGACTGTGCCGTAGCTAAGGAAGCTGCAAAGATTAAAAAAATAAAGCTTTTCGCCCCTCGCTTTGCATACACACTCGGTGTATTCAAGGTTGTTTTCAGAAAAATCGGAACTCCTATGAAAATAATCTTTGATGACGGAGAGGTTATAGAAAAGCTCTTCACTTTAACGTCTATAGCAAACGGAAGATATTGCGGTGGCGGATATTGCGCAGCTCCAAATGCTTATATGAACGACGGTATAATGGATATAGCCGCGATAAATAAAATCTCTCGTTTCACTCTCTTCGGACTTCTCAAGTCCTATAAAAAAGGTACTTATCTTGAGAAAAAGCGCGCACAGAAATTATTTGTCCACAAAAGAGTTTCACATCTCAGAATGGAATTCAAGGAGCCTCTTCCTATCTGTATTGACGGTGAAATTAAGGGCGCTAAAAACATTGATTTTACTGTAGTTCCCAAAGCATTCAACTTTGTAATTCCCAAGGGCTCAGACTTTAAATTTAAGGAAAACAAATGAAAATATTTTACAGAAGACCGCTTAGCTTAATACTTTGTATTATGCTAGGCGCGTTTTCTTTATTCTCAAAAATAAGCTCGCCGTATAACTATATCCTTTGGAGTGCGGCGGGGCTTTTATTGGTTTTGACGTTTCTTAAGCCTCGAATTCCCGTAAAGCGCGGTTTAATTTGCTCGGCACTGATTGCGTTTCTTATCTCTTCCCTACTCTCGCACCTTTATTTTAATCTATATTACAGAGCATACGAGCGCTACGAGGGCGAGGTTCTTATTTCGGGAGAGGTCACCGAAGTGACTGAAAACGATTATCACACCTATCTCACCGTAACGGCTTCTATAAACAACGAATCTTTTTCACGTTATAAGCTTTACGTTATCCTTGACTATGAGGAAAAGAAAAACGCGCCCGAATTTAAAATCGGTAACAAAATCGAGCTTACGGGTAAAATTTCAGATTTCACTAATAAAAACTCAGATTTTAACGCAAATTCTTATTATTTATCAAAGGGTTATTCCGCGAAAATCTCAGAGTCTATGAATATATCCGTTACGGGTGACGAAAAAATCACCGTAGCATCTTATTTCAAAAACGTAAGAAAGAACGTCGCGGAATTCGTTATAGAAAACTCAAACGAAGAAGCTGGTGGCTTGCTTGTAGCTTTGCTTCTCGGCGAAAAAGAATATTTATCCCCGTCAATTGAGCTTGATTTTAAAAGAATAGGCATATCTCATATTTTAGCTCTCTCAGGACTCCACCTCGCAATTCTCGCGCTCGGCTTCGGAAAGCTCTTTTCCGTATTCGGTCTTGCCAAAAAGCCGCGCACAGTAATAACACTTGCATTTACTGTTCTTTATATGACTCTTACGGGTTTTCCGATTTCGGTTGTAAGAGCAGGAATAATGCTTATAATTGCAAGCCTTCTATATCTTCTTGCAAACGCAAGTGACCCCCTCACAAATCTTACTGTATCCGTCTTTCTTATAGTTTTGGTTTCACCCTATTCTATATTCGACGTTTCGCTTTTGCTTTCGGCTTTTGCAACGCTTGGCATTGTAACCCTTGGAGATTTACCAAGGACTTATCCTAAAAAACGCGGAATAAAAAATGCCGTTCTGAACTCCTTGACGATATCGCTTTTTGCAATTTCCGCAACGTTTTTAATAAGTGTTTTAAGCTTTAATGAAATCTCGCTCATTTCACCGGTTTCCACACTCATTTTTTCGTTTTTAATCGAGATTTTCCTTTATTTCGGAACTTTTTTCCTCTTATTTGCAAAAATTATGCCTCTTGGCAATATTTTAATTTTTCTAAGCAATATTATAAAGAATTTAGCTGCGTCTTTTTCAAGCCTCAATTATATAAGCGTAAGTTCTGATTTTGTTTTCATTATGCTTGCCGCCATTGTTTTCACGTTGCTCTTCTTTCTTTTTCTGGTCCTCGACGTAAAAAGAAAGCGCCTTGCCGTTGCCATAGTATCCTCCGTTATGTCGTTAATTTTGATAAGCGGCGTTATTCTTACGTATAGCACAGAAAACGAAACGAGACTTTCATATAATCTTACCGAAACGGGCGACGCGGTACTATTAACCGAAGAGGGAGAAATTACACTTATAGAAAGCAAAACGTACACAAGCGGCAGAATATATGAAACGCTTAATATTTTAAAAGGCGAAAGAATTACGCGTCTTGATAACTATATTCTCACGGATTACAATTCTAAAATGTTCTCGGCGCTTTATAAGCTTATGTCAGAAGTTAAAATAACGAATATCTATCTTCCTAAGGCAAAAGATGCAGAAGAAGTTAAAATTTATAAAAGCCTTGTTTCTCTAAAAGAAGTATTCTCCGTGAATCTCATTATTTTCGGAGAAGAAAGAATGGATTTCAAAGGATTCTCTTTCACTGCCCTCTATCGTGACGTGGATACGGGAGCTTATGAAATAATACATAAAAATAAAAAATACCTGATAGCATTATCAGGCATCTTTGAAAGCGGTGGCGCATATATTGCATTTACGGAAATTTTAAATTCCGATGCCGTGATTTTCTCGCGTCACGGCAAGTCTTACAATAATTATAACTTCACCTACGAATTCGAAAATCCAAAGGTGATAATTATAGCAAGTAAAGAAATGTATATTCCTCTGCAAACTGTGGCTTATTATAAAAATTCGGGCGCAGAGGTGAGTCTTACGCCCGAAAGATATGATTTTATACGTTAAAGAGAAATTCTACGACGTCGCCGTCTTTCATTACGTATTCTTTACCCTCACTTCTCAAAAGGCCCTTTTCCTTAACCTTATTTCTGTCGCCCTCGCGGACAAGGTCATCAAAGGAAACAACCTCTGCACGAATAAATCCACGCTCAAAGTCGGTATGAATTTTACCTGCGGCACCGGGAGCCTTAGTGCCCTTTGTGATAGTCCAAGCGCGTACTTCCTTTGCGCCTGCCGTCAAAAAGCTTATAAGACCAAGTAAAGAATATCCAGATTTGATAAGCTTATCAAGTCCGCTCTCCTCAATACCGAGGTCCTCAAGGAAATTAAGCTTCTCTTCTCCCTCAAGCTCTGCTATCTCCGCTTCAATCTGGGCACTTACCGCGATTATTTCGCTACCCTCGGATTCTGCGTGATGTCGGAGCTTTTCATAATTCTCGTTTTTACGGTATTCGCCCGAAACCTCGTCTTCGGAGATGTTTGCAACGTAAATTATAGGCTTCAAGGTAAGAAGTCTTGATTCTTCTATCCAAGCCGCCTCTTCCTCGCTAAGACCAAGTGAACGAGCGCATTTGCCTTCTTCAAGGCAAGCCTTAACCTTTTCAAGAACCTCAAGCTTTTCAAGGAGCTTTTTATCGCTCTTTGCTGCCTTGGTTGTTCTGTCTATCGCTCTTTCAACGATTTCAAGGTCGGAAAGTATCAATTCAATATCAATTGTTTCAACGTCGCGAAGAGGATCTATAGAGCCTTCAACGTGAATAATATCATTATTTTCAAAGCAACGTACTACGTGCACAACCGCATCAACCTCGCGTATATTTGCAAGGAATTTATTGCCGAGTCCCTCACCTTTTGATGCGCCCCTTACAAGTCCTGCAATGTCAACGAATTCTATAACCGCAGGAGTAAACTTTTCAGGCTTATACATTTCCCTGAGCTTATCAAGTCTTGAATCGGGCACTAAAACAACGCCAACGTTAGGATCTATTGTGCAAAAGGGATAATTGGCAGACTCCGCTCCCGCATTCGTAAGCGCATTAAAAAGCGTACTTTTTCCAACGTTAGGAAGTCCGACTATACCAAGTTTCATTTATATTACCTCGTTTTTACTTTCAGTCCCCTAAAGTATAGCACATTTTCTCACAAATCGCAATAGTTTTCTAAAATTATATTTATTCATAAAAAGTTTTGATATTGTTCTTGACTTTTGATATTATTTCCTGTATAATGAAATTGTTAAGATTTTATTTTTTTTAACAAAGTTAATAATTGGAGGTTTACAAATGGATACAAAGCTTTTAATTGTAGATGATGACGTTAATATATGTGATATGCTCAAGCTTTATTTTGAGAACGAGGGCTATCAGGTAAAGACGGCTAACGACGGTTTTGAGGGACTTAAGGCTTTCAAGATTTATGAACCCGACCTTGTGCTTCTTGATATAATGATGCCCAAGAAAGACGGATGGCAGGTTTGCCGCGAAATACGCGAAATCTCACCGAAGCCCGTAATTATGATTACCGCAAAGGGTGACGTTTTCGATAAGGTTCTCGGCCTTGAGCTTGGCGCTGACGACTATACGGTTAAGCCCTTTGATATGAAAGAGCTTTCCGCAAGAATAAAGGCTGTTCTTCGCCGTTATAACGCACACACAAAAACGAATGACGACGAGGTTGTAAAATTTGAAAATATCGAAATAAGCCTTCAGAAATATGAGCTTAAGCTTAATGGGAAGGCTATTGATATTCCCCCCAAGGAGCTTGAGCTTCTCTACTTCCTTGCATCTAACTGCAACAGAGTTTTCACCCGTGACCAGCTTCTTGATAAAGTTTGGGGATTTGATTACCTTGGAGACTCAAGAACGGTTGATGTGCACGTAAAAAGACTTCGCGAAAAGCTTGAGGGGGTTTCTGACAAGTGGACGCTTAAGACCGTTTGGGGCGTTGGATATAAATTTGAAATTTTAATCTGAGACCTTAGAGCTTAGCTTGATTCAGGCATAACCAAAAGCGGCATAAGATTCGTAGAATTTCAAGCCTATAAAGATAAAAATATATAAGTTTAGAGCGGGTTTATCGTTTTTACGACAAACTCGCTCTTTTTTCGTTTGTGCCTTAAGGAAGCACCCTGTTTTTTATCTATATAAGTTTATTGAATCGTTTATTATGCTTTCAAAGCATACAGCATCCGGATAATTTTTTAAAATTTTTTCAAGCTTATAGACGTTTTTCGTTTCAAGCGCACATACGACCATATTGGTTTTTATTCCGGAATAGCCGCCCTTTGCTTCTATAATCGTAGCTGTTTTATTAAGCTTTTTTGATATATCGGAAACTATTTTTTCGGAGTCCTTGGTTATGATTTCAAATCTTACTCTTTCCTTTGAATTTCTCTCTATTATCTGACTTGTGCGCGAGGTAACAAACGAATAGATTATACTGCATATAACAGGCTCGATTATAAAGCCGTAAACGAAATACGAAACTATTGCAATACAAAAATTCAAAAAGAAAATAAGGCTCATAAAATTGTAATTCGGCTTGTATTTTCTGACAATTCCTGCGATTATATCAACACCGCCGCTTGACGCATTGAGCTTTAACGTAAAAGCATAAAGTATTCCCCTCACAACGCCTGCCGCAACGGGAGCAAGCACAATACTCGTGCCGCTTTCCGTATAGTATATAAGCTTCGTAATGTCAACGTTTTCAAGAAAAAGCGAGGTTAAGGAAAAGCTCAATATATAAATAAGCGTTTTTACTGTAAATTCTCTTTTTAAAAGAAAAAACGAAGCTATAATAAGCGGTGCGTTAAAAATAAGCGATAGATAACCGATATTCGTATTAGTCAGATATTGTATCATTACGCAAATTCCGTCGATTCCAGACGGAGCGAATTTATTAGGCAGTACGAAAATATTGTAATTCAAGGCGCTGAATGAAGCCAGCAGTGCTATTAAAAAGGCAGTTAAAATTGTTTTTTTCATTTTATAATCCTCTTCTGTTGACAATATTATAAAACTTGTATATAATATAGTCAAATACTTTTAAAAAATAGTTTTCATAGATAAAAACTATAAGGAGATGCTGTATGTTTTCAAAATTGAATTACGTTTATGAAGTCTACAAAACTAAAAGCTTCACAAAAGCCGCAGAAAATTTGTATATATCTCAACCGTCACTCAGCGCGGCAATAAAAAAGCTCGAGGAAAATCTCGGTGCACAGCTTTTCGAGCGTCTTGGAACGGGTGTTGAGCTTACGGAAGTCGGCAAGGAATATATCTGCGCCGTCGAAAAAATCATAGAAATTCAAGACGATTTCAACAAGCGCCTATCCGATATACATAATCTTGAAACAGGAAAAATATCCGTCGGCGGAACGAACTATCTCTCTTCCTACCTTTTGCCTAAAATCATAAAACGATTTAAAGAGCTTTACCCGAAAATTGAGGTAACTCTCGTAGAAGCAAACTCAATTACTCTCAGTAATATGATAAAGAACGACGAGCTTGATATAATTATAGACAGCTTTGACGAAACGCTTAAGGAATATGACGGTGAGCCTCTGGCGAGTGAGAAAATTTTGCTTTGTGTTCCGCGTGAATATGAAATAAATAAAAGCTTTACGTCTTACCAGATATCCCCCGAGGATATTTTTGAAAATTGGAGCATTTCCGAAGAAAGACCGTCTGTTTCTCTTAAAAAATTTAAAAATCAACGCTTTATAACCTTGAAGCACGGAAACGATATGGCGCATCGCGCCGCGGCTTTTTTTGAGGAAGCAAAAATTTCACCCGAAATATCCTTTACAGTCGACCAGTTGAACATTTCCTATGCACTTTCTGCTTCGGGAATGGGAGCTTGCTTTTTAACGGACACTCTCTTTAAATACGGCAAAATATTTAAAGGCGACGTCGTATTATATAACGTAGACGTTAAAAAGCCCCACCGTACGCTCTACGTTGCATATAAGAAAAATAAATACGTTTCTTACGCAAGCGCTAAATTTATTGAGCTTGCAAAAGAGCTTATAAAAGAAAATAATGCATAAATATCAAAATAAAAAGAGGCATCTTTCGACTTTGTACGATACAAAGCTAAGTGCCTCTTTTGGTTTTATTTTAAATTAAAAATCAAAGCTTAACTGGGATAAAACCGTGCCCATATGTCCCGGTTTAACTCTTCTGCATTTTTCACCTGCATCTCCAAGCTGCTTGATTCTTTCTGTGACGAAATCAACTACCGCGCTTTTTTTGGGAAGCTTGAGGATTTGCATTCCTCTTGAGGTTCTCGTAGCATAAACGTTAACGTCAGAGCTTGAAACGATAATGGCGCGCCCCTGCGAGCTTTTCACGAAGATATCCTTGGGCTTGCCATCAATATATATTGCTCCGATAAGGGGAGAAGCTGCAGAGCACGCGCCCGAAATTTTACGGCGGCGCGATTTAGCCTCGTATGCATCCATTTTTACTTGAGCGCCATAGCCGTTTTCGAATATATAAACTACGGAATGCTCGGGAACAATATCGTAAATCATTTTGCAGCCAATTGCGTGCTCGTCGTCGTCCATACCAAGCTTTGCGGGAACGTAGTCACCCATCTGAGAAGCCTTTGAAAGCTCGAAATCGGAAACCTTTGCACGATAAATCTGCGCTTTATCCGTGAAGAAAAGAACGTCACCGCGGTTGTCGGTATCCTCTTCGTAAATAACTACGTCACCTTCTTTGAGCTTCTGCTCGTCTGCCGCCCTCACGGACTGCATAGAAAGCTTTTTGAAGTAGCCGCCCTTCGTAAATACGAGTCGGCAGTTATAGTTTTCAAAGAAAAGCTCCTCCTTTTCTTTCTTAGACTCGGAGGCAGCCTCTTTTTCAACGATAGCGGTTCTTCTTTCCTGTCCGTACGCTTTCTTTATGCGTTGAAGTGAGGAAATTATAAGAGCCTTAAGCTTAAGCTCGTCTTTAAGAGTTGCATTTATCTCGGCAATTTCCTTCTCAAGCTCGGCAATTTCCGAAACTCTGTTGAGTATATACTCGCGGTTAAGATTACGGAGCTTAATTTCCGCAACGTACTCTGCCTGAAGCTTTGTGAGGTTGAAGCCTTCCATAAGGTTTGGAACAACGTCTTCTTCCTTCTCTGTTTTTCTGATAATCCTTATAGCCTTATCAATATCGAATAGTATTTGCGCAAGACCTTGAAGAAGGTGAAGCTTGTCCGATTTTTTCTGAAGGTCGAAGTTAAGCGAGCGCGTTACGCACTTAATGCGGAATTTTATCCACTCGTGGAGTATTTCCCTAACGCCAAGCTGCATAGGCGTGCCCTCAACGAGTATATTGAAATTACAGTCGAAGTTATTTTCGAGCTCAGTTGCCGCAAAGAGCTTCTTTATAGTGATTTCGGGGCTTGCGTCGCGCTTAAGCTCAAAGGTTATAAGCTTTTCCCCGCTTAAGTCAATTGAGTCGCGCACGTCGGTAACCTCACGAAGCTTTCCGAGCCTTATCATATCGGTTGCCTTTTTCATAATCGACTCAATGCACGAGGAATATGGAATTTCGATAATATCAATGGTATTTTTCTTCTTATCGTAGTTGTATTTCGCGCGCATTTTAAAGCTTCCGCTTCCAGTTTCGTAGATTTTCCGCATTTGCTCTCTGTCGTAGAGGATTTCCGCGCCGCCTGAGAAGTCGGGAGCTTTAAGTATATCAAGAATTCTGTCAACTGTCGTCTTAGGATTTTTAAGAAGCGCGATAGTCGCATCGCAAATCTCAGCAAGATTAAACGAGCAAATCGAGCAAGCCATACCAACCGCAATACCGAGGTTTGGCGAAACGAGAATGTTCGGAAAGGTCGTCGGCAAAAGTGTCGGCTCTGTAAGAGTGTTGTCGTAGTTGGGAACAAAATCTACGGCATCCTTATCTATGTCAGAAAAAAGCTCCTGGCAGAAGGTGTCAAGCTTTGCCTCTGTATATCTCGAAGCCGCATAAGCCATATCTCTTGAATATTGCTTACCGAAAGAACCCTTAGAGTCTATAAACGGGTGCAAAAGCGCCGCATTTCCCCTTGTAAGACGAACCATCGTTTCATAAATAGATGCGTCACCGTGAGGGTTTAATTGCATTGTCTGTCCAACGATATTCGCGCTTTTTATTCTGCCGCTGCGTAAAAGTCCCATTTTATACATTGTATAAAGAAGCTTTCTGTGCGCTGGCTTAAAGCCGTCAATTTCGGGAATAGCTCTTGAAACTATAACGCTCATAGCGTAGGGCATATAGTTTTTCTCAAGAGTTTCCGTTATAGGTACGGAAATGGCGGGAGCTTCATTCTGCTTTAAGTCAACAGCTTGAAGTTTTTTGTTTTTAGCAGTTGTTTTAGCCATCTTAACACCATCACAATCTAATTATTTTATGCGCCGATGCGCGTATCATTCTGTTATAAAGAGCAAGACCTACACCGCTAGTACACGGAAGAGGCGCAAAAATCTTATCAAAGGAGTGCTTGTCCGTATCTCTTAAAATCGAAAACAAAACGTGAGCCTGCTCCTCCGGCACTCCGCACGCTCCGAAATTATAAATTACAGCATCGGGCAAAGCCTTCTTGAAAAGCTCGAAATCCTTGTCGTAGACGATAAGTGCAAGCTTACCCTCTTCCGTTTTTTTAACGTAATTTATCATTGAAGCGGCATCGCCGTCAAGCAAAATTACGGGCGCTTTCGGCGCGTAATGCTTATATTTCATTCCGGGAGAAAGCGCGACCTCGCCCTCGCGAAGCTTATCTGTAACCGCATCCGCAATATTAACGCACGAAGCTACTGAAAGAAGCTCGTCAGGCGTTATTTTACCGGGGCGTAAAAGAGTTAATTCGTTGTCTCCGTCTATTTTCACGATAGTTGATTCAAGCCCGATTTCAGAGTCGCCGCCGTCAATTATCGCGTCAACTCTACCCTGCATATCGTCAAGCGCGTGCGAGGCCGTAGTGGGTGAGGGTGAGCCCGAAAGATTAGCCGAGGGCGCGGCAATTGGCACACCTGCCCGTTTTATAAGCTCTCTTGCGATTTTCGCCTCAGGACAGCGCACGGCAACGGTATCAAGTCCGCCGCGCGTCGCAAGAGGTACGGTTTCCTTTGCCTTTAAAACAACTGTCAAAGGTCCGGGCATAAAACGCGCTGCAAGAGCATAGTAAAGCGGACTTGTATGTGCGTACTCTTCAGCCATTTTCGGCTCGTCGATATGAATAATCAAAGGATTATCCGACGGTCTTCCCTTTGCTTCGTATATCTTTTTGCTGGAGGCTTCGTTTGTTGCGTCACCCCCGAGGCCGTAAACCGTTTCCGTAGGAAAAACCACAAGACCGCCGTTTTTGATTATTGCCGCAGCCTTGTCTATTAGTGCGAGAGCTCCCGAATCAAGCGTATCTATCTTGAACACTTCAGTTTTCATTCTGCTCTCCTCTTAGCTTTTCTGCGGTATCCTGGGCGATAAGCTCGGTAATAAGTCCGTCAATATCGCCATCGAGAAATGCCCCGAGAGAAAAGAGAGTTTTATTTATTCTGTGGTCGGTAATTCTTGACTGAGGGAAATTATACGTGCGTATCTTTTCGCTTCTGTCGCCGCTTCCAACCTGAGTTTTTCTCGTTGAAGCGATTTTTTCCTCTTGTTCACGGCATTTCATATCGTAAAGCTTTGTATAGAGTATTTTTAGAGCCTTTTCCTTGTTCTGAAGCTGGCTTCTCTCCTGGTCGCACTCAATAACGATTCCCGTGGGCTTATGAGTAAGTCTTACGGCAGACTCTGTTTTGTTAATGTGCTGACCGCCCGCACCGCTTGATTTACAGGATTCGATTTTAATATCGGCAGGGTTAACCTCAACCTCGACGTCTTCCGCCTCGGGAAGCACCGCAACCGTAACGGTTGATGTTTGGATTCTTCCGTTAGATTCCGTTACGGGTATTCTTTGAACTCTGTGAACGCCGCTTTCAAATTTAAAGCGGGAATAAGCTCCCTCACCCATAACTATAAAGTTGATTTCCTTAATTCCGCCAAGCTCGGTTTCATTAAGAGAAACTACCTCGATTTTAAATCCTCGGGAATTTGCGTACATCGTATACATTCTGTACAAATCCGCCGCAAAAAGCGCAGCTTCCTCGCCGCCCGCGCCTTGTCTTAACTCAACGATAACGTTTCTGTCGTCGTTAGGGTCTCGCGGAATGAGAAGAATTTGAAGCTCCTCTGTAAGCGCCTCAGTATTTGCCTTATGAAGCCTATACTCCTCTTCGGCAAGTGCGCGAAGGTCCGAATCAAGTGAGGAATCGCGCATCATTTCGTCTGCTTCCCTCATTTGTTTTTCCGTGTCACAGTATTCGCGGAATTTTTCAACTATGGGAGTTAAAGCCTTGTACTCCTTCATAATATTTGAATATTCCTTACTATCTGACACTATCTCGGGAAGCGTTATTAACTGTTCAATTTCTTTATATCTGTCTTCTGCTCTCTCAAGCTTCTTAAAAAACATATTTCCTCCAAAATTTCAAATTGTTTTTTAAAAAAAATGAGAGAAACTACTTAAGAAATGCCAAAAATGCCTCGTAGGTAGAATAAAGGTCTGCCTTTGAGATTACCTCGTAGGGCGCGTGCATAGAGATAACGGGAACGCCGATATCGACAGTTTCAATATTATGATTTGCAATGTACTTTGCAACGGTTCCGCCGCCGCCAAGGTCAACTCTTCCAAGCTCCGCAGTCTGCCAGATAACGCCGTTTTCATTTAAAATGCGTCTTACAAAGCCAACTAATTCCGCAGATGCGTCATTTGTACTGGACTTACCGCGAGCACCCGTAAACTTATTCATAGTTGCACCGCAGGAAAGTATTGCACTGTTGCGTCTTTCGTAAACGTCTGCAAAATTCGGGTCGAATGCCGCGGAAACGTCTGCGCTGAGACACTTAGAGTTACTTCTTACAACTCTTCCGTTTTTCTTAAGATTTGCGGAAATTTCGTCAATAATATCAACGAGAATATCGGACTGCATACCCGTAACTCCGTCAGAGCCCGTTTCTTCCTTATCCGCAAGAACAACGAGAACTGTATGACGGGAATCCGAATCCATAAGCGCCGTAAGCGCAGGATATGCGCAAACTCTGTCGTCGTGGCCGTAAGCGCCGATAAGCGCTCTGTCAAATCCTATGTCACGTGCCTTGAATGCAGGAACCAAGGAAAGCTCTGCGCTTAAGAAATCCTCTTCGGTGATGCCGTACTTTTCATTAAGTATAGACAGCGCGGTAAGCTTGATTTTTTCTTTAACCTCTTTGTCGTTGTATGGAAGTCCGCCGATAAGAATATTAAGGCTTTCACCTGAAATTGCGCTTCCGAGAGGTTCAACAACCTGCTTTTGTGCAAGGTGAGGAAGAAGGTCGTTAATATAAAATACGGGGTCCGTGTCGTTTTCACCGATAACTACGTCAACCGAAGAGCCGTCTGCCTTAACTATAACACCGTGAATAGCTAAAGGAATAGCTGTCCACTGATATTTCTTAACACCGCCATAGTAATGAGTCTTTAAAAAGCCCATACCGGAGTCCTCATACATAGGAATCTGCTTAAGGTCGATACGGGGAGAGTCAATGTGAGCCGCAACAATTCTCATACCGTCTTTTTCAATATCCTCAGTACCTATTGAGAAGGCGAAAAGGCTCTTTCCGTGGTGATTAAGGTATTTTTTGTCACCAACCGATATTTTATCTCCAAGGTGATATTCCCTGTATCCGCGAGCTTCGAGAAGCTTTATTGCCTCAAGTGTAGCCTCGCGCTCTGTCTTGGATTTGTCAAGATAAGTGACGTATCCCTTGGAATATTCGTAAATTTCTTTTATTTTTTCGCTTGAAGATTCCTCAAAAATATTCTTCTTTGAATAAGAAAGAGTTTCAAGCATCTTCTGTCCCTGTGATTTTTCTGACATAGCATTCTCCTTAGAATTCTTTATTTTTTCGGAAATTTCTCTGACGCTTACACGAAGTGCGTCAAAATCTCCGTCGTTAACTATTAAAAAGTGTGAGTTTTCCTTTAAAAATTCGTCAGAGGCCTGTGTTTTAATGCGAGCAAACGCTTTTTCTTCAGAAATTCCGTCGCGCTCGACTATTCGCTTTATTCTAACGACTTCGTCTGCAATAACGGATACAATAAAGTCGCATTTTTTATCAAAGCCCGATTCAAATAAAAGCGGCGCGTCAACTAAAACTCCGCAAAAACATTCGTCAGAAAGCGAAGCTATAATCTCCTCTGTTTCCCGAAGCACGTGGAAATGAGCGATTTTATTAAGTTTTTTGAGCTTTTCGCCTTCACCGTCATTAAAAACTATATCGGCAAGCTTTTTTCTGTTAAGTGAGTATCCGGGGTTCAATATTTCTCTGCCGAACTCGCAAACCAAATCGTCAAGGCAAGGAGTTGCGGTTGACGTTAAGGCGTGATAAACCTCGTCGGTATTGATAAAAGCATATCCAAATTCTGAAAAAAGCTTACAAACGGTGGTTTTTCCGCTTCCGCTTCCACCTGCAAGACCTATTATCTTCAAATTCTGCCTCCAAAAGAAAAACAATAACTCAATATATATTATAACTAAGAAAACCTTAAAAGTCAAGCAAAAGAATATCAATTATTTTCCATAAGAATATTATTTTAGTAAAATGCAAGGAGAAAAAGAAATGCAAAACAGATATAGAGAATATTATGCTGCTGCAAACGGCTTTACGGGCTTCAGAAGCTATTTTGAGGAAGTATTCCCAAGCGAAGCTATGTCGGGAATTTTTATTTTGAAGGGCGGCCCCGGCACAGGAAAAAGCACGCTTATGAAAAAAATTCTCAATCTTTTTTCTGAGAAAGGCTATAAAACAGATGCTGTTTTTTGCTCCTCTGACCCGCACTCACTCGACGGAGCTATAATTGACGGGCGAGTGGCAATTCTCGACGGAACAGCCCCGCACGAAATGGACACAAAGCTTCCCGGTGCATTAGACGAAATTATAAATCTTGGTGAGGGGTGGTCGTGGCAAAAGCTCAAAAGCTCACGTAAAAAAATTGAAGAGCTTAATAAAAACAAAAAGCAGAATTATAATTCTGCCTATAAATATCTATCTTTTTCTGGAAATATTCACAATTATAAAATTGAGCTGCTAAAAAAGCTCTTTAATTTTAAGAGCGCCGAAAGCGCGATTTTAAATTTAACAAAAGACTTCAGTTTGATCGAAAAAAAGCCAAAACGCATATTGATTTCCGCATTCTCAAAAGAAGGACTTACACGCCGAAGCTTCTCAGGGTTTGAGGTTAAAAAGCTCTATTCCGTAACAGGAAAGCTTGGCGAGGGCGAGCTTTATTTTGATGTTTTAAAAAATGCGTCTTTTGGTAAATTTCCTATAACAATATTTCCCTCTCCCTTTTCCGATAACGTGACCGAGGGTATTTATTTTGAAAATGAAAAAACTCTTTTCCTTAGCAATGCTAACGGCGGCGAAGTTATAGATGCAAATACGTACTTATATGAAAGCCAAGACGAAGAAATAGATTTTTTAAATGAAAACGAAAAGATTTATCTTGAAAAATCAAAGCATTATTTCAAAAAAGCCGCGGAGTTTCATTTTTTACTTGAGGATATTTACAGGGACTGTATGAATTTTGGGAAAAATCAAGAAGTTTTTGAAATTCTCAGCGAAAAGATATTAAAATTATTGTCGGATTAACCCGTCTTTCCTTGACATTCATAAAATAATATGATATATTATATAAAAGAAAAGCTGTTGCGGAATCGCAACAGCTTTAATAAAGGCTTTATCAGAGAGCTTTTACAATAGCTTCGGTGTCTCTTGCAATAACGAGCTCTTCGTTTGTGGGTATCATATATACCGCAACGCGAGAGTCGTCGGCAGAGATTTTAACGGGAGTTCCCGAATGACCGAAGTTGTTTCTTTCCTTGTCAATCTTGATTCCGAGGAATTCAAGGCCTTCAAGAGCCAGATTTCTGATGTAGGGTGAGTGCTCACCGATACCTGCGGTAAATACTATACCGTCAAGACCGCCCATTGCAGCGGAATATGCACCGATAAACTTCTTTATCTGATAGCAAACCATAGCGTAAGTAAGCTTTGCTCTTTCACTTCCCTCTGCCATTGCTTTTTCAAGGTCGCGGGAGTCTGAGCTGATACCGCTTATACCGAGGAAGCCGCACTTCTTGTTAAGATAGCTGTCAACCTCTTTTGCACTCATATTTTTCTTTTCCATAATGAAAGGAACGATGGCAGGGTCGATAGCTCCGCACCTTGTACCCATCATAATACCGTCAAGGGGAGTGAATCCCATTGAAGTATCAACGCATTTACCGTCTTTTACTGCACTGATAGACGAGCCGTTTCCGATGTGGCAGGTAATGATTTTCTTGCCCTCTGCCTCGCCGCCGAGAAGCTTAATCATTTCTTCGCTAACGTATCTGTGAGATGTTCCGTGCATACCGTAGCGTCTAATGCCAAGCTCTTCGTACATATCGTAGGAAATTCCGTACATATACGCTTCCTCGGGCATAGTCTGGTGGAATGCAGTGTCAAGAACGATAACCTGAGGCTTAGTGGGCATTACAGCGGTGCAACCCTTGATACCCATAATGTGCGCAGGGTTATGAAGAGGTGCGAAAGGAATGCACTTTTCGATAACCTCGATAACCTCGGGTGTTACAAGCATAGATTTTGAGAAATAACGTCCGCCGTGAACAACTCTGTGACCGATTGCTTCAATCTCGTCAACGGAGCAAATGCATCCGTAGGTTTTATCGAGAAGAGTGTCAACTACGAGCTTCGTAGCCTCGGAATGATCAGGAAGGGGCGTTTCAACGGAATATTCTTCCTTACCCTGAGTTTTGTGGGTAAGCTTTGAGCCCTCAATGCCTATACGCTCGCAAAGGCCTTTTGCCAACACGTTACCCGATTCGGTATCGAAAAGCTGATACTTAAGCGAGCTTGAGCCGGCATTAACAACTAATACTTTCATTTTTAGTCTCCCTTTAATTTATTGTCCCCTACATTATACACCATTATTTCAAATTTAGCAACAGTATTTTAATAAAAATTTGATTTTTTGAGGAGGATTTGTTATGACGGTTGCAATAATCTCAGAATATAATCCTTTTCACTCGGGACACGAGTATCAAATAAACGCTATTCGAAAAGAGTTTGGAGAAAACACGGAAATTATCGCTGTTATGAGCGGAAACTACACCCAACGCGGCGAGGTAGCTATTGCGGATAAATACCTTCGCGCAGAATGGGCAGTAAAGTGCGGTGTAAATCTCGTTTTGGAGCTTCCCTTTCCCTACTCTATGTCAAGCGCGGAAATCTTTGCCCGCGCTGCCATAAGTATTTTAAAATCCGTAGGGGTTGTTGATGCCATTTCCTTTGGAAGTGAGTCTGGAGATGCGACGGCACTTCAAAAAATTGCCGAAAATATGCTTAAGAATGAGTATAAAGAAGCATTTGCTCTCTTAAAAGACTCGAATAAAGCAAAAACTCTCGGATATCCCGCGCTCACAGAAACCGCATATAAAAAGGCTTTCGGAGAAGACTCAGCGATTATAAAAGAGCCGAATAATATCCTTGCAATAGAATATATAAAGGCTATAAGTGAGCTTTCGGCAAATCTAAAAATACACACGGTAAAACGACTTGGCGCAGGATATTTATCAAAGACGATAACCGGTGACTCTCACCAGAGCGCTATGTCAATAAGAGAGGCTCTCTTAAAGGGAGATGCCTCTTATATAAAAAATCTTCCCGAGGCAATGCGTGAAAGTTTTGAAGCTAGACTTTCCGAAAAGGAATTTCCGACAGACGAAAACAAGCTTTCCGCAGCACTCATTTCTCACTTCAGATTAAACACGCGCGACGACGACAAGATAATTTTTGACGCAAGCGGCGGTTTATATAATCGTCTTAAAAACGCAAGTATTGAGGCGGCAGATTTGAAATCTCTTATTTCAAATACGGAGACAAAAAAATTCACTAATGCAAGAATCAAAAGAGCAGTCCTCTATTCCTTCTTTGGCGTTACCTCCTCCGATGTTAAGGTTTTGCCGGGCTTCTCACAGGTTCTCGCCTTTGACAAAAAAGGACAGGCATTATTGAAATCCATAAAAACAAAAGGTGATTTCCCTCTTATCACCAAGCCTTCGGCTACCAAAGCGCTTTCCGAAGCGGCTATGAAGCAAAAGCGCCTATCTGAAAGGGCAGATTCAGTTTTTCAGTTGACAAAACCGAAATCGGTTTCTGGGGCAGACGCACTTCGCCGCACACCGTTTGTAAAAAAATAGCAATTACTGCGATTTCTTAGCTTTGCCTCTTTTTGTCGAAGCTATTTACAGACAGATTTTTATTTGCTATCATAAAAACGGTTCGGGACAACTTAGCCGTACGGCCAAATTTTAGAAAGGAGATAAAAATGTTAAACGCAACAGGTGTTAACAAAGATGAATTCCTTGAATACAAAGGAAGACCCCTTGTTCGTCAGGGCGATGATATTTACTACGGCGATTTGTCAGCAGATAATCACGTCTATATGATGATAATGGATGATAAGGATGTAAAGGGAGTTAAAGTACCTACAATGGTAATGGTACAGCTCCGCGAAAAAGGTTCTGTAATTCCTAAGAAGCAGAATATTTGCGCAGGCGGTCTTACCGACGCGCTTGAAATCGCAGCTGCTTGGCTTGAAATTGCAGACACAGAAAACTAATTAGGCGTGCGTTATCTTGTGATAACGCAAGGAGGTAACCAAAAAATGAAGTCGTCTAACAGTAGCGGTCTTCATAAATTTCTATCCGTCGTACTGATAGCAGTCTTGCTCGTTTTCGTAGTAGGCTTTGCATCAAACGGATGGCAGGAAGACCAAGGTGAACCGGATAACGGAGAAGACGGTGGCAAAACCGACAATACCGATGAAAATACAGACGGAACCAATGAAGAAAATAATGAAAACAAAGACAATACTAATGACGGCAACACGGGAGAAGACAAAAAAGAGCCGCCCCTTGAAGACGGCAAGCAAGATACGGATGGCGATAACGAAGGCGTAACGCCGCCCGAAGACGAAAACGGCGAAAACGACAAGGAAAACGAAGAAAACAACAAAGAAGACGAAGAAAACAAAGAAGAAAATAAGGAAGAAGCTCCGCCCGAAGAGGTAATTCCTCCGCCACCTGTTTACATAAACGTTATGACAGGGCTTGAGGTTACAAATGAGCAACAAAAACGCGTTCCTCTCGGATTTGTTTTCGACCCGTTAGCACCGCTTTACGGAATATCGTCGTCGGAGCTTGCAATAGAATTTCCGATAGAAGACGGAACAACAAGATTGCTCTCGTACACAACCGATGATTCAGCACTCTGGAAAATCGGTTCGCTTGTGGAAACGAGAGCTTTTATTTCCGCAATGTCCCACTTTTTTGGCGGTATTGTGATTTCATACGGCAATGATGACGTAATTCCCTACGATATTTTTGATACCTCAGAGCTTGAATTTGATTTAAGCAAAAATAAAGGCTCATATCAAAAGGAGAATGCAAAATACGTATACACGAGCTATGAAAAGCTTATCTCATTCTTAGACACCGCAAAGGGTACGTACGGCGAGGCATATAAAAACGCTCCGTTTGATTTCGTAAGCGAAGGCGAAGTTACCGGAGTGTCAGACGCAACAACGGTGTTTCTTCCGTACTCCGAAAAATCGGAAACCACCCTCTATTATTCCGAAAAAACAGGTAAATATCTTTTATATAAAGACGGTAACAGAAAGGTTGATATGCTTTCCGGTCACAACGTTTCGTTTGATAACGTTTTCGTTCTTTTTGCAGATGCAACAACCTATGAAAAAGCAAGCGGCACAGAGCTTGTAATGGACGTTATGAACGGCGGCAGAGGCTATTACGTAACTAAAGGTACACTAACCGAATTTACCTGGGCACTAAATGAACTCGGTGAGCTTAATTTCTATTCACTATCAGGCGAGCGCCTTACCGTAAACTGCGGAAACAGCTACGTTGCTTTTTACAAAGCATCGGAAGCTACAGATGTAAAAATCAGTTAAAAAAAGAGGCATACGCCTCTTTTTTTTACCCTTCCATCTGCTTTCCGAGGAATATCCCTGCGGTCTGTATAAGCTTAGATTCTATATTTTGATTAAGCTTCTCGCCCTCGGGCACGTCGTATTGCCAGGCGGAAACCACCGAGCCTATAAGGTCGCCCTCGGAAATTATGGGCATAGCACAGCTAACGTAATGCGAGCCATCGTCGGTTAAGGGTATCGTTTCCTTTCCTGCTTCTCTTATATATAAGCTTCTTGATTCAATAATTTCTTCCAAGGAACGAGATATTTTTCTATCTGAATATTCTCTCTTAGAAGCGCCCGAAACACAAATTATAGCATCTCTGTCGCAAACGAAAATCGGCATTCCCGATGTTTTTTGCAAGGTTTCAGCGTATTCTGACGCAAATGCGTGAAGCTCGCCTATTGGAGAATACTTTTTGAATATCACTTCCCCATCTCTGTCTGTATATATCTCAAGAGGGTCGCCCTCGCGAATACGCATAGTTCGTCTTATTTCTTTGGGTATGACGACTCTGCCAAGGTCGTCAATTCTTCTTACAATTCCCGTAGCTTTCATATATAATAAAATCTCCTTATTTTACAAGATTTGTGCAATGTTAGTATCTGTAAAACAAGGAGATTTATACATAATTATTGTTATCGAAGAAAATTATCTGCGAATTTCGGGCGAGCCGTTCGAACGCATAAAATTTTCAATTTCCTCACACGAGAAAAGCGATGCGTCGCCGTAAATCGTATGCTTCAGCACTGATGTATTAAGTCCGTAGTGTACTGCATATTCGGGATTTTCAAAATCCGTGAGCAAGCCGTGAATAACACCCGATGCAAAGGCGTCACCGCCGCCTACTCTATCAAAAATATTAAAGCGAATGGGGTTTGTCATATGGAATTTTTCCGCCCTGTCCTTTATAGAAAAGAAGAAGCCCGAAAGTGAGTTTTCGGTTGCCGAGTGTACTGTTCTTTCCGTTCCGAAAACGTATTTAATGCCATATTTTTTCAAAAGCCGCGGAAGAACGTCGAGGCATTTATCCATAGCAGAGGAATCCTCGGCGGATTTAATTTGAGGAATTCCGAGCATTGTCACCGCATCCCACCAGCTTGCAAAAAGAATATCAACGTAAGGCATAAATTTTTTATACACAGGGCGCGCCTCATCAATAGTCCAGAGCTTGCGTCTAAAATTAAAATCGAAGCTAATCTTCGCACCGTGCTTTTTCGCCTCCTCCGCGGCTCTAAAAGCCGCTTCTCTCACTCTTCTGCCGAGCGCAAGAGTTATTCCGCTGATATGAAACCAGGTTGCGCCATCAAATACCGCATCCCAATCAACCTCGTCAAGCTCAAGTCGGGTTATCGCAGAGTGCTTTCTGTTATATATTACCTGCGAAGGTCTGCCGCCGAAACCCGTTTCAAGAAAATATATTCCTATAGTCGTTGAGCCTCTGACAATATAATCGGTATTTACGCCGTTTGCGCGTAGGTGGCTTATCGCTCCGTCACCGAGCTGATTCGGAGGAAGCTTTGTTAAAAACGCGGTTTTATGTCCCATTCTGGCAAGAGCTACCGCAACGTTTGCCTCTCCGCCGCCGTAGTTAACGAGAAATGAACGACTTTGGTTAATCGTAGAATAGTCGGGAGTTGAAAGGCGCATCATTATTTCGCCGAAAGTAACTATTTTTTCTTGGTTAGCTCTCATACAGAACACCTCTCTAAATATATCTTTTTTTACAGTATATCATTTTTTCTGTGTGAATGTCAAGGGAGATTTCATTTCTACTATCCTTAAAATGATTGACTTTTAAGTGCACGTACGTTAAATGAATTATATTCTGATTTTAAACGGAACAAACAAAGAAATATTACTTTAAAGAGGCTAGCTCAAATGCATCGAAATGTGTTTGAGCTAGCCTCTTTTCCATATCTCTTGTGATTTTAAGCTTACATCCTCGGCATAATTTCCTATTTTGAAAACAGCCTTAAGAAATTTCTTGTAAATTCTTTTATCTACACCGTGTATATCACTGCCGATGCCAACGACAAGTCCGCGCTCAAACCAATTCAAAAAATCCTTTCTCCTGAATGGCGAAGCCAAAGTGTCTGCGTTTAATTGAATTTTTACGCCAAATTCCAAAAGCGCTTCAATTTTTGCTCGGGGGTATCTGTCTGCGTGCGCCAAAATTACCTCAAAGCCGTTTTCCGAGAGGCGCTTTACCGTGTGAATCATACCGTGAGAGAGCTGTGTAAACGGCAATTCAAGAAGCAAAAAGTTTGTACCGGAAATACAAAGCTTTTCTATCGCCTCAAGCTTGTGGAGTCCTTCGCATAAAAGAACCTCCGCGCCAAGCTTAATCTCGGGCGAGTCTATTCCCGCATCTATAATTTTTGAATACGCAGTGCTTCTCTTCTCAAGAAAAGAAGATACGGTATGTTGGTGCGGATAAAAATGCGAAGTAGCGAAAATTTTGGTAATACCGTGCTCTTTTGCAAGCTTCAATTGCAAAAGAGTTGTATCTAAGGAATCACTACCGTGGTCGACAGAGGGCAAAATATGAGTATGAAAATCAACGAAATCAATAAGCTTTTTTTTCATATAAAATCCCCCTTTTTTTCATTATATATTAAATTATTTAGCTTGTCAAGCCTTATCAAGCAAGTCGGAGAGATTAACGAAATCCTTGCAGCTGAGTCTTTCTCCCCTGACGTTTGCGTCGTGTCCAAGCTTTGTCAAGGCATCGACAAGCACGTCTTTTTTTAGATGAGGAAGCTTTGCGCTAATAGCATTTTGCAAGGTTTTTCTTCTCATTTCAAAGCCTGCTTTTATCAGGTCTCGGAAGAGCTTTTCATTTTTAGGCTTGAATTTAGGCTCGTCATACAAATCAATTCGCACGACCGCACTATCAACCTTAGGCATAGGAATAAAGCACCCCTTTGAAACCTTGAAAAGACGTCTTGCCTCTCCGTAAAAGCCAAGCACTGCGGTAATAGCTCCGTAATCAGAGCTTCCTGGCTTTGCAACAAGGCGAGAAGCAACCTCGTTTTGAACCATAACAGTTATGGAGCTGAATTTAATTCCCGACTCAAGAAGCATCATAAGTATCGGTGTCGTTATATAGTATGGAAGATTTGCGCAAACCGCAACCGGTAACCCTAATGAATACTCGTCAATTATTCTCTTTAGGTCGCATTTCATAACGTCTTCGTTTATTACGGTAACGTTATCAAAATCCGCAAGAGTTTTTTGGAGCACGGGAATCAAGCCCTTGTCAATTTCAATTGCAACCACGCGGCGATATCTCATAGCAAGCTCTTGCGTAAGCGTTCCTATGCCGGGACCGATTTCGATAATCAGGGACTCCGCACTGTTTGCCGCGTTATCCGCGATATCCTCGGGTATTATTCTGTTAGTTAAAAAGTTCTGCCCGAACTCTTTTCTGAAATTTATTCCCGCATCCGCCATTAAGCCCTTGATAACGGATAGATTACATAAATCCATAATACCTCCAAAAAACAACAAAAGGCTTGTCGATTTAAATTCAAAGAATTAAAATCATAAAAATAAAAATCCCACACTGTTGTGCGGGATTTTTGGAGCTGGTGACCGGACTTGAACCGGTGACCTGTTGATTACGAATCAACTGCTCTACCAACTGAGCCACACCAGCAACTAGGCTATATTTTAACATTATTTCTTCTGTTTGTCAAGAGCATTATAGAAAATTTATATCAATTTATATTAAAATTTGAAATGCCGCAAGCGGCAAAGATTTCTTTTCTTAAAACCGATTGCGGCAAATTTTAAAATATCTTGTACAGGACCCGTCTGATTACCTCAAACGGAATAACGGTAAAAGCAAGCAATATCACGTATATGAGCTCTTGGAGAGTAAGCGGCGCAGTTCTAAAAGCGGTGCCGCCAAAATAAATCATTAGTATTTGTATCATGGAAATTAGCGCCATAATTATCAGAAAAAGCTTGTTTTTTCTTAAGTTTGAAAGTATAAAAACTCGCTCGCAACGCGCGCCGAAGCAATTAAACAAGCCTGCAAAAATAAATAGCGCGTAAAATGCCGTCATATGATATATATTACCTTCCGAAGCGCGAAAAAGTCCCTTTATCGCGCCAAGCCTTAAAAATATGAAGCACAAAAACAAGGTATAAGCACCCGTTATGGCAATATGATTTATCATTTCTCGCGATAAAATCGGTTCGTCGCGCCGTTTCGGCTTTTCTTTCATATAATATTCTAGCGCAGGCTCGCCTGAAAATGCGAGACCGCCGAGAGTATCCATAACGATATTAACCCAAAGCATCTGAATGATAGTTATAGGACTGTCAATGCCTAAGAATTGTCCTATAAGCGAAATGCCGCAAGCAGCAAGATTCATAATAAGCTGAAAGGAAATAAATTTCCTTATGGATTTAAATATAGTTCTGCCGTAAAGTATAGTTCTGTTTATCGCAAGAAAGCTGTTGTCAAGAATTAAAATATCCCCTGCATCCTTAGCAATATCCGCACCGCTTTCCATTGCAAACCCTATATCTGCAAGCTTTAAAGATGGCGCGTCGTTAATTCCGTCACCTGTCATACCGACAACGAGATTTAATTCTTGAGAAATCCGCACAAGCCTGGTTTTATCCTGCGGAAGCGCCCTCGCAATAACTCTTAAAGCTGGAAGAGCGCTCTTCAATTCCTCGTCTGTCATAAGCTTTAATTCGTCGCTCGTAATAACCGCACTTTCGTCGTAGCCCGATAAAATTCCTGCCTCTCTTGCAATTGCCGCAGCAGTTTCGCGGCTGTCGCCCGTAAGCATAACTATCTGAACTCCCGCACACTTCACTCCGCGTACTGCTTCCTTAACGTTATTTCTTAATTTATCGCGCAAAACTATAAGCGATAAAAATATGTAAGCGGATTTTTTAGAGGGCTTATATGCAACTGCAATTACGCGCTCGCCGCATCTTGCATTGGAAAAAAAGGACTGCTCGGTCTTTATTCTGTCAAATGGCTCGTATTCACCGCTTGCGGTGAGCGCATATTCCGACTCTCTTAAAATTATTTCGGGCGCGCCTTTTATAAGCTCACTTCCGTCTTTAAAGCATACTTTGGAAAATTTGTTTTCACTGTTAAATGGGAGCTTTTCACTAACCGCCATTAAAGGCTTTTCTTCAGCGGTAAAATATTTTCTTATAGCCTTATCCGTTGCGTTTCCGCCGAGAATTTTATTGCCCGAGTATTCGCTTTCGGTGTTATAAAGCGCAGATAGGAGAAGAAGTTTGTATAATTCTTTATTTTTCTTAAGCGCGTTAATACTGTTATAGCATTCGTCTTGCGAAATAATTTTATCGCATTCAAGGTTTCCTGTGGTAATCGTTCCTGTTTTATCAGTAAAAAGAATATTGAGCGAGCCTGCCGTTTCAATACCGACAAGCTTTTTGACAAGCACACCGTCTTTAAGCATTTTCTTCATATTAGCGGACAAAACGACTGTCACCATCATAGGCAATCCCTCGGGTGCTGCAACAACAACAACGGTTATCATAAGTGTCAATGCGTGCAAAATGACTGATGCGAGATTTTTAAAATCTCTGAGGCTTGCAATGATTTTTTCACCGATAAATCCGTTATCAACGACAAGGGTGTTAAAAAGATAAAAAAATCCAACTAAACCCGCCATTACGTAGCCGATTTTGCTTATTTGTGACGCAAGATGGGAAAGCCTGAGCTTCAAAGGGCTTATTCTCGTTTCCTTTTGAACGTCGTGCGCTATCATTCCGAAATAGCTTTGAAGTCCAACTCTTTTAACTACGAAAATTCCGTTTCCCTCTACAACAATTGATCCGCGGAAAAGCTTTTCGGGCGAGGAAAGGTCCCATTCACCGATGCATTTCCCTGCCGTTTTCATAACCTCTCGCCCCTCACCGTTCAAGGCGGATTGGTCGACCTTTATTTTCCCCGAAACAAGTACACCGTCTGCCTGTATCTTCTCTCCTGCCGAAACGTAAACAACGTCGCCAACCACAAGCTCCGACGGCGAAAGCTCAATAATTTCACCATCACGCAAAGCTCTTACTTTATTATCAAGCTCGTCTTCCTTTAATCTTTTGAAAGCCTTTTCGCTTCCAAGCTCCGACACTGTGGAAACGGTAGTTGCTATAAGAATTGCGCTTATAATTCCAAAAAGCTCAAGATAATTACAGTTCCCGAAGGAAACCGCAATTTCTATAATAACCGCAAAAATCAAAACCTTGATAATCGGATCGTTAAGATTATCGAAGAATTTTCTGAAAAATCCTTTCCCCTTTTCCTTTTCCAAGGAATTTGCGCCGTGCTTTTTTCGGGATTTTTCAACCTCTTCGCGTGAAAGTCCTATAATTTCTTTAGTCATTTTATTCCCCCTCGCCTATTTAATTAAATATATGAGCGATGGGCTTGATAAATGAAAAATGCCGATACAAAATCGGCATTTGATTGTTATTTTATAATTGTTACGGTTTCAGAGGGTGCTACGTTAACGTAAACGTACTTCTCTCCGTCGTCGTTTTCAGAAATTGAAAGCTCGCTTTCGCCCACCTTTGCGGAAGTCCACGATTTAGGTACGGAAACTTTTACGGTAAGAGGCATATTGAATACCTCTGAGTCAAGCTCGCACTCCAGCTTTACGGAAATGGAGCTTTCACCTGACACAGTAGCAGTGATTTTCGCTTCTTTCCATTCTCTATAGTAAATTGAAGCTTCGGTGAAATTTGCAACCCAAGCTACACCGTTGTTTGAAAGGGTGTGCGCATATTTGAAAAGCGCGTAAATTTGCTCCTCGTATACTCTCCACTTTCCTCTTATATCCGTGCCCTGAGGGGAAAGCGAATGTATGCAAAAGCAAGCCCAACCGCCCGAATTTACGGCATCGTCTATGTATTTTTCCCAAGCTTCAATTCCCGCAGCCAAGCAAAGCTCTTTTGAAGAATTTTCGTCAGTTGTATACGTAGCGTCGCATAAAAGCTTCGTGCTATGTCTTGCCAAAGCGTACGAAGAAACTCTAAATGGGTTATAAGTGCTTGCTAAATTTACCTTTTTTCCAGTTGTGCGCACACCAATATATACGGTACCGCTGTCAAGAGTTTTTAAATACTCCGGATTTGATATAGTGCCGACTCCGGGCATAACGTAGCAAAGGCTATCTGCCGAGCAAAGCTCCGATAAAATCGCTTGTGAAGCCTTAAGCTCAAATTCAGGGTCGCTCTCAACTCCTTCAGTAGTGTGAGAATACGAGTGGCTTAAAACATCAACTCCCTCTACCTCTGCGGCTCTTTTCCAAAACTCATATTTATACTGTGTTTTTGAAAAAATCGAATCTGGTATCGGAATATAGGAATATTTTTCAGGTGTAAAATTAAATCCCTCCCCCTTCTTTTCCGCGCTTGCAAGCCGATTGCATATTATTGCAAAGCTCGGACGCACCGAGGGATATTTTTTCATAAGCTTTGAAATTATAATATCTGCGCTCGTAAGGTCGCCGTCATCGAAAACAAAGGTAATTACGGCATTTTTTCCGTCTTTATTTACCACCTCTGCCTTGATTTCGGGATTTTCTCTATGCTTAAAGCTTACTTCACAGTCCACAGTGTTTTCTCCATCTTCTGAGCTTACGGTAATTTTAGCAACACCGCCATTTTCTTCAAGTGGTATTATCTTAGTCGCAACTCGTGAATTCAAGTTTTTTTACCTCTCATACTTTTTCCCAAAATAAAACCCGCGAGAGCCGTGTATCGCAATTTTTAACCCTGTATATACAGGTGGGTGCCCTCTCTGCCACGTCGCGCTTCCAACGTCCGATGGCGGAAGTAATAAATAGTTCCGTTCGGGAGGCCTGCATCTTGATAGCAGAAGCCCGAGCTCCCTTTTATCGTGTGTAGGTTCAAATATGGCGATATCACGCACACCGCAGGAATTTTAAAATTATTCAGCGTCGTAATCGATTTCGTTAAAAAGCAAATCGTTAAAATAATCCTCAACCTTTTCAAATTCTTCGTCATCATCAACGGTTTCAAGGATTTGATCGTCACCCTCACCGCTTACGCGGAGAATAACGTACTCTTCGCTCTCTTCGTCATCTTTAGGCATAAGAGCATAGTAAAGCTTATCTTCGATAGTTGCCTCTGCTATAAGCAGAAATTCAAACTCTTCGCCCGTTTCCTCGTCGGTAAGTGTGATTATAGAGCTTTCAAGCTCCTCTTCGGGAATGCTGTTCTGATTGTCCTGCATTTTCTTTTTCTCCTTTATGTATGTTTTGTTGTAGCTTTAGCTACAGTAAATCGGAAAGTATTGCGTTGCTTAAATAAAATCCTCGCTCCGTTAAGGAAATTCTTTCTCCGTCAAAATTCAAAAGTCCGAGATTTACGTAATTTTCAAGCTTCTCTTTTCTATCCGCAAGAAAATCCTCGCTAAAATTGAATTTGTAATCGATAAGTGAAAATCCTTCCTTTAAGCGAAGTCTAAGCATCGCGTATTCGTATGCCACGTCACCTTTCGATATTTTCTCTTCCGTTTTGTATTGTTCCACGTCTTGAGATAAATATTCCGAAAGCTTTTCTGAGTTAGTAAGCCTTTGACTCATAAAGAGCGAATGAGCCGCAAGTCCTACGCCGATATATTCCTCTCTGTGCCAATAAATGAGATTATGGCGCGACTCGAAGCCGGGCTTTGCATAATTTGAAATTTCATAATGGGAATAGCCGTTTTCGGAAAGCTTCTTTGCAGCAAGAAAATACATATCCGCTTCCGCATCCTCACTCGGTAAAACGAGATTTTTTTCCATTCTTCCAAAAGGTGTATTTTCTTCTACCATAAGTCCGTAAACGGAGATATGAGGCACGCCAAGAGCTGAAACGTAATCGAGAGCTTCTGCAAAGCTTTCCGCAGTTTGCTCAGGAATTCCGTACATTAAATCTACGTTTATATTATCAAATCCAGCTTCAAAAGCCATAGCTAATGACTTTTCAAAATCGGCAAGATTATGTATTCTGCCGAGCTTTTTCATCTCGTTTTCGTGAATTGACTGCAACCCTATGCTCAATCTGTTAACTCCGCGAGTACGAAAATTCAAAAGCTTTTCAGGAGATAGAGTTTTGGGATTTGCCTCAACGGTAAACTCGGAAAGCAAGCTTAAATCAAAGCTTTCGCTGATTGCGTCGTGTATTCTTGAAAACTCCTCGATAGTTAAAAGAGAGGGCGTTCCTCCGCCAAAAAACACGGTGTTAAGCCTTAATTTCACGTCGCTTTTGTAGGATTTTATTTCATTTATCAAGGACTGAATATATAATTCTCTGAAATCCTCTGTGAGATTATCAAATGAACAAAAATCACAGTAATTGCACTTTTTAAGACAAAATGGAATATGAACGTAAAGTCCTCTCATATCAGTTGCCGTCATCAAGTCTGAGAACTGCCATAAATGCCTCGGGCGTAACCTCAACGCTGCCAAGCTTACGCATCTTCTTTTTACCCTCTTTTTGCTTTTCGAGAAGCTTCTTCTTTCGGGTAATATCACCGCCGTAGCACTTTGCAAGAACGTCCTTTCGCATTGCCTTTACGGTTTCCCTAGCTATAATCTTTGAGCCTATTGCCGCCTGTATCGGAATTTCAAAGAGCTGTCGCGGAATATTCTCCTTAAGCTTTTCGGCAATTTTTCTCGCTCTTGCATAAGCTCTGTCCTCAAAAACTATAAAGGAAAGCGCGTCAACTACCTCACCGTTTAACATAAAGTCAAGCTTAACGAGCTTTGATTCCTTATATCCCTTTAACTCATAGTCAAGCGATGCGTAGCCTTTTGAACGGCTCTTAAGCGCGTCAAAAAAGTCGTATATAATTTCGTTAAGCGGAAGCTCGTAGTGAATTTCCGCCCTTTCGGTGTCAATATACTTCATATCAATGAAAACACCGCGTCTGTCTTGGCAAAGGTCCATAATTCCGCCGATATACTCAGATGGAGTTATAATGTTAGCCTTCATTATAGGCTCGTAAGCCTTTTGTATCTCGTCAAGCGTCGGGAAGGCAGAAGGATTATCGATAAGCACGGTTTCACCCGAGCGAAGCTCAACCTTGTAAATAACCGAAGGAGCAGTTGTTATAAGGTCGAGGTTAAATTCTCTTTCAAGGCGCTCTTCGATGATTTCCATATGAAGAAGTCCCAAAAATCCAGAGCGGAAGCCAAATCCGAGTGCAACGGAGGTTTCCGGCTCGAAAACCAAGGACGCGTCGTTAAGCTGAAGCTTCTCAAGAGCTTCCCTGAGGTCGCCGTAGCGCGCGCCGTCTGCGGGATAGATACCCGAATAAACCATAGGATGCACGTCTCGAAAGCCCGGCAAAGGCTCTGACGCGGGATTATCCGCAAGAGTTACAGTATCTCCGACTCTCGTTTCACCGACAGTCTTTATTGAAGCGGTTATATAGCCAACCTCACCGGGTGTCAACGCGTCACAGCTCTTAAGTCCGAAAGGCTCCATTGTGCCGACCTCAACGACATCAAATTCGGCGCCGAGCGCCATAAGTCTTATTTTATCTCCCGCCTTTAAAGAGCCGTCAAAAACTCTTATATAAACCACAACTCCAAGATAAGAGTCGTAGTGTGAGTCGAAAATAAGAGCCTTAAGTGGCGCGTTTATATCTCCCTTTGGTGTAGGAATATGCGTTACCACCTTTTCAAGCACGTCTTCAATATTAAGACCGCATTTTGCGGAAATCGCTGGCGAATCGTCTGCGGGGATACCGATAATATCCTCTATTTCGCGTCTTGTTCCCTCAATATCCGCGGAAGCCAAGTCAATTTTATTGATAACGGGCAAAATTTCAAGGTCGTTATCTATTGCAAGATATGCATTTGCAAGCGTCTGCGCTTCAACCCCCTGAGTCGCGTCAACAACGAGAAGCGCACCCTCGCAAGCCTTGAGTGAGCGCGAAACCTCGTAGCCAAAGTCAACGTGACCGGGAGTGTCTATAAGGTTAAATATATAATCTTCTCCGTCGGATGCAGTGTAATTAAGTCTTACCGCGCGTGCCTTTATAGTAATTCCGCGCTCGCGCTCGAGGTCCATATTGTCAAGTATCTGCTCTTCCATATCGCGCACGGCAACGGTTCTCGTTTTTTCAAGAAGTCTATCCGCAAGGGTTGACTTTCCGTGGTCGATATGCGCTATTATAGAGAAGTTTCTTATATGCTTTTGTTTATCTGTCACTTTAAATATCCGCTAACTTTCTTGCTCTTTCGGCATAAATGGCGCACTTACCGTCAAGCACCGACTTATCGCTTTCGTGAGCGAGTATATAAATTTTGATTTTAGGCTCTGTTCCTGAGGGACGAACAATAATTTTATCACCGTTTTCAAGCGTATAAATAAGAACGTCTGACGATGGCTCGCCAAGCTCCGTCGCCTTACCGGTAGCAAGCTCGGTTACGGTGTTTGCTTTATAATCCGCGCAGGTCTTAACCTTGTATTTGCCGAAAGATGCGGGAGTGTTGTCGCGAAGCCCCTGCATAACTCTCTTTCGTCTTTCAATTCCGTCAAGACCTTCCATATAAATATCAATGGTTTTTTCTGCAAAGAAGCCGTACTTCTCATAAAGCTTATCAAGAGCATCGGAGAGAGTAAGTCCCTGCTTTTTGTAATAGGCCGTCATTTCAAGAATGGACATTGAAGCGCCAACCGCATCCTTATCTCTTGCATAAGTGCCGAGAAGATAACCGTAGCTTTCCTCAAATCCGAGAAGGAAGCCGTCTTCCTCACCTCGCGCCTCATAATTCTTGATAACCTCACCGATAAACTTGAAGCCTGTGAGAACGGAATGGATTACAATGCCGTTTTCCTCGGCTATCTTATTAGCCATCTCGGTTGAAACTATACTTTTAACGCAATATGCATTCTTAGTAAGAGTTCCGAGAGCTTTTTTCTGCGAGATTACGTAATCGAGAAGCAAAGCGCCCATCTGGTTACCCGAAATCGTCGCAAAGCTTCCGTCTTTCGTTCTCGTCATAACTCCAACTCTGTCAGAGTCGGGGTCCGTTGCTATTACAAGGTCGGAGCCGACGTCGTTTGCTATTTTGATTCCAAGCTCAAAAACCTCTTTATATTCGGGGTTCGGCTTTGCAACCGTCGGGAAATTGCCGTCTATTACCATCTGCTCAGGCACGGTATAAAGATATTTAAGCCCGACCTTCTTAAAAATTTTGGGAACAAGCTTGTATCCCGCGCCGTGAAGAGGTGTGTAAACAACCTTCAATTCGTCACAAACCTCGCGCACAGCGTCGGGGTTAGACATAGTTTTCAAAACCTTTGATAAATAAAGCTCGTCAAAATCGCTTGAAAGAACCTCAATAAGTCCTTTTGATTTTGCTTCTTCAAAGTCCATAAGACCTGAGAGGTCGAGAACGTCAAACTTGCTTCTCTCCTCGGAAACTATCTTAGCCTGTTCGGGAGCAAGCTGAGCTCCGTCTTCCCAATAAGCCTTATAGCCGTTATATTCCTTGGGATTATGAGAAGCCGTAATGTTAATTCCAGCAAGAGTATTAAGCTCACGCACTGCAAACGAAAGCTCGGGAGTGGGACGAAGAGAATCAAATATATAAACCTTAATTCCCGCGCCTGCAAGCACGGAAGCGCTTATCTTGGCAAACGACTCGGAATTATTGCGGGAGTCGTAGCATATTGCAACACCTCGCTCCTCACCGCTAAGACTTTTAACGAGAGCTGCAATACCGCGAGTTGTTTGAGCAACTGTAAATCGGTTCATATTTGCCGTTCCGAGATACATCGTTGAACGAAGACCCGCCGTTCCGAAATCCATAAGAGAGGAAAAACGAAGCTCTTTTGTCTCTTCGTTATCGGAAATTTTTGCGAGCTCTTCCTTTTCCGCATCGGTAAGCGCATCGGATGCGAGCCATCTTTGATACTCTTTTTCGTAGCTGTTCATAAATAATCCTCCGAAATTATTATTTATCGCTTTCAAGCGCCAACGCAAGTTGGTCTGGACAAGACGTTGATTTCATTCCGCACTTAATGCCCTTAAGTTTTTCGATAGTATCGTCTTTTTTCATTCCTTTTACTAACGAAGCAACACCAAAGGTGTTACCGGGGCAACCGCCGACGAATTTACAATCAGTAATGACGTCACCGTCAAGCTCTATAAGTATTTTTTTGGAGCAAGTTCCTTTAGTATTATATTCGATAATCTTTCCCATTTTTATATCTCCTGTCATTCAAGATTTTTATATATTCCAACCGACGTGTAATCGGATACGAACAAAGTAAGATAAGTAAGCATTTCGGTAAAATCCGAAGCCTCTCGCTTAAGAACAAGCGAGAAATACGGCAAGCTTCCGTCTTCTCCGTCGAAGCTTATGGTATTTACTCTGTAAAGCTCGATACCGAGCGACTCTGCAACCGAAACAAGCTCCGAAAACTTAAACGTATCCGTCGCGGGAATACGAAGCTCAAGATATCTGTCGTCACCTTCCTCCATTGCGGGGAGCGAAACAGAGGGTGAAACAAGCGCATATTTCATATCCGCGTTTCCAAGAGCGCCAAAAACAGGTGTCACGGAATTTATTTTAAGCTCAGACCTATAAAGAATTTCCGTAATCGAGGAAAGTCTTGCACCGCCCTTTTCTTCAAGCGGTAAAATTGCATAGCCCGCCTCTGCTCTCGTAACAAGAGAGACGGCTTCCTTTATGTCTGATACGTATTTTAAGCGAGGCTCCTTAAAGCTATCCGCAAAAACGTCGTATGCTTCGTTTGCAAGTTGGCTTTTTACGTAGGCAATGCTCTCCTCGCGCTGCTCCTTCTCAAAAAAATCGCGCTCTGAAATAACAGCACCGCGCTCCGAAATTCCAGCAAGCAAAAGCCTTGCAAACGAGGCCTTATCAAAAACGGAAAAAGCCTTTGCGTAAAAGAGGAGCATTTCAAAATTTTCAGGAAGATGCTCTTTATGTATTTTATGCTCACCGTCTGTAAGCTCTGCGCCTATCAATGAAAGCGCCTCATAAATTCCGAATCCGCCGTTTAGCATTTCATAAACGATACGCGCGGACACGTCGGCAATCTCATAAAGCTCGCAAATGCGCCTTTCTGCCAAAACCGAGCCCATAAGCGAAAGCTCGTCTAAATTTGCGAGATTGTTTTTATTAGGTATAAATTCAATATCACTCATAAACGCGCCTCCTCTCTTAAATATTATACAATAAAATATTTATATTTACAATAGCAACGCGAAATTTTTAGCAAAAATATTTTTTGACAAACTATTGATTTTTTTTAAATACTATGCTATAATTATCGGCGTGGCATACAGTCACACACTATGCCGGTATGGTGGAATTGGCAGACGCGTCGGACTCAAAATCCGAAGGTAGCAATACCGTGTCGGTTCGACCCCGACTACCGGCACCAAAAAATCGACAAGCTCCTGCTTGTCGATTTTTTTATCCATTGCGAAAGCTAAGGCATTTCTTAACGCTAGAGCGCGTATCTCATCCGACTAAAAGAATATCTGTTTAGTCGAGTATATCATTGGCCTAATCTGCATTCCCCTTAGCAACAATGATATACACAGCTGTGCTGTGATTTTAAAGGCAAAAATCCAAAAATTCTTTGACTTGTAAGCTTTCTTAAAAGGCGCGAGTTTGTCGTAAAAACGATGAGCTTGCTCTTTTTTTAAAAAAATTAGCGTTTTCCTTTGTTTTTCTCGGCATAGAGCCTTGAAAAAGCACGTTCAAAGTATCTTTTTATGTAGCCCTGCTTTCTGAATTCCTGAGTATACATTATAAATTCAAATGCCACGAATAGTATCGGAAGGGCGGAAATTGCCGCGTGATAAAAGCATTGCCAGATAAGAACGCAAAGCAATGCAAACCACACGATATGGTAAATAGGTGCGGTAACAATTACACCGCGAAGCTCGGTTACACCGTTGTTTTCCGTGAGCTTTCCCTTAAAATAAGTTCCCACAAGAAAGCCGTTATCTTTTGTCGAGTGGTTAATCATTTCACAGGTTACCTTGATTTTTTCGCCCTTTTCTTTAACGTGCATAAGAGGCGTTCCGCGCTTTTCGTCAAATCTTACGTTTGAATTTACGCGTCTCTTATCGGAAATAAAGCTGAGAACCTCGTTACGCGGAGCTTTGATTTTCAAATTTACAAATTTCATAAAACTATTCTCCGATGCATGAATACAAAAGATTGCGAAGTCTTGGAACTACGAGAGAATGAAGACCGCCCATATGCTCTGCGTGGAACATTGAAATTCGCGTTTCGGGGCTCACAGAAGCATAACATAGCTTCGCTCCGTCCCAACCGAACTCACCAACCGGAGCAATATTTCCGTAAGGATGGGGATTTATGCAGCATCTTACTCCGTAGCCGTAGCCGTAGCCCTTACAATGCGAAAAATCAAATCCCTTCATTTGCACGTCGTTAAGTGCGTTTGCTCTCATTAAATCAATTCCGTACTTCGATATAATTCTCTCTCCGTTTTTGCCAACACCGCCCATAGCAAGCGCATCGGCAAAAAGTATATAATCGTCAACAGTACTGTAAAGCCCGGCGCCGCCGCTTTCATACTCCGTTCCGAACTTAAAAACGTTGCTCTCGGCGGGAATTATTTTTCCCTCGCCCGTTTCGGTGTCATATTCGTATTTAGTTGCAAGGCGCGACCTGAGATTTTCGTCAAGAGTAAAGGCCGTATCCTTCATTCCGAGCGGTTCTAAAATATTTTCTTTGACGTATTCCGAAAGCTTCATACCCGAAACCAGCTCGATAACACCGCCGAGAACGTCATAGGAAAGACCGTATTTATAATTGCTTCCCGGGGTAAAATCAAGCGGTGATGCCGCAAGCGCACGGCATACGTCAAGTGTTGGCGCTCTTCCGTCAGTAAGCTTTTTAATTCCTTCGATTTCGGGCTTGTTGAGGGCGTAGTTCATACCGCTTGTCATAGTCAGAAGATGCCCGATAAGTATAGGCTTTTCAAGCTTTTTCGTTCCAACTGCTGCGCCATTTTCGTCATAAACCTTTTCCTCGGTAAATCTGTACTCGGGAATATACGCATATAAGGGGTCTGTTGGGAGCATTTCGCCTCTCTCGATAAGCTGAACTGCGGCAACGGAAACTATTATCTTTGTGCAGGAATAAATACTGTAAACAGCATCGCGTCTTACGGGAGTTTTAAGTTCAATATTGTCATATCCAGAAGAGTATCTGAAGATTTCCTCGTGATTTCTGTATATTACCGTATCAGAGCCGGGAACACCGAGCATTGGAAGATGGTAATCAAGAAAGTCCTTAAGCGGCTGAAAATTCATATTTTCCGTATTTTACTCCTTAAAGTTTATAACTGTGACACCAGCATCACCCTCGCCGTAATTTCCGTGGCGGAAAGATTTAATTCGACTGTCTGTTTTAAAGTATTTCCAAAGTGCCGCACGAAGAGCGCCCGTTCCCTTTCCGTGAATAATTCTTACGGAAGGAACTCCTGCAAGAACCGCGTCGTCAAGATATTTATCGACAACGTACCAAGCGTCGTCGCCTATCATTCCGCGGACGTCAACCTCCAATCGAAAGCTCGAAACTATAGATTTCTTAACCTTGCCCTCGGATACGGGCTTCGGTTCCTCGCGGCGCTTGAATTTAACGTTTCCGTCAATTAAGCGGAGCTTATCCTCGGTAACCTTGGTTTTAAGTATTCCCGAGGTAACGGCAATGAGTCCTTTTTTATCCTTTGCCGCCGTAACGACGCCCTCTTTGCCAATTGTTACAAGGTACACCTTATCTCCAACGACAAGCTCGCGCGGAAGCTTGTAATCCTCCTCGAGTGTAATTTCCTTTACGTCAATTCCGTCAAAAAGAGATTCTGCGGAATTTAAGGATTTGCGTATTTCCTCACGCGCAACACGCATAGCCTCAAGTCGCTTTTCCTTATCGTCTTGCTTGCGGATATTTTCAAGCTGTCCAAAAATAAACTCACTTGAAGCACGTGCACTATCCAAAATCTGCCTTGCTTTAAGTGTCTGTTTTTGGATTTCTTCTTCATTCTTCGCCATTCTTCGCTTCAAATCCTCTTCAGACGTTTTCTTAAAGCTTTCATATTCGCGGCGGAGAGCCTCTGCCTTTTCGCGCTCCTTTTCCATCTGTATTCTGTTGACGTCAAGCTTCTCGATAACGTCTTCAAATCTCTTGTTATCGCGCTCGATAAGCTTGTTTGCGCGAGATATAATATCAGCGGGAAGTCCGAGCTTTTCCGATATTGCAAATGCGTTTGATTTACCGGGCGAGCCTACGATAAGCTTATAGGTCGGTCTTAAGGTTTCTACGTTAAACTCACACGAGGCATTCTGTACTCTCGGGGTTTCAAGTGCGTAAACCTTAAGCTCCGAGTAATGCGTTGTAGCTGCTGTTAAAGCTCCTCTTCTTTGAGTTTCTTCGAGTATAGCGGTGGCAAGTGCCGCCCCCTCTACAGGGTCTGTTCCCGAGCCGAGCTCGTCAAAAAGAACTAAGGATTTTTCGGAAACGCGCGAAATAATATCAACTACGTTTACCATATGCGAGGAAAATGTCGAGAGCGACGCCTCAATACTCTGCTCGTCGCCTATATCAACGAGAATTTCCTCAAAAATACCAACCGTAGAGCTTTCATCTGCGGGTATTTCAAGTCCCGCTTCAGCCATAAGCGTAAGAAGTCCCAAGGTCTTAAGGCTTACCGTTTTTCCGCCCGTATTGGGACCTGTTATTATAAGCGTATCAAAATCGTGTCCTACGGATATATCAATAGGAACAACCTTGTCGCGCGGTATAAGAGGGTGACGCGCTCTTTTTAGGTCGATAACTTTATTTTTCGTTATTTTGGGCATTTCCGCCTTCATATTTATCGCAAGCGTTGCTGCCGCAAAGAAGAACGAAAGCTCTGTTATGTTGTGATAGTCAAGCATTATCACCGACGAGGAATCCGCAACGAATGAGGAAAGCTCCGAAAGAATACGCTCAATTTCGTGAGCTTCCGCTGCTGCAAGGCTCTTAAGCTCGTTATTGGCTTCAACCACCGACATAGGCTCAACAAATAGCGTCGCGCCTGACGAGGAGGTGTCGTGAACAAGTCCCTTAACCTCGTTTCTGTATTCTGCCTTTACCGGCACAACGTAGCGCCCGTTACGCATTGTTACGAGGTTTTCCTGAAGATATTTAATTCTCTCTCCGCCAATATAGCCTTGGAGAGTTTCTTTTATTTTATTGTTTGTTACCCTGATTTTACGTCTTATATCGGCAAGCAGAGGGCTTGCCTCGTCTGCTATCATATCCTCCGAAATAATAGCTCGCGAGATTTTTTCTTCAAGCTCGCGGTTCGTTATAAGCCGCCCGAAGATTTCGTCAAGCGAGGTTTCAAAAAGCTTGTCCGCGTTGATATAATCAATGCACATTCTCGCACTTCTCAAAAGCGACGCAACGTTCAAAAGCTCTCTTTGAGATAAAACTGCCCCTTTATAAGCGCGCTCCGCTGCCGCGGGCACGCTCTCTTCCGCGTAAAAATGCGGATAACCCTTTGAGTTTATAAGTCGTTTTGCGTCAAAGGTTTTCGTCTGGCGCAAAATCACCGTGTCAAAGTCACTTATCGGAACAAGGGATTTCGCCATATTGCGCGCGCCCTCAGTTGCACAAAGCTCCGAAAGCGCCGCTATTATTTTATCAAATTCAAGTGTCTTTAGCGTTTTTTGAGTAAAAAGCATTTATTTAAGTTACCTCTTTGTAAAATTCAAGAGTTTTGAAGCTTCTTTCAAGCTGGTTTATAAGATAATCCTCACAAGCACCCGCAAAAAGCTCCATATCCCCGTCGGGTAATGTAAATGAAAAAATCTTTTCAATAGGCGCAAAAATACAGTAAGCAAGAGCAGTTTTTGCCCCCTCAGAGAGTATTCTCACGATATGGCTCTCATGCGGTGACTCAGGCTCGGTATGAGCTTTTCTTTCTCTTTCGCAACACGCGTAACACTTAATCGAGCCGCCCATAATATCAAAATAAAAGTTTCCGCCCTTTTCTCCGCAGGCAGAGCACGCAAGCACGTCTGGCATAAAGCCGAGAATAGACGCCGCCCTGATTTCAAATGCCGCCTTGATTTTGTTAAGGGGATATTTTTTATTTGCTATTGCAAAAAGAGAATTCAAGGAAAGCCTTAAAAGCTCCTTTTCTTCCGTCGCAACTGTAACGTCAGAAAGCACGTCTGCAATATATGCGGCAAGAGCCAAGCCCTCAATTGAATTTCTCAAATCAAAGAAGCTTTCGATAAGCTCTGCTTCCCTAACGTAATAATGCTCACCTTTTTTGAAAAGAAAGAAGCGAGAATAGCAAAACTGCATAGTCGAGGACATTTTTCGGCTCTTAAGAGAGCGAGCTCCCTGCGCCAAAGCGGAAAGCACCCCCATCTCTTCCGTAAAAATCGTTATAAGCCTGTCTGACTCTCTAATATCAGTCGTTCTTATTACAAGCCCTTTTACTTCCGTTATCATATATTATCTTCGTTATATCCGAGATTTTGAATATTGAAATCGCTATCGCGCCAGTTTTCCTTAACTCTTACGTAAAGGTCGAGAAAAACCTTGCTGTCAAGCATTTTTTCTATATCCTCACGCGCATACGTGCCAACCTTTTTGATGTTTGATGCTCCCTTACCTATAATAATTCCCTTATGAGATGCCTTTTCACAATAGATTTCCGCGCGAATTGAAACAGTACCGCGCTTTTCGCACCACTCCTCTATTGCAACCGCCGTGCCGTGAGGAATTTCCTCGTCAAGCATTCTTAGGAGTTTTTCTCTTATTATTTCTGCCGCCAGCTGTCGCTCGGGCTGGTCGGTAACTATATCCTCAGGGAAAAACCACTCACCCTCGTCAAGAAATTGACGGCATTCGGAAATCACCGTGTCAACGCCCCGTCCGTTCTTTGCGGAAATCGGAACAACTGCCTCAAAATCAAATGCCGCGGCATAAGCTTCAATTGTTTTTGCGATATTTGCGGCTCTCACCGTATCAACCTTATTTATGACGAGTATCGCGCGCATTCCGTTTGCCTTCATTCTGTCGATAAGCTGACGTTCAATATCTCCGACCTCTTCTCTCGCTTCAACTACTAAAATCGCGTAGTTAACACCGCCGAGCGTATTTGAGGTTGTCTTAACCATAAAATCGCCAAGCTTCGTTCTCGGCTTATGGAGTCCCGGCGTATCGAGAAAAACTATCTGGTCCTCGCCATCGGTATAAATTCCCGTAATGCGATTTCTCGTCGTTTGGGGCTTCTTTGAAACTATTGCAACCTTTTCACCGAGAATTGCATTAAGAAGGGTTGATTTTCCCACGTTAGGTCTTCCTACTATTGCTATAAAACACATTCTTTTCATTTTAAACTCCAAATTTATACTTCAAAACTGTCGCAAATTTCTCTTTGTATCCTGCACTGACGCTCGTCGTCTTCGGCGCTTCTTTCGTGGTCGTAGCCGAGAAGATGCAAAACCGAATGAACGGTTAAAAAAGCTACCTCCTCAAGAAAAGTGTTGCCGAGTTCTTTCGCCTGCTCGCGCGCTCGCGGAATTGAAATAACAACGTCACCGAGCATAGCGCCCGAAATACATTCGTTCATATCAAAATTTCCACCTTCGTAAAGCGGAAATGAAAGCACATCGGTAGCCTTATCCTTATTTCTATACGTTTTATTCAAATTTCTGATGTAATCCGCGTCGCAAAGGGTTACGGAAACTATTGCATCATAGGGGAATTTTTCGTGCTTAAGAGTTGCCTTAACCGCGCGTCTTATAACGCACTTAAAATAATAATCTATCTCGGGAAAATTTCTCGTTTTTGAAAAATTTATCTTAAGTGTCTTTTTCATTTTTGCTCCTTACGTCGTGTGTGAAGCGCACGGCGCTTTTCGTTTTCTGTTCTCTTTCATATTTGTCGTAAGCGGAAATTATCCTTCTGACAAGGCTGTGACGCACTACGTCACGCTCCGAAAACTCAAATACCGCAATACCCTCAATGCCCTCAAGAATTTTTTTGGCTATAGCAAGTCCGCTTTTTTTGCCGAGAGGCAAATCCGTTTGCGAAAGGTCGCCCGTAACGACTGCCTTTGAGTTAAAGCCAAGACGCGTTAAAAACATTTTCATTTGTTCAGGTGTCGTATTCTGCGCTTCGTCAAGAATTATAAACGAGTCGTCAAGCGTTCTTCCTCTCATATAGGCAAGAGGCGCAATTTCTATTGTTCCGCGCTCAAGATATTTCTGATAATTCTCTGCGCCGAGCATCTCGTAAAGCGCGTCGTAAAGCGGTCTTAAATAAGGGTCTATCTTGCTCTGCAAATCTCCGGGGAGAAAGCCGAGTCTTTCGCCTGCCTCAACCGCAGGGCGCGTAAGAATTATTCTGTTTATTTCTTTGTTTCGGAGAGCCTCGCAAGCCATTGCAACGGCAAGAAACGTCTTTCCGGTTCCCGCAGGCCCCGTTCCCAAAATAACCGTATTTTCCTTGATAGCCTTAACGTATCGCTTCTGTCCTACGGTTTTTGCTTTTATGGGCTTTCCTCTGTTCGTCACACTTATTACGTTATCAAAAAAGTTCTTTTCTCCGCCGTCAAGGTTATCCTTTACAAGTCCTATAACGTATTCAACGCTCTGTATGCTTACACTCTCACCGTTTCCGACCATTCTTTTGAGATAGTCGAGCGCTCTTACGGCAAGTGACACCGACTCTTCGTCACCGGATACGACCAAAGCATCTCCGTCGGGCGAAGTTTTATTTCTGTTTGAAATTTTAACGGAAAAAGCATTCTCGATAAGCTTTATATTGGCATCAAAAGCTCCAAAAAGCAGAGAGGTTGCCTCGTTTGAGTTTGTCGTTACAATTTTTTCCAAATTTAATCTCCTGTTTTGCCTTCAAAAAAATGAAATTCCAGAGCCACACCAACCTCTGAGGTGGCGACGTACTCAGTCGCGATAATATAATTTCCGTCAGAAAATTCACCGCGCGTTCTGAGCTTTAGAAGAGTTTTATCCGAAAGAGATCTATTCAAAGCATCTCGCATTCTCTTAGCGCCAAGCCTTATCATTTCGTCTTTCGTATAAGAAACGTCGTATTCTTCGTAAAAAACACGCCATTCATATTCGCGCGACAAAGGAAGCTTCTTTCCGAAAAAGCTTAAAAACTTGCGTTTTTCTTTTATTATATCACACTCTGTTTCCGTTTTTCTATAATTTTTAAAAAATTTAAGAGAAAAATTAAAAAAATTTATATTTTTTCTATATATTTCGCGGCCGACTACCTTTTTTTGAGTTTCCGTCTGAGGTATAACAAGTGAAATTTCGTCAAGATATCTCCCGATAACCTCGCCCTCTGCGTAGCAAAATCCGCCTCCAAGCTCCGCAGGGATTACTCCCGAAATAAGTATTTGCCCCTTTTTAACAGTTTCGCCCGCTTTAACTAGCGCAACTCCGCGCCTTAAAATTATTTCCTCAATTACGCAGTCACGCGTTGCAACGATATTTGCATAGCCGCTTTTAAGCTCTTCCTCATACGAAAGCTTCTCAATAACCTTGATATAGGCAACAGTTCCCCTTTGGTTTATGTTAATCCAGGAAACGTTTTCACTTACCGAAAGCATTTCCGCTTCGATTTTAGCTTTATCTATTTTGCGAAAAGGCGTACCCACGGAAAAACCAAGCTCCGAAAGCTCGGTAAGAATTTCCTCTTCTTTTTCAGGGCTCGCCCCATCAATTCTTATATCCCAAACCCGCGAGCTTGCAAATGTGCACAAAAAAATCGACAGTAATAGCGCTAAGGATATGCCAAAACGCATTTTATATTTTTGCAATACTCCAAAAAGCCCCAAAGGCTCGCTGACTGAGCAAGAAATCTTACCCGAAATCAAGCTCTCAATTCTTTTGTATTCTTTTTCGGAAATGAGAAAGCTTGAATTTTCGATTTTTACGGAAAGCCCAGTCTTTAGAAAAAGATTCAGCGCATTTTTTAAATCCTTTTCCTCAATTGTGATTTTACGGTAGCCGAAAATAAGAAAATCAATTCTTGGTATTAGCAATTTCTATCACCTCAAGCTTCCCTGAAATTTCCACGCTTTTATCCTCGTAAAGCGAAAGTGAAAGTGTGTCCCCTTTAATCTTCAGGCTATGATGCGGACATTTTAAGGAAAGGGATTTTTCGGAAAGCTCCGTCACCCTGCGAACCCCCGACACCAAGACTCTGAAGCCATCACCCGATTTATCAATTTCAGCGTGAAAATCCGAGCCCTCAGCTAAAAGACTTGAAACTATTTTTTTCACTTTTTTTATTCGCTCAGGCATTAGCGCACCTCGGCTTTCATAAATCTTTAGTAAAGTCTATGAAGGTCGGTAAAAATAATGAAGCAAAATAGTAAAAATCTTAATTTTAAAACAAATTTCAAGGCAGAAATAGGTTTTTTATTAACTTCTTTGTCGATTTTTGTTTTTGCTATGTGTCTTTCAACTCTGTTTTCACCTGTAATTTCAGAAGGTGTCAGGTCGGGAATTTCCTTTTGTATTTCCGTAATTATCCCTTCTGCATTCCCATTTATGATACTTGCAGACCTCTTGCTTTACTTTATGCATTTTGAAAAAATCAAGGCCGCAAGAGAGCTTTTTTTCCGTCTTTTTAAAATAAACGGATACGCAATTTCAGTGCTTTTAACAGGACTTATTTCGGGTTTTCCGATAGGCTCGAAGCTTGCAAGAGAGCTTTATGTTTCTGGGAAAATTTCTAAAAAGGAATGCGAGCGTCTCATAGGCTTTTCCAATAACGCAAGCCCCGCTTTCGTGATTTCAGGGATAGGCTTCGGTCTTCTCGGCTCTTTAAAAACAGGAGTTTTTCTCTATTTTATTTCGGTTATTTCTTCACTTACAGCAGGGCTTATTTGGGCACTTTTCGCAAAACGCGAAATATGCGTTGCGTGCGATTATTCAAATAGTTTTTCCTTCACAAATTCCATAAAATCGGCAACGAAGGCAACGCTTAATATATGCGGCTTTATTTGCTTTTTCTCGGTAATTATAGATTTGCTCTGCAAAATAATAAAAAGCGAATTGGCTTTAGCGGTTATTTCTTCATTTCTTGAGGTTGGAAACGCGTCAAGATTTATAACGGAGTTAAATCTTTCCTACACAATAAAGCTTCCTCTTCTCGCCTTTGCCATAAGCTTCTCGGGAATTTCCGTACTTTTTCAGTCGAAAAGCATACTCTCGGACACGGACATTTCAATGAAAATATATTACGTAATGAAGCTTTTTTCGGGCATACTTTCTGCAAGCCTGACTTTTTTGAGCATTTCCTTATTCGGTGCATAGACGTTTATAAATAAAAAGAGGCTAGCGCAAGTTATAAAAACTCGGTTAGCCTCTGACTTTAAAACTTTGGGATTCTCAGAATGTTATTACTGTGACGGCGGAACGTAATCTATGGGTGGCAAATGCGTGCCCTTGTCGTCCGTATAAATATCTTCGGGTATTACAGGCAAATCGTTATTATCATCGCAAGCGAAAAGGACGAATGCGAATACCAAAGATAAAAGCAAAGCTAGTAATTTTTTCATTCCTTAGTTCCTTTTTTAAATTATTTTGTGAGTCTTGCTTCGAGTGCCTCGAGCTCCTCGTAAAATTCTGCCGGAACTCTTGCGCCAACCTGCTTGTAGAATTCTCTGATTCCGCGGCAGTCCTCAAGCCAAAGCTCTTTATCAACGGAAAGGAGCTCTTCAAGAGTTTCCTTGGAGATATCAAGACCTTCAACGTTAATATCGGAGATGTTGGGAACGTAACCGATGGCGGTTTCGCGAGCATCAACACTTCCCTCGCAACGAGCGAGAATCCACATAAGAACTCTCATATTGTCACCGAATCCAGGCCAGATAAAGTGTCCTTCGTCATCGGTTCTGAACCAGTTAACATGGAAAATCTTGGGAGGATTCTTAGCAAGCTTGCCCATATTGATCCAGTGTGCCCAATAGTCGCCCATATCGTAACCAACGAAAGGAGGCATAGCCATAGGATCGCGGCGAACTACGCCGACAGCGCCAGCAGCTGCTGCAGTGGTTTCGGAAGCCAAAATAGAGCCGATAAATGCACCGTTCTGCCAGTTTCTCGACTGATAAACGAGGGGAGCAGTCTTTGCGCGTCTTCCGCCGAATACGATAGCGGAGATAGGAACGCCTGCGGGATCGTTGAATTTATCGGAAAGGCAAGGACAGTTAGCTGCCATAGCGGTAAATCTGGAGTTGGGGTGAGCACCTGAGGTGTTAACCTTGTCAGCCTTGTTATAGGTGGTGTAATCCCAGTTTTCGCCCTTCCAGTTCTTAGCATTTTGGGGAGGATTATTATCAAGACCTTCCCACCAAACAGTGTTGTCGTCAAGGTTGTGACAAACGTTGGTGAAAATGGTGTCGCGCATTGCAGTGTGAAGCGCGTTGGGATTGGAGTTTTCGTTAGTTCCGGGAGCAACACCGAAGAATCCGTTTTCGGGGTTAACTGCCCAGAGTCTGCCGTCTTTGCCAACTCTAAGCCAAGCGATATCGTCGCCTACGCACCACGTCTTATATCCCTTCTTCTTATAAATTTCGGGAGGAATAAGCATTGCAAGGTTGGTCTTACCGCAAGCAGAGGGGAATGCAGCGGATATATATTTAACCTCGCCTTGGGGATTTTCAATACCGAGAATGAGCATATGCTCTGCCATCCAGCCTTCCTTACGGCCAAGATAGGATGCAATACGAAGTGCAAAGCACTTCTTTCCGAGAAGAACGTTTCCGCCGTAACCGGAGTTAACCGACCAAATGGTGTTGTCCTCGGGAAAATGGCATATGTATCTGTTCTCTTCGTCAATATCCGCGCGAGCGTGAAGTCCCTTGATAAAGTCGGGGCTGTCACCGAGAGCCTCAAGCACGTTAAGACCTACGCGAGTCATAATAAGCATATTAAGAACAACGTAAATGGAGTCGGTAAGCTCAATTCCGTACTTTGCGAAATCAGAGCCGACGACAGACATAGAATAAGGAATAACGTACATAGGCTTATTCTTGTAAGAGCCTTCGTAAAGCTTAGAAAGCTTAGCGTAGCATTCCTTGGGGTCCATCCAGTTATTGATGTTACCCGCATCCTCTTTCTTAGAGGTACATATAAATGTTCTGTTCTCTACTCTTGCAACGTCGTTGATAGCGGTTCTGTGAAGGTAGCAGTTGGGGAGCTTTTCTTCATTAAGCTTTATAAGGTCGCCATCCTTGATAGCGATTTTGCGAAGAGCCTCTGCCTGCTCTTCAGAACCGTCGATAAGAATGATATCGGAAGGCTTAACCATTTCAGCCATCTCTGAAATCCATTCGTTAACGAACTTGTTTTGGGTTACGTTAGTGTTCATCAGATATATCTCCTTTTTAAATTAACACTTTAAATCGCGGAAAAACGAATTTTCCTCATTTACATTATATCACAAAATATTTTATTTTGCAATAGAATTTCGCACAAAATTTGTTAAAAAAATTTAATTTCACAGTTTTTTCTCAATTTTGGCGAAATTTGCGTTTCACGAATTTTACAACTTGCAGACGAATGAAGTTTAATGTTGTCGAGTTAAAGTTGTAATTGGTAAATTTTACCATTTTTTATAACAAATTTTCGTCTATTTTTTTACATAATTTCCTCTTGTTTTAATTGGAAAATTATGGTAGAATTGTTTTACTTCCAAAAAATCCAAATTTTACCAAAATATCAAAACAAAGGAGAAAGAAAATGGAAAACAACTTAAAAATACTAATTTGCGACGAAAATGAAGAAGAAAGAGCAAGACTCGCAACAGGGCTTATAAAAGCGGGATACCGTGAAACCGAGGAAGCTCGAAGCAGCGACGTTGCTTTTGAAATGGTTAAGCACGGCTCATACGAGCTTGTAATTATCGACCTTTGGCTCTCGGGACTTGACGGCATAGGTCTTATAAGGAAAATAAAGAATTTATCTACAAATCCCCGTCCTTCAATTATACTTATGTCCCCCATAAACAAGCAGGCGATACTCATTGAAGCATCGGAAAGCGGCGCAGACCTTTGCATACCGAAGCCCTACGATATTACTTCTCTTATATTCCATATCGAAACGCTTATAAAATCGAAAAAACGCTCTCCCGAGGCTTTGCATAGCAACGCACATTCCGATATGGAAGCTCAGGTGACAAAAATCATTCACCAGATTGGTGTCCCCGCGCATATCAAGGGTTATCAATATCTACGCACCGCAATACTTATGACAATTGAGGACAGTGACGTTATAAATTCCGTTACCAAAATTTTATATCCGAGTGTTGCGAAGAAATATCAAACGACAACCTCCCGCGTTGAAAGAGCTATCCGCCACGCAATTGAGGTTGCGTGGGACAGAGGTGACGTCGATACCCTCAACTCATACTTTGGATATACTATTCAAAACACACGCGGAAAACCCACAAACTCGGAATTTATCGCAATGATAGCCGATAATCTTCGCCTGAAGTATAAATTTGCGCTTGCATAATTTTAAAGTTAAGCTTTCGGTGTTTTCCTAAAGCGCAAAAAAAGAGGTTCTTTTCGTTGTAAAAGAGCCTCTTTAATATATCAAAAATATCTTCTGCCTTCCATTGCTCTGAAAAGCGTAACCTCGTCTGCATACTCTATATCGCCGCCAACGGGAATTCCGTAAGCAAGGCGCGAAACCTCAACCTCGTAAGGCTCGAGAATTTTTGCAAGATATGCCGCGGTAGTGTCACCGCCCGGAGTTGGGTTCGTTGCGATAATCACTTCCTTTACCGCGCCGTCCTTTACCCTTTCGACAAGCTCCTTGAAGCTTAAGTCGTTAACGGTTACGTTATCAATGGGAGAAAGCGCACCGCCAAGTACGTGATAAACACCGCGATAGCCGCGCACCTTTTCAATTACCATAACGTCTTTTGCATTTTCTACAACGCAAATGACGGACTTATCCCTGCCCTCGTTTCTGCAAATTCCGCACTTTTCGGTATCTTCCGAAAGTCCGAAGCAGACAGGACACTTATGAACGTCTCTTTTTATACCTACAAGAGCCTCGCCAAACCGCGAAACCTCGTCGTCACTTAAATTGAGAACGGCAAATGCGTAACGCGCCGCAGTTTTAGCGCCGACGCCCGGAAGCCGTCTGAATTCTTCAATAAGCCTTTGAATAGGCGCAATGTATTCTGCCATCAGAAAAGACCCGGGATTCCAAGATTTCCAAGTCCGCCGGTGATTTTTTCCATCTGCTCGGCAGAGGTGGCTTCAACCTTTTTGATAGCCTCGTTAACTGCGGCAACAATTAAATCCTCGAGGGTTTCTACGTCGTCCGGATCAACAACCTCAGGATCGATTTTCACGGAAAGAATTTCCTTTTTTCCGTTAATTTTAACGTTAACAACTCCGCCGCCCGCGGATATATCGTACTCACGAGCCTCAAGCTCCTCCTGAGTCGTAACCATATCCTCTTGCATTTTCTTAAGCATTGCCTGCATATTTCCGGGGCCGCCGCCCATACCCTGCGGTAATCTTACTTTCATTTTATATCCTCCTAAAATTTCAAAGCATTTTCAATTTCGTTTGCGGGATTTGAAGAAGCATTGTTCTGAGCGATTATTTTTATTCGCACATTTTCGTGGGCAATTCCCTCTTTTTCGGCTATAGTGCCCTTTAAAATCGCCATTTCGGACACGCTTTTGTTAAGTCTTTCCGCATAAAAAGCATCAAGCTTTATAAGATACGAACACTCGCCGACAGTATATGCCTCGCCTTTTCTGAGTCCCGCCGCAAGCGGAGGCTTAAACTCCGAAATTCTGTCAACGACGCTGCTCCAAAGCGCGTAAGGCTCGGCATACGATGGCAAGACTTCTTCTTTCTGCGTATTCTCAGTCTTATTGATAGGTGCTTGTGCAAGAGTCGAGGCAGACTCTTCGCGCTCTGCCTTAACCTCGCTTGGCGAATTTACGGAAATAGCGCCCATTTTCATCATAGAAAGCTGTTTTTCAAGCTCCTCAATTCTTAAAGCCAGCGCCTCCGGAGTTGCAAGAAGCCTTGAATCACACATTCTAGTCAAGGCGATTTCCGCAACGCTTCGCTTTGAATTCTGCGAGCGCTGCATATCGGCAAGCGCCTCTTCAAGAAGGGTTGCGTGATAAGAAAGCTTTGCCATTGAAAAGCTTTCCGCAATTTTGGTGAGCGACTCAAATTCGGTTTCCGTGAGGTCAAGATAAGCCTTTGCCGTATCCGAATTTTTGACTACCATTATATCTCTGTAAGTATCTATAAGCTCCTGCCAGAAAACCGAAATATCGGCACTTCCCGCAACAACGTCGTTAACGGTTTTATAAACCGCCGAAAAATCTGAGCGCCCGAGAGCTGCGGCAAGATTATAAACTGTTTCACGGTTTCCCGTGCCTATTGTTGAAGCAACGAGATTTGCATCAATTTTCTCACGCGAGCCTGCACAAAGCTCAAGAAGACTCACTGCATCTCGCATACCGCCTCTCGAAGCTCGGGCAATAAGCCTTGCTCCGTCGGGAAGAAGCTCTATCCCCTCTGCCTTTGCGATTTTTTCAAGGCGCGAAACGATAACGTCAGAGGTCATTCTTCTGAAATCAAAGCGTTGGCAACGCGAAACTATCGTGGTCGGAAGCTTGTGATATTCCGTTGTTGCAAGAATAAATACTACGTAAGATGGCGGTTCTTCAAGGGTTTTGAGAAGCGCGTTGAACGCCTGCGTCGACATCATATGAACCTCGTCTATAATATAAACGCGGTATTTTAAAAGTGCGGGAGTGAAGCTGATTTCGTCTTTCAGAATTCTCACGTTATCAACGCCGTTATTGCTTGCGGCGTCCATTTCGATAACGTCGGTTGAGGTTCCAAGCTCGATAGAACGGCACGACTCACAAGCGTTGCAAGGGTTACCGTTTCTCGGATTTTCACAGTTAACCGCCTTTGCGAGAATTTTGGCACAGCTCGTCTTACCCGTTCCGCGAGAGCCGCAGAAAAGGTATGCGTGGGATATTTTTCCACTCGAAACCTCGTACTTGAGAATATCAGTTGTGGATTTCTGCCCGCAGACGTCGTCAAAATCAAAGGGGCGCCATTTGCGGTATAGAGCTTTATAATCTGCCATAAATCCTCCAAAAAATATCAAAAAAGCGCTTTAGCCTACCGGGGTTCAGCATAAGCGCGGCTCGTACTCCGCGTGTCAGAAAGAGCCATACACCTCAACTTCGAAATGCATTTACATACGGTAGCCGCCACCTCTGCTCCAAACAGGCTGCCTTGCGGCACACCTGATAAACTGCTTAATGCTGCTTGGTTCCCCACCTGACATGGTTCACAGCCTCACGTTGCGCAAGACCCATTCTTCAACACAGAAAGTAGACGGCGCAGACTACACAAACACAGCCCTCGGAAGAGGAAATAACCCCTGCTATAGCGGATTTCAGGTACAAGGCGCCGCTACCTCCCCGGCCGGTATGACTCCGTCTGACACGCGGAATATTCGTTACTATGATATTATAACAAAAGAAAACTGAAAATGCAAGAGATTTTTAATATTTTACAAAACTTTAATTAAATTACCGAGCCACCGCTTACGTTAAGAACGTCTCCCGTGATAAAATCTGCCGCGTCCGAGGCTAAAAACAGCGCAGCTGAGGCAATTTCCGACGGCTTCCCTATCCGCCCAAGCGGAGTATCCTCGGCAAAGGCTTCTATATCCGCTTTGGAAAGAGATTTATTCATATCGGTATCAATAAGCCCCGGGGCAATTGCGTTGACGGTGATACCCGAAGGTCCAAGCTCCTTTGCAAGAGCGCGCGTCATACCTATGATAGCCGCCTTGCTCGCCGAATAATGAACCTCGCACGAAGAGCCGACAAGCCCCCATATAGACGAAATATTTATTATTCTGCCCCGTTTTCTTGAAATCATATCGGGAAGCACGGACTTAGAGTATAAAAACGCGCCGCCGACGTTAACGGCAAAAATATCGTTCCACTCTGTAAGACTTATATCCGTGAATAGCGAAAAAGTCGAAATTCCCGCGTTGTTTATAAGAATATCAATACTGCCAAAAGCGCGTCTTACCGCATCAGTTGCCGCGATAACCTCGTTTTCGTTTCTTGAATCTGCCTTTACTGGAAAAACGGAAAGCTCCTTTGCGAGTCTTTTTGCCTCGTTCTCGGATTTGTTATAAGTGAAAGCGACGTTATAGCCGTTTTTTGAAAAGGCCTCAACAAGAGCCTTGCCTATTCCGCGGCTACCGCCCGTTATAAGTACGTTTTTCAAAATACACCTCGAAAAATTTTATAAAACTATTATATCTCATTTCAAAAACTATGTCAAGAAAATAATAAAAAACCTTCAATCTAAATAAAGAAAGGACGAAAAAATGCTTCTTATAGTCAGTAAACCGAAAATTCAAGCTGAGGATTTATCGGATATGATGAATTTTATGGGAGTTTTATCTCTCGCCTTAGTGCCCTCGGAGGCGCTTTTTGAAATTTCCGAAAATTACCGCGCGCTTATCGTAATTTCAAGTGACAAAATAGACGAAAATATAGAGGACGAGCTTTTGCTTCGTGCAAAGCGCTTTAATATTCCAAGTTTTATGCTTGGAAAATGCGAAGATGGCGAAAAATACAATTTCACCTTACGAAAAAATCTCTCCGCCTCAGAAATACTCGACGGAATTATAGAGAAATGCAAAGGCGGCGGCTTTAAGTTACCGGGAGAATATAAAACGGAAGAGCTTGACGTTTCCCTGACGTGCCGCGAGGCGCTTTGGTTTTCAAAAAACATCTTACTTACGAAGACCGAGAAAATGATAGTCAGGGTGCTTTTGCGCTTCTTTCCAAAGCCTGTAAAGCCGTCTGAAATTTTAAAGCTTGCATTTAGAAAAAAACGTCTGCCCGACGAAGCAAGCATTCGCACTCACATTTCAAAAATTAACAAAAAGTCTATGATAATATCGGGCAGAATGTTAATTTTAAACTTTGAAAAGCTTGGTTACGTTCTTTTTCAAAAGGAGCTTGCTTATATTCTCGGCACATCGGAAACTTGACAAGCCCTCCGTGCATATAATTAAAAAACTAAAAAAGGCACGGAGGAGATATGTTTTCCATAACAAAAATTTTACTAAGATTTATCTCTTTAATTCTCGGCATAAGTCCGACACAGAACTTTCCGCCCCCGCTTTCTCGACGCGAGGAGGAGGAGCTGTTTTATAAAATGAAAGAGGGTGACAAAAGCGCAAGATCAAGAATTATCGAGCATAATTTAAGGCTCGTTTCCCACGTCATTAGAAAGTATTTTTCCTCTTATGACGACGAAGAGGAGCTTTTATCCATAGGCAGCATCGGGCTTATAAAAGCCGTTGACTCCTACAAAAGCGAAAAGGGCACGCGCTTTGCCACCTATGGGGCTAAGTGCATACAAAATGAAATTCTTATGTTTTTTCGCTCCAGGAAGAAAAATTCGCAGGAGGTTTCAATTAACGAAACGATAGATATTGACAAAGACGGAAATCCCCTTACATACCTTGATATTATAAGCACCGAGGATACGATGGCAGACGACGTTGAATTAAAAACCTTCCTTGAAAAATTAAGAGTTTTCGTTGACGAAAGACTTTTCGGAAGGGAGAAAGAAATTATTATCCTCCGCTACGGGCTTAAGGGCTACGCTCCAAAAACTCAGCGCGAGGTCGCGGAGCATCTCGGCATTTCCCGTTCTTACGTTTCAAGAATTGAAAAAAAGGCGCTCTTGGAGCTCAAAAACGCATTCGGCGCAGAAAAGCCGAGCTTTGATGGATAAAAATTCCTGTATAAGAGGCAAAAATGCAGGGTAAAATACCAACGGACCGAGTCCACAATAAAAAGCCGAGGTTTTATAACTATGATGATAATAAATAAAATTGCCCTCGCGCTTGCCATAATCGGCGCGCTTAACTGGGGCTTAGTCGGTCTTTTCACTTTCGATCTGGTTGCTTGGATTTGCGGAGGAGCTACTACCATAGTTGCAAGAATCATATACACACTCGTTGCAATAGCCGGTATTTTCTGCATCTCTATGCTTTTCAGACGAAACGACGAAATCACCGAAACACACGCATAAAATTATCGCCGTAAGGGTTTTCAGAAATCTGATGCCTTTGCGGCGGTTTATTTTGTTGGCATTTACGCGCCTTTGACATAAAATGATATTAAAAGCTAAAAATTTCCTGTTTAAATTCACCTGAGGTTTGGCAAGAATAAGTATGTAAAATAAAAAGGAGCAAAAATTTTTGGAAGAAAAATGAACATAAAGCGCGGTGATATTTATTATGCCGACTTAAGCCCCGTGGTTGGCAGCGAGCAAGGCGGTCTGCGCCCTGTACTTATAGTTCAGAACGACGTTGGAAACAGATACAGTCCAACGGTTATAGCGGCGGCAATAACCTCGAAAATGGGTAAGACCAAGCTCCCGACTCACATTGATATTCCCGGGCTTGAAGTAGGTCTTGCAAAAGATAGCGTAATTTTACTTGAGCAGGTAAGAACTCTAGATAAAAAGCGCTTAAAAGAAAAAATGGGACATCTTGACGATGTAACTATGACGTCTGTGAATTCCGCAATACAAATAAGCTTCGGATTAAACTAATAACGGGGGGAGATTTTTCTCTCCCCTTTTGTAATATCCCGCGTTTTCTTCTCATATTCTTAAACACAGAAGAAAATAAAGGAGAGAAAAAATGAACGTCTATAAACCCGAGGGAGCCTTGCTTCCAACCCACGAAAATTCCGAATACGTATCCACGAAGCGAGGACTAGAAGCAGCGCTTGAAAGGCAGGCAATAGTTGAAGCGCCGGCAATTCTCTGCGACCATAATTTTAATTTGCACGTAGCCCTTGGAGGAAAAATGAAAGGTATAATTCCGCGCGAGGAGGTTCAGTTTTCGCCTCGTGAGGAAACAAAGGATATAGCGATTTTAACAAGAGTCGGCAAAACCGTATGCTTCAAGGTAATGGGCTTCCAAAAGGACGCGTTTGGCGAAAGCGTCGCAATACTTTCGAGAAGACAGGCTCAAATTGAATGTATGGAAAATTACGTTTCAAATCTTTTGCCAGGTGATATAATTCCGACGAAAATCACGCATCTTGAAAATTTCGGCGCTTTTGTTGACGTAGGCTGCGGTATAGTTTCCCTGCTCTCGATAGACACGATTTCCGTATCAAGAATTTCCCATCCGTCAGCAAGACTCTCCGTAGGAGATTCGATTTACACGGTCGTAAAAAGCATTGATAAGCAAGGCAGAATTTACGTATCCGAGCGCGAGCTTCTCGGAAGCTGGCACGAAAACGCCGCGCTTTTTGAGGAGGGGCAAACCGTGAGAGGAATCGTAAGAAGCGTTGAAAGCTACGGAATTTTCGTTGAGCTTAAGCCAAATCTCGCGGGACTTGCCGAATATCGCGACGACGTATATCCCGAGCAAACCGCAGCAATTTACATAAAAAGCATAATCCCAGAGAAAATGAAAATCAAGCTAATAATAATTGATTCCCACGACGCACCGAGAGAAGTCACGCCTCTCGAATATTTTATCGACACGGAAAGCACGAGCCATATTGATTCGTGGACTTATTCTCCCCCGGGATGCAAAAAGATTATAGAAAGTATATTTTGAAAAGAGCCTTCGGGCTTTTTTCTTTTTTGTTATTTTCAGTTGATTTTCTCCAATATTTATGCTAGAATAGCCATATAAAGCTTTTGGAGATTAAAATGGTTAATATTGGCAACGATTGGGACTCGCTTCTTTTAGAAGAATTCAAAAAGGAATATTATCTTTCGCTGCGCGAATTTTTGAAAAAGGAATATTTTTCCGCGACGGTTTATCCACCTATGAACGATATTTTCAACGCGCTTAAATATACCTCGTACGAGAACGCGCGCGTCGTTATTCTCGGGCAGGACCCCTATCACGGTGAAGGACAGGCTCACGGCTTGTGCTTTTCGGTAAAGGCGGGAGTCAAATTTCCGCCGTCGCTTCAAAACATTTTTAAGGAGCTTTACGCGGAATACGGAATAAAAGCACCGCAATCCGGCGAGCTTACGGGCTGGGCAAAGCAAGGAGTTTTACTTCTCAATACCACCCTTACCGTGAGAGAGGGACAAGCCGCAAGCCATAAAGGACAAGGCTGGGAGATTTTAACGGATAAAATCATATCTCTCATAAACGAAAAGGCAGAGCCAGTCGTGTTCATTCTCTGGGGCGGACACGCAAGAGCGAAAAAAACGCTTATCACAAATCCTCGCCACTTGATTCTTGAGAGCGCACATCCGAGTCCCCTTTCCGCTTATAACGGTTTTTTCGGGTGCAATCACTTTAAGCTTGCAAATGAATTTTTAAAGAAAAACTTAAAAAAAGAGATAGAATGGGCAAAATTTTCTGAATAAATTTGTCTAGGACAAAATATAAACAAGTTTAAGGCAGGTTTTTTGTCGAAAATTACACTTGATTTTATTAAATCTTTCCTGTATAATATACTTGTAAAATTATTGAGAGAAGGTGACGCGCTTGAAGCTGCTTGAGGAACGCATACTCAAAGACGGAAAAATACTTCCCGGAAACGTGCTTAAGGTTGACAGCTTTCTTAACCACCAGATTGACGTTGACTTAATTTACGCGCTCGGAGAGGAATGGTACCGTCTTTTCAAAGACGAGGGTGTCACGAAAATTCTGACTATTGAGGCTTCGGGAATAGGAATTGCCTGCATTGCAGCTATGAAGTTCGGAGTTCCCGTGCTTTTCGCGAAGAAATCTAAGAGCAATAATATCGGAAGCGATTTTTATTCAACCGAGGTCGTTTCCTATACCCACGGACGCGCTTACGACGTTATAGCTTCCAAAAAGTACATAAATCCCGGTGACAGAGTTCTCCTAATCGACGATTTCCTTGCCAACGGAAGCGCGCTCCGCGCTCTTATCAAGCTTGCCGAAATGGGCGGCGCAACGGTTGTCGGCGCAGGTATCGCCATTGAAAAGGTATACCAGAACGGCGGAAATTCCATTCGAGAGCTTGGCTATCGCATTGAATCTCTTGCTAAAGTCGCCTCTATGTCCGACGACGGAAAAATCGAATTCTGTTAATTCCCTTTGGTTATCTGAGCTTTGCTCTGTAACAATACATTATTATTTTTAACTGGAGGACAAAAAAATGCTCAAGAAAATCTTATCCCTCGTTCTTGTTCTTGCTATGGCTCTTTCCGTAGCGCTCGCCCTCACCTCTTGCGGTGGCGACGGGTACGGCGAACAGGTTAAGGTGCTCGACGACGTAGCTCTCGGCGCGAAGTTTGAAGTTCCCGATGATTTCAAAATCGGTTTCATCTGCCTTCACGATGAGAACTCTACCTACGACCTTAACTTCCTTAACGCTGTTGAGAACATCAAAGCTCACCTCGGTCTTTCCGACGCACAGGTAATCGTTGAAAAGAATATCCCCGAAGAAGGCAAGGAATGCTACGAAGCTGCAAAGCGTCTTGTTAACGGCGGTTGCAAAATCGTATTTGCTAACTCTTTCGGTCACGAGGACAATATGATCCAGGCAGCAAAGGACTTCCCCAACGTTCAGTTCTGCCACGCAACAGGTACCAAGGCTCTCGTTCAGGAGAACCTTCCCAACTACCAGAATGCATTTGCTTCTATCTATCAGGGCAGATACCTTGCAGGCGTTGCGGCAGGTATGAAGCTTAACGAAATGATTGAAAATGGCGAAATCAAGGCTGAAGAAGCTGTTATCGGTTACGTTGGCGCATTCCCCTATGCAGAGGTTGTTTCGGGTTACACCTCGTTCTTCCTTGGCGCAAGAAGCGTTTGCAAAACCGCTACTATGAAGGTTCGTTACACTTCTTCCTGGTATGACTACGATATGGAAAACGCAGCTGCTAAGTCCCTTATCGAAGTTGATAAGTGCGTTCTTATAAGCCAGCACGCAGACTCTTGGGGCGCTCCCTCTCTTTGTGAGGAAAAGGGTGTTCCGAACGTTTCCTACAACGGAAGCACCGTTGAAGCAGGTCCTAATACCTTTATTATCTCTTCCGCTATCGACTGGACTCCTTACTACTACTACATCATTAAGCAGACCGTAGAGGGCAAGGACATCGACGCTAACTGGTGCGGCGACCTTAGCACCGGCTCTGTAGTTCTCAGTGCTGCTAACTCTGACGTTATGGCAGAGGGCACCGTTGAGGCTCTTCAGGCAGCTGCAGCTAAGCTTAAGTCTGGCGAGCTTAAGGTATTCGACATCAACACCTTTACCGTTGACAACAAGAAGGTTGACAGCTACTACGCAGACGTTGAAGACCTCGGCGATTACAAGGGCGAAACTCAGGTTATCGAAAACGGTCAGTTTGCAGAGAGCAAATACCGTTCCGCTCCCTACTTCGATCTCAGAATCGACGGTATCACCGAAATTAACAACGGCTAATATTTAAGACTTCAGTTAATATGAGCGAGCTCTTTGCTTCCCGTGGGGCGCTCGCTCATTAAACTATTTATAGGAGGCAAAAGTGACGAACAATATAGCACTTGAATTACGTAACGTTTCCAAGGTTTTCGGAACGAATTATGCTAACAAAAACGTAGATTTAACCCTTTTGCGAGGTGAAATTCTTGCAATTCTCGGTGAGAACGGAAGCGGAAAAACCTCAATGGTTAATATGATTGCGGGAATTTACTACCCTGACGAGGGAGAAATTTTTGTTAACGGCGAAAAAGCTATGATAGCCTCCCCGAAGGATGCCTTCGGCTACAAAATCGGTATGATTCACCAGCACTTCAAGCTGGTTGACGTGTTCTCCGCTACGGAAAACATTATTTTAGGTATAGAGGACAACGAAAAATACAATCTCAAAGAGGTTGAAAAAAAGGTGCTCGAGATAACTGAAAAGTACGGTTTTTCTCTTAATCCTTCCAAGAAAATTTACGAAATGAGCGTTTCGGAAAAGCAAACCGTTGAAATTATTAAGGTTCTTTACCGCGGCGCAGACATACTTATACTTGACGAGCCTACGGCAGTTCTTACTCCGCAGGAGATTGAAAAGCTTTTCGCCGTTCTTCGCAAAATGCGCGACGACGGAAAGTCGATAATTATAATAACGCATAAAATGCACGAGGTTCTTTCTCTTTCGGACAGAGTTGCCGTAATGAGAAAAGGCGAGCATATAGCAACCGTTGAAACGGCAAAAACAAACGGAAACGAGCTCACCGAATATATGATGGGTGAGAAAGTAGAATTGAATATAGAACGTGCCGAGCCAAAAAATTCCGAGGATCGCTTGGTCGTTTCACATATATGCAGCAAGGACGCGGAGGGACTTACCGTTCTTGACGATATTTCTTTCACCGCGCGCTCAGGCGAAATTCTCGGTATCGCCGGCATTGCAGGCTCAGGACAGCGCGAGCTTCTTGAGGCAATTGCGGGACTTCAAAATATTGATTCTGGCGAAATTATTTTCAACCGCCCGAAGAAAAATCTTCCCGTATCCTTTTATCACAAAACCTTAGCGCAGGTTATAAAGCTTGCTGCAGAAGGAAAATTCCACTACGAAGACGGAACTCCCGTTGACTTTACGGGTATGAGCCGCGCGAAAATCCGTGAGCTTGTCAATAATGGCAAGGTACTCTTCAATGAAAACGACGTTATGAATCTTCGCGATAAAACGCCTCTTCAGATTCGCGAGCTTGGCGTAAGACTTTCCTTCGTTCCCGAGGACAGACTCGGTATGGGACTTGTCGGCAATATGGACATCGTTGACAATATGATGCTCAGAAGCTACAAAAAAGGCAAGTCATTCCTTGTTGACAGAAAAAAGCCGAGAGAGTTGGCGCTTGATATTATAGAAAAGCTAAGCGTTAGCACACCCGACGAGCACACCCCCGTAAGAAGACTCTCGGGCGGTAATATACAAAAGGTTCTCGTAGGACGCGAAATTACCGCCGCCCCCGTAGTATTTATGGCGGCGTATCCCGTACGCGGACTTGACGTCAATGCTTCTTACGGAATTTACAACCTGCTTAACGAACAGAAAAAGAACGGCGTTGCCGTAATATTCGTAGGGGAGGACCTCGACGTTCTTATAGACCTTTGCGACAGAATTATGGTAATTTCTTCGGGCCACGTTGCAGGCTTCGTTGACGCAAGAAATACGACGAAAGAAGAAATCGGACTTCTTATGACTAAAGTGAAAGGAGCTGACGCGAATGAATAATACCGATAACAAGGATTTATCAACGACGGCAAAAGCCGAAAATATGGCTGCAAAAACGAAGCGCGAGCCTCTTTTCCACATAGTTAAAAGACCTGCCATCACTCTTAAAAAGTCCCTAGGAATAAGAATTGGTGCAATTCTTTTGGCATTGGTATTGAACGGTATATTAACTGCTATAGTTTTCAGCCAAAATCCCTTCACGGCTTATAAAACTATGTTCGTCGGTGTTTTTGGTGAAAACACGCTTACATCCTTCAATGACACGGCGGTGCTTCTTTGCGTAGCGCTTGCTCTTACTCCTGCCTTTAAAATGCGATTTTGGAACATTGGCGCGGAAGGACAAATACTCGTCGGTGCTCTGGCAGCCGCATTCTGTATGTATAACTTCTATTCCCTTCCCACAGCACTTCTTATAATCGTAATGTTTTTGGCATCTATGATTATGGGCGCTCTTTGGGGAGCTATCCCTGCATTTTTCAAAGCATTCTGGAGCACTAATGAAACGCTTTTCACCCTTATGATGAACTCTGTTGCGGCTTGTCTTACTCTTTTCGCAATGCGACTTTGGAGTAAGGACTCAAGCTCCGTCGGAAGCCAGACCTTTGACCCTCAAGGAAAGCTCAATGCAGCTTTGGGCTCAAAGTATTGGATAGTTATAAGCATCGTTCTTATTATCGACATTATAATGTTCGTATATCTTCGTTACAGTAAGCACGGCTACGAAATTTCCGTTGTAGGTGAAAGTGAAAACACCGCTAAATACGTCGGAATAAACGTAAAAAAGGTAATTATCAGAACTATGGCGATTTCGGGACTCCTTTGCGGTATAGCAGGATTTCTTCTCGCAGCACCCTCGCAAAGTATCGGTGTAAATATCACCAACGGCTACGGATTTACGGCAATAATGGTTGCCTGGCTTGCTAAATTCAACCCTTTCATTATGATACTTTCGGCATTCCTCTTCATTTTCATTTCCGCAGGCGGCAGACAAATTACGAAAACTATGAACCTCGATGCAGCTTACGCTGATATTCTCGTAGGTATTCTTCTCTTCTTCATTATTGGATGCGAATTCTTCATAAACTACAAGCTCGTTCCCGGAACTAAAATGAAGAATTTTATTGACAAAATAAAATCTAAGCTTAAAATCGGCGGCAAAAAGGAGGAAGAATAATGCAATATATAATTTTAGCGGTTCAATACGCAATACTTTACGGCACGACTCTTCTCTACGCCGCAGTCGGAGAGATAATTACCGAAAAATCTGGAAACCTTAACCTCGGTATCCCCGGAATTATGTCTTTTGGCGCTATTTCGGGCTTTGCGGGAGCATTCTACTTTAAGGATATGGCGAATAATCCCCTCGTTGCAATACTTATTCCCGTTATTTTCTGTATTATAGGCTCGCTTGTTGCATCCTTGATTTATTCGTTCCTTACCATAACTCTAAGAGCGAACCAGAACGTAACCGGCCTTGCGCTTACAACATTCGGCGCAGGATGCGCAAACTTCTTTAACACCTATCTTGTAAAAACAAGCGGCTCGGGAAGCTCTGCTATAGCCCTTATCAAATTCCCGAAGTATTATAAAGGCTTTATTCCCTTTGCCGATAATCTTAGCGCATTCGGAAAAATGTTTTTATCTCACGGCTTCCTCGTATATCTCGGAATCGTAATTGCAATAGTCACTCACTACGTATTGAATAAAACGAAAACTGGACTTCACCTAAGAGCCGTCGGAGAAAATCCCGCAACGGCAGACGCGGCAGGCATCAGCGTAACGAAATACCGCTACTTTGCTACCTGTATCGGCGGCGTTATCGCAGGCCTTGGCGGTCTTCAGTATCTTATGGAAGCAAGAAACGCAATTTTCGAGAAAGACCTCGTTGTAGAAATGGGATGGCTTGCAATAGCTCTCGTTATTTTCTCAATTTGGAAGCCTGCCCTCGCAATTCCTGCGGCATTCCTTTTCGGAGCGCTTTTGCCCATAAACTCAATTCTTCCGATAAGCTCGAAATTCCAGCCTCTTATCGATATGATTCCCTACGTTATGACTATAGTGCTTCTCGTGCTTGTAAGCATAAGAAAGAAGCGCGAGCATCAGCCCCCCGCAAGTCTTGGCGTGAATTATTACCGAGAAGAGCGATAAATTAAAAGATGCTGCGACCTTTAGGCGCAACCGAATAAAAAACGGCAGGAGCACTCTGAAAAACAGTGCCTCTGCCGTACTTTTATCAAAATTTAAAGGAATTAAGGTCGAAAACCTGCGGTTTTCCGCAATTTTATTAAAGTTTTTTATTCTATCGCCGTTTGCTGAACTCTCGATGTACTTTTGTACACCTTAGGGCGCAAACGACGCTTTCCGCTCTAAATCCCACAGACTTTTAGTTTATGCTTTTAAAGTGCGTTTCTTAGTAAAAAGAACGAAAGAACGAAAATTGCGAGGATTATGCGGTAAATACCGAATGGCGCGAAGCTATGCTTCTTAACGAAATCCATAAGGAATTTAATTGCAGCAAGGGATACGAGGAACGAAACTGCAATTCCTATAAGAAGAAGTCCGATTTCAGCACCCGTAGCCGTGAAGCCCTCCGCGACGAATTTAATAATTTTAAGTCCCGACGCCCCGAGCATAATCGGAATTGCCATAAAGAAAGAAAATTCCGCAGCGGCGGAGCGAGAAACGCCCGTAAGCATACCACCTATAATAGTCGAGCCCGAGCGCGAGGTGCCGGGAATTAAGGAAAGAATCTGAAAAGAGCCTATAATAAGCGCGTCTTTATATGTAAGCGCCTCAACGTTTTCGATTTTGTAAGCTTTTCCGCGGTTTTTGCGCTCGATAAGTATAAAAGCTATACCGTAAACGATAAGAGCAATTGAAACAACGATATAGTTATAGAAATATTTATCGAAAATATCGTCAAGCAAAAATCCGATAATTGCCGCAGGCATAGCGCCGACGATTACCTTAGCCCAAAGGGAAAGACAGCTTTTCTTTTCCTCTTCGTTCTTTTTCTTTGAAAACGGATTAAGCTTCTCAAAAAATAACACGGGTACGGCAAGAATTGCGCCAAGCTGAATAACGACGAAAAACATTTCCTTGAAAGGCTCGGAAACGTTAAGCTGCACGAACTCGTCGAAAACTATCATATGTCCCGTAGAGCTTACGGGAAGCCACTCGGTTATTCCCTCAACTATTCCGATAAAAATCGCTTTTATTATTTCCCAAAATTCCATAAAACACTCCTTTTAAGACAATCTGATTATGTCACCGACGTGAGCCTCATACGGCAGCGTCATATAAAATTCCATATAAGGATGCCGAGTTGATTCGATAGGCTCACCTAAATCGTTATAAAGCTCCGTAACGGTAAAAGCTCTTCCGACCTTGCCGGGAGTTACGATTTCAACCGCATCACCGAGTGACATTTTATTGCGCTGCCCAAGCTTTACTCTTCCCTCGCAAATCTCGATAACGACGGCAAGATAAGCCTTATCGTTAAGATAACCGTTATTCGCGGTAACGTTTGCGTCAAGATTAGGATTTTTAAAGTAATAGCCTGAGGCATATTCTCTGTGGCTGACGCTTTCAAGCTCGCGCATCCACAAGGGATTATATTCGTATTTTCCGGAATAATATGCGTCAACTGCCATTTTATAGGTATTGGTAACAACGGCGGTGTAGTAGGCGGATTTCATTCTTCCCTCAATTTTAAAGGAATTTATACCCGCTTCAATAAGCTCGGGAATATGCTCTATCGTGCAGGTATCCTTGCTCGACATAATAAAGGTTTCACCGTTAATCTCTTCGAGCGGCATTTTTAATTCCGGGCGCTTCTCTTCCGCAATTTCGCAGCTTGAAATTTTAAAATTCCATCTGCAAGGCTGAGCGCACATTCCGCGGTTTGCATCTCTCGCTATCATATGTCCCGAAAGCAAGCATCTTCCGCTATAGGACACGCACATTGAGCCGTGAATAAAGCACTCAAGCTCAAGCTCGTCGGGGATATTTTTTCTTATATCTTTTATTTCACGAAGTGTCAGCTCGCGCGCAAGAACGACTCGCTTTGCACCGAGCGCGTGCCAGGCTCTGCAAGCCGCAGAGGAAACCGCATTTGCCTGAGTTGAAATATGTATATCAACTTCGGGCGCAATTTCACGGAAAAGAGCAAGCACGCCAACGTCTGCAACTATCACCGCATCAGGCTTTATAAGAGCAAGATTTGCAATATATTCACGAAGCACTGGATACTCGCAGTCACGCGGCATCGTGTTAACCGTTACGTAAACCTTAACGTCTCTTTCGTGAGCGTATTCAATTGCCGCCTTAAGCTCCTCGTTATTAAAATTATCCGCCGCAGCTCTCATTCCAAAGACGTTTCCGGCAAGGTAAACGGCATCCGCGCCGTAAAGAATTGCCGCCTTCATTTTTTCAAAATTGCCCGCAGGTGAAAGAATTTCAGGTCTTTTCATTAAATCCTCTTTCAGAATTTTTTATTTAGTATATCATAAAAGATGCAAAAATACAATAGTCCTTATTCTTTTGGAATAGCAATAATATCAAGCTCCCACGCAGGAACGCACCTTAAACGCTTGAGATATAAATCGTAAAAGGGATAGTTTTCCTTGAGATAATTTATCAAAGAAAAAACGTCAGCGCTTCTGTGATATGCCGAAACGAGCAAGACAGGTCTATCCCGTTTTATAGTTTTGTCAGAGCCCATAAGAGCTTCAAGCTCCGCGCCCTCAACATCGTATTTTATATAATCAACAGCTCCCGAAGTGACGCTGTCGAGCATCGAGCTTTTGATTTCCGCGAGTTTATTTTGATACGAGGCGGTTGAATTTATCGAGGAATTTCTGTTTCCCGAGCTTGTAAACTCGGAAAATCCGTCGCTCGACCATAGCGCCGCGCACAAAAGCTCACATTCAAGCCCCATAAGAGTTTCCGTATAGCGCGAAAGCTTTTTAAAGCTTCTTTTGTCAGGTTCAATTAAAAGTGCGCGCTTAAGGTCCTTAAAATACATGATAGCCTCTTTCAAGGTATCTCCGTTATAAGCTCCGCCGTCAACGTAAGAAGCAACAGTTTTTTTAGAGCTTATCAAAGCGTATAGCTCGTCTTTCGTCGAACAGTGCGTCATAAGATATTTGAGTCTTCCCGTAAGCTTATAATTAACAACCGAGGCAAAGCATTTTTTGGACTCGGTGTCCGAAAGCGCGTTATACGCACTTAAAATATCTTCATAATGAGTATTGTAAAAATTGCTGTCAAAATACGCCTCTCCCGCGACGGGCATATCGGGTATATACATATCGTATTTTTCGTTAATATCGGAAAGAAGCGACAATACCTCTTCCCTGTTAGACGCAAAGGAAAGCACGATAACGAAATCGGAATAAAGCTCGCGTATTTCCGAAAAGCTTTTAACGCGAATTCCGTGAAAGCTATGCCCTCTTACGAAGCCGTTGGAAGCAAAAACGTCGGTAAATTCAATATTAAGCTCTGAAAATCGCGCGATAAGCTTATCCGCGCCGTTGCCCATTCCGTAAATAACTATAGGGCGAGCTTCACGTTTAAGCTCCTCCCACATATCGCACTTTACGGGATATTCGGGCAAATCAAAGTTTTTCCCTGACATAATATTTCCTTTTTCCTATTGAAATGAATAAAATTCTATGCTACAATATAATAAAAAAAGCGAGGTTTTTATGGATTGCTTATTTTGTTCTATAATCAAGGGTGATATTCCCTCAAAAAAGATTTACGAAGACGAGCTTGCTTACGCATTCGCCGATATAAACCCTCAGGCTCCCGTGCACGTTCTTATTGTGCCGAAGCTTCACGTAGCTTCGGTTGATGCGATAAACGAGGAAAATGCAGACGTAGTTGCTCATATTTTCAAAAAAATACCCGAAATCGCAAAGTCGCAGGGACTCACAAACGGTTACAGAGTAATCTCAAACGTAGGCGACGACGGGTGCCAGAGCGTCAAGCATCTTCACTTCCATATTATCGGCGGAAAAAAACTCTCCGAAACAATGGCGTAATTTACTAACCAATACCACCTTTGCGGTGGTATTTTTATTTGGATAAAAGTTAAGGGCAACGTTTTCGCGTTGCCCTTTTTGGAAAAATTAAACCTTTTCCTTAACTTTAGCCGCTTTACCGACTCTGTCACGGAGATAATAGAGCTTAGCGCGACGAACTTTAGCTTCGCGGAACACTACGATCTTATCTACGTTGGGGGAATGGATGGGGAAAGTTTTTTCAACACCAACACCGTAAGAAACACGTCTTACAGTAAAGGTCTCGGAGATTCCGCCGCCGTGTCTTGCGATAACGGTTCCCTCGAACATCTGAATTCTCTCCTTCTCACCCTCGACGATCTTAACGTAAACCTTTACGCCGTCGCCAATGCCAAACTGAGGAACCTCAGTTTTGAGCTGCTCACTAACAAAAGCCTGGATCTTTTCCATTTTTGGCCCTCCTTAATACTACGAACATTCGTGCGGAGCGACGCAGAGGACTGTTCTGTTACTCTGTTATACACATCCGTGTATGCACAGTTATTGTTATAATAACACAAACAACGAAAAAAATCAAG
>JAZQRU010000005.1:0-1925 GCA_045629745.1 Eubacteriales bacterium
CGCGTCGTGCGTTGCTGTATGGGATCCGCGCGTTATTTATTGTTTATTTATTTGTTTGTTTTGTTTGCTTTTTTCGCCCTCCGCGCCGGGCATGGGGGCGGGGGATATGCCCCGCCGAGGGCGCCCCGGTGATGCCCGTCAGTAGAAAAATTACAAAAAAGGCCCCCTAAAATTGTGCAAGTCTACAAAGATTGACAAACGGTGTTGACTTTTACGCGAAAGTGCGTTATAATGTGGTGACAAAACGCAAAGGGGAGATTGAAATGAACGCAATCGAAATTATCAAGGATATTATGAAGCAAAGCACACCGAGGATTACTCTTGACGTGCTTCGTGACAGATTGGGGTATAAGACGGTATCGGGTGTCAGTGATCGTTTGACTCGCGGTGATGCAATGAACTTAAAGAATTTCATTAGGTTTTTAGATGCTCTCGGTTACGAAGTCGTTGTGCAACCAAAGACAGCTCGCGAAGCTCGTGAGGGCTGTTACAAGGTTGAGGTGGCAGAATGAGATACGGATATGGCAGAGTGAGCAGTACAACGCGATATGCTGGCGGCGAAGATGGCAACAGCCTTGAAGCGCAGGAAAAGAAGTTACGCGAAGCTGGCTGTTCGGAGATTGTACTTGAAGCCTACACCGGAACGAAAATGGAGCGTCCGAAGTTCACTCGTTTACTGAATAAGTTAGAGCCGGGTGATACACTTGTAGTGTGTAAGCTGGACAGATTTGCGCGAACGGCAACGGACGGAGTTAACTTGATTAAGGAGTTGCTTGGTCGAGGTATATCGGTACACGTTTTGAACATGGGGTTGGTGGAAGATACGCCGACGGGCCGCTTGGTGCTTACGATAATGATGGCGTTCGCAGAATATGAGCGCGATATGATAATTGAAAGGCTGAACGACGGAAAGGCAGAAGCGAAAGCGAAGAATCCAGAATATCGAGAGGGTCGGAAGTATTTAGAGGTTCCAGAGCTTGATGTTTTTAGGGAGAAGGTTGCCGAGGGTGTTATGACGGTAACGGAAGCGTGTGCGAAGTTGGGTATCAGCCGCAGTAAGTGGTATAAGGAAGTTAGCTGCCGAGCTTAAACGGAGGAAAGAAATATGGTTGTTAAGAAGATTGAAATTGAGATGTGTTTCGGCGATGATTTTGTGCCGCCCGAAAAATTTGACAAATCGCTGTGTTCTGGGAAGTGTCCGTTTTTGGCGTATGAACCTTGCGAAAACTCGGATGTTTTTTGCTGCGTAACTGCCATACGTCCCCCCGAGGAAGAATGTCCGATTAAGAAATTTTTTAATTAGCTACCGAGCTTAACCGGGGAGAGTCGATATGAAGAAGAAAACGATAAAGGCGCTAAAAAAGTTAGCGAAATCCACTCCCGGAGAAAAGGTACTTGCGGGAGCGATAGGAGCAACGATATTTCCGTTTTTGGTAATAAACGAGTTGTCGAAGAAACCGAGGTATCAGTTAGAGCCGAAAAGGCGCAGAAGAAGAAGATAAATATATAATAGAACGCCAAGAGCGTCTACCTAAAAGGTGGACGCTCTTATTTTTTTCTCAGGAGGAAAATATGAAAATAACAGTCATAGAAAAAATAAAAAAACTCCCCGCCCAGACCGAGGAGAGCCTTCGTGATGCTTTCAGCGTACTCCTCAGCGTTGAGGACAGAAAGAGCGTTGACCACTATATAAAGTGGATTCGCAACGAGGCGAAGAAACTCCGCACCGCCGAGGCATACGAGCTTATCAAGCGCACCTACTTTTACGCTGGGCAGTACTCCTTTGACGATTTTATGGTCGCTATGGAGTGGAACCGTGAGCCACAGGCACGCTTCTGGCTTCCACGCCGTAAGGTGCTTGAGGGCAAGCATAAGATTGTCACCAAGATTCAGGATTTTATGGACGATCCGAACGCCCTCTATCT
>JAZQRU010000006.1:0-5424 GCA_045629745.1 Eubacteriales bacterium
CGCAGGGTATTATGAAGGGAATTCTTGATAACCTTAATATCGATTACAAAATCGGTGTTGGTGAGGCTGCGTTCTACGGTCCTAAGCTTGACATTCAAATTAAAAACGTTCACGGTAAAGAGGATACTTTAATTACAATTCAAATTGACCAGATGCTTGCTGAAAAATTTGGAATGGAATACGTGGCAAAGGATGGTACAAAGAAGAATCCTTACATTATTCACCGTACCTCAATTGGTTGCTACGAAAGAACTCTTGCGCTTCTTATTGAAAAGTATGCGGGTGCGCTTCCCACCTGGCTCTCGCCCACTCAGGCAACCGTCATTCCCGTTGTTCAGGATTTTGCGGACTATGCGGAAAAGGTTACGAAAAAGCTTCAGTCACTCGGTATCCGCGCAGAGCTTGACGACAGAAATGAAAAGCTTGGCTACAGAATCCGCGAGGCTCAGCTCTCCAAGGTTCCCTATATGCTCGTTGTCGGCGAAGAAGAAATGAATTCTGATAGCGTTACGGTAAGAGCGCGCAAAGAGGGTCAGGGCGGCAAGTTTACGGTTGACGAGTTTGCGGCTAAGATACTTGACGAGATAAACACTAAAAAACACTAAGAGGTATAATATGATTTACACTATTTCAGACGGAAAATATACAGCTAAAATAAATAGCGTAGGCGCAGAGCTTATAAGCGCCGTATGCGACGGATTTGACATTATGTGGGAAGGCAAGGAATTCTGGCTTAAGCACGCGCCTCTTCTCTTCCCCGTTTGCGGAAGACTTAAGGACAAAACCTATACCGTTGGCGGCGAGGTATATCATATGGATATACACGGCTTTATTAATCTTCGCTCGTTTGAGCTTGTCGAAAAAACCGACACGAAGATTGTTCTCAAAGATTCGAGTGATGCGGAAACCCGCGCACTTTATCCCTTTGACTATACCTTCGTGGCAGAATACGAGCTTTCGGGAGGAAGGGTTATTTGCAAGACGAAAGTAACCAACGACTCTCAAAAAACTATGCCCTTTATGTTCGGTTGGCATCACGCATTCGCGTTCCCCGATACAGTTAAGGTGCTTGAGGACTTCACCTTTGATTTCGGTAAGGCCTCGCTTGTAAATTACCCCGGCAAGAGCGTGAAAAATAAAAAACTCGATTTGCCGACTCCTGCCCCCGAAGAAATCACTCTAAAAGACGGCAAGTATAAGCTCAATACCGAGATCCTTTACGACACGGACACCGTTGTTTTGTCAAATATGGGAACAAACGTCACAATGACAGACGGAAAAGACTATACTCTTAAGCTTTCGTGGTCTGAAAATCTCAAATACCTTTGTATGTGGAAATATCCCGACAATGCGGCTCGTTATATTTGCCTTGAGCCTTGGTCGAACTCCGTAAGAGGTATGAAAAACGTGGAAAACTTCGACCTTCGCGATATGATAAGACTTGAGAGCGGAAAGAGCGAAGAATTCTCTTATGAATTCGAGCTCGTAAAATAAGACGACTATAGTTTACAAAAAGATGCCGTGAAAGCGGCATCTTAAAATAACATTTCGTTACACAGGGTTCACGTTATGGATTGCGCGCTTGAAAACGAATACTATAATATAAGCATTTCCAATATTAAGAGATGAAGTTTATTTGCATTGAGTCTTGGAGCGACTACAATGCTGACGGAGTTAACGACGCAAACTTCGACAGGCGCAAGGTTGAAAGCCTTATGCCAAACGAAGTGGCTTCGTACTTCTTTAATCTCAAAATTAAAAAATAATCAGGATAGAAAGTATACAAAATGAAGAAACTTTCACGGTTTATGAAGCCCTACAAACTGGAGGCTATACTCGGCCCGCTTTTCAAGCTTTTTGAAGCGACACTTGAGCTTATTGTCCCTCTCGTTATAGCGCTTATAATCGACAACGGCATAAACGGCAGCGCTGCGGGCGGCAAGCCTTACATTATAAAAATGACACTTTTGCTTTCCCTATTTTCCTTCGTTGGACTTGCCTTTTCCGTTATTGCTCAATTTTTTGCGGCAAAAGCCTCAGTTGGCTTCGTTACCAATATGCGAAGTGCGCTTTTCCGCCATTTAGGCACTCTGTCCTATACGGAAATCGACACGCTCGGCGAATCCACTATGATTAGCCGTCTTACTACGGACTGCGACAAGGTACAGACGGGACTTAATCTCGGCCTCCGATTGCTCTTGCGCTCACCGTTCGTGGTTTTCGGTGCTATGATAATGGCGTTTACGGTTGACGTTAAGTCGGCTCTCATATTCACGGTTGCCATACCGCTTCTTTCCGTAGTCGTTTTTGGCATTATGCTTGCGACAATTCCCCTATACAAAAGCGTTCAAGGAAAGCTTGATAAGGTGCTTCTCCGAACGCGCGAAAATCTTTCAGGCGCAAGGGTTATAAGGGCATTTTCTAAGGAAAACGAGGAAATTATTGCCTTTGAAGCCGATAATACGGCTCTTGCCCGCGTACAGAAGTTTGTCGGTGCGATTTCCGCGCTTATGAATCCCCTTACCTTTATCATTATCAACTTCGCAATTATCGCTCTTATATATGCGGGCGCTATAGAGATAAACTCGGGGGAGCTTACACAGGGCGAGCTTATCGCGCTTTATAACTATATGTCGCAGATACTCGTTGAGCTTATCAAGCTTGCAAACCTTATAATTTCGATAACTCGCTCGCTTGCTTCGGCTGCGAGAATACGCGCGGCGTTTGAAACGGAAAGCTCAATGCAAAGCGGAACGGAAGCCGCAGGAACCGACAGTGACACGGCAATTGAATTTTCCGACGTATCCCTTTGCTATAAGGGCTCACGCGAGGAATCGCTTTCGGGCATCAGCTTCAAGGCGCGGCGCGGAGAAACCGTCGGAATTATCGGCGGCACAGGCTCCGGAAAAACCTCACTTGTAAATTTGATACCGAGATTTTACGATGCGACGGTCGGACTCGTTTTGCTTAACGGCGCAGATATAAAAACATATTCACTCGAAGCGCTACGCGAAAAAATAGGCGTTGTTCCGCAGAAGGCGGCTCTCTTTTCGGGTACTATCCGAGATAATATGCGTTGGGGCAAGAGTGATGCTACCGACGAGGAAATTTTCGAGGCACTTGAAGCCGCGCAGGCTAAAGCCGTCGTTCTTGACAAGGGCGGTCTTGATGCCAAAATTGAAGAGGGCGGCGCAAATCTTTCGGGCGGACAGAAGCAGAGGCTCACTATAGCGAGAGCTCTTGTCGGCAAGCCCGAAATACTCATACTCGACGACTCTGCCTCGGCGCTTGACTTTGCGACGGACAAGGCTTTAAGAGCCGCTATACGCAAAATTGAAAACACTACCGTATTTATCGTTTCACAAAGATGCTCGTCTGTTATGACGGCAGACAAAATTTTAGTGCTTGACGACGGTGAGCTTTCCGCTATCGGCACGCACGAGGAGCTTCTTGAAGCCTCACCCCTTTATAAAGAGATTTACTCTTCGCAATTCGGAAAAGAGGTGGCGGCTATATGAAAAACAAATCAACGCTTACAAAGGTTTTGAAATATATCGGAAGGCAAAAGCTTCTCATTCCCTTTTCGCTCATTTGCGCGCTCGTTAACGTTGCTTTGGGACTCTACATTCCCATTCTTATCGGTAACGCAATTGACTTTGCAATAGGCGAGGGCGAGGTTTTCTTCGAGGATATTGAAAAAATCCTTATAAAAATTGCAGTATCCATTATTATTGCAGCATTTGCACAATGGCTTATGAGCGCCATTAACAACAGAATAGTTTACCACGTTGTTAAAGACGTGCGCGTTGACGCTTTCAACAAGCTTGAGAGACTCCCTCTTTCTTACATTGATTCAAAGGCTCACGGTGATATAGTGAGCCGAGTCATAAGCGACACCGACCAATTTGCAGAGGGCTTGCTTATCGGATTTACTCAGATTTTTACAAGCGTTCTTACTATCGTCGGAACTTTGGTTTTACTTCTCACTATTAACTGGAAGATAGGTCTTGTAGTTGCGCTTCTTACCCCTCTTTCGCTCTTTATTGCGAGATTTATTGCAAACAGAACGCACAGTATGTTCACGGAGCAGGCAAAGGCAAAGGCGGCCGAAACCGCATTTATCGGTGAAATGATTTCAAATCAGAAAACCGTTATTGCCTTTTCAAGAGAAAAGAAAGCTTCCGAGGATTTTGACAAGATTAACGAAAAGCTCGGACACGCTTCCTTGAAGGCTATTTTCTTCTCGTCATTGACGAACCCCTTGACAAGATTCGTTAACGGCTTGGTTTATGCGGCGGTTGCTCTTACGGGAGCAATTTCAGTCGTTGCGACGGCAGGCACTTCTCTTCCCTTTACGGTCGGCGAGCTTTCGTGTCTTCTTTCCTACGCAACGAAATACACAGGACCGTTTAATGAAATTTCGGGCGTTTTTGCGGAATTCCAGCACGCGCTCGTTTGCGCAGGCCGTGTGCTTCTTCTCATTGAGGAGGATGGAGAAATTCCCGACGCGGAAAACGCGACGAAGCTTGAAGCTCCTAAGGGTAACGTCAGCTTCGATAACGTAAGCTTCTCTTACACTCCCGAAAAACCGCTTATCGAGGCGCTTTCGCTTTCTGTTAAAGGGGGAGAGCGAGTTGCGATAGTCGGTCCGACGGGCTGCGGCAAGACTACTCTTATAAACCTTATTATGCGTTTTTACGACGTTAATTCGGGTAAAATCTCCGTTGACGGCAACGACGTACGCGACGTGACGCGCGAGAGCTTGAGAACTAACTTCGGAATGGTGCTTCAGGATACCTGGCTTGTATCCGGAACGATACGCGACAATATCGCTTTCGGAAAGCCCAATGCCACCGACGAGGAAATAATCGCGGCGGCAAAAGCGGCGCATTCGCACAGCTTCATAAAGCGACTCAAAAACGGTTATGATACCGTGCTCGGTGAGGGTGGCGACGGTCTGTCTCAAGGCCAGAAGCAGCTACTCTGTATCACGAGAATTATGCTTTCCGACCCACCTATGCTCATTCTTGACGAGGCAACCTCCTCGATAGATACGAGAACCGAGATTCGCATACAAAAGGCGTTTCTCGAGATGATGAAGGGGCGCACGAGCTTTATCGTAGCACACCGTCTGTCCACCGTTATGGGCGCAGACGTCATACTCGTTATGAAGGACGGAAGGATAGTGGAAAGCGGAAAACACGCAAAGCTTCTTTCAAAGGGCGGTTTCTACGCCTCGCTTTATAACAGTCAATTTGCGCATTAAATAAAAAAAGAGAGAGCATTTCGGATAGCCGATTTGTTCTCTCTTTTCAATTAAATTACGTTTTATCAGGGCTTATGCTCAATCTCCACACTTGCGCCATTCTGTGTGTACCACTTAGTGAAGTTTGCATACTTGATTTCACTGTCAGCGCCGAAGAC
>JAZQRU010000007.1:0-24442 GCA_045629745.1 Eubacteriales bacterium
ATGTGATAAAATATAAAAAAATAAATATAATTTGTCTAAAACCCCGGAAATTTTGGTGTTCCGGGGTTTGTTTATGGTTAAATTAGTGTTTCTTTGTGTCGATCTCGTTAACAACCTTTGCGATAAATTCATCAACAGAGAATTTGCCGCCTTCGCCTTCTGTACGAGCTCTTACAGTAACGCTTCCGGAATTCATTTCATCCTCGCCAACAACGATCATATAGGGAACCTTGGAGAGCTGAGCCTCACGGATACGGTAGCCAAGCTTTTCGTTTCTGTCGTCAAGCTCTGCGCGTATACCTGCTGCCTGCATCTTATTGGTAACCTCTGCTGCGTAGTCTGCAAAGTCAGCAACAACGGGAATAACCGTAACCTGAGTAGGAGCAAGCCAAACGGGAAGTGCGCCGGCATACTTTTCAAGGATAAGAGCAAGAGTTCTCTCGTAGCAACCCATAGAGGTTCTGTGAATGATGTAAGGCGTCTTCATTGTGTTGTCGCGGTCAACGTATTCCATACCGAACTTCTTAGCAAGAAGCATATCTATCTGTATCGTAACGATAGTGTCCTCTTTGCCAAAAACGTTCTTGCACTGAATGTCAAGCTTCGGTCCGTAGAATGCCGCCTCGTCAATGCCTATCGTATAATTTTCGCGTCCGAGGAACTTATCAAGAAGCTCTCCCATAATGCTTTGAGCCTCTTCCCACTGTTCCGCAGTACCCTCGTATTTGTCTGTTCTTTTTGGGTCCCACTGTGAGAAGCGGAACGTGCAGTCTTCCCAAAGGCCGAGCGTTTCAAGGCAGTATTTTGCAAGGTCGAGACAACCCTCAAACTCTTCTGCAAGCTGGTCGGGGCGGAGGATTAAGTGTCCTTCGGAAATTGTGAACTGACGAACTCTTATAAGTCCGTGCATTTCACCCGAATCCTCATTTCTAAAAAGAGTTGAGGTTTCTCCAAGACGCATAGGAAGCTCTCTGTATGAGCGTTTTTTATTAAGGAATACCTGGTACTGAAAAGGGCAAGTCATAGGACGTAGAGCAAAGCATTCTTTCGTTTCGTCGTTGGGGTCTCCCATTACGAACATACCGTCAAGATAGTGGTCCCAGTGTCCTGAAATCTTGTAAAGCTCGCGTTTTGCCATAAGAGGAGTTTTCGTAAGAAGGTAGCCCCTCTTTTCTTCCTCGTTTTCAACCCATCTCTGAAGGCGCTGTATAGTTCTTGCGCCCTTTGGAAGAAGTATCGGAAGTCCTTGTCCGATAACGTCAACTGTCGTGAAATATTCGAGCTCGCGTCCAAGCTTATTGTGGTCGCGCTTAAGAGCTTCTTCCTGGGCGGTAACGTAAGCCCCAAGCTCGTCTTTCGTCGGGAATGCTATACCGTAAATACGCTGAAGCATCTTGTTATTCTGGTCGCCCTTATAGTAAGCGCCCGTGCACTGAGTAAGCTTGAACGCCTTAACAAGTCCCGTCGTATGAAGGTGCGGACCTTGGCATAGGTCAACGTATTCGCCCTGTCTGTAAATCGAAAGCTCCGCGCTGTCGCCAAGCTCCATAATTCTTTCAACCTTGTAGGGCTCGTCAAGCTCCGTCATAAGCTTGATAGCCTCGTCTTTTGTGAGAACCTCGCGCTTGATAAGGAGATTTTCCTTAACGATTTTTTTCATTTCGGCTTCTATTTTCGTGAGAATTTCGGGCGTAAATGCAACGTCGGAATCGAAATCCTGGAAAAATCCCGTATCTGTAGCAGGGCCTATAGTCTGCTTAACGGAGGGGAAAAGTCTTTTAACCGCCTGCGCCATAATGTGAGCCGCGGTATGACGGAAAACGTGCTTTCCGTCTTCGTCACGGAAGGTGAGAAGCTCAACCTCAGCATCCTCGGTGATAGGATACGAAAGCTCGTGAAGCTCACCGTTTATCTTTGAGGTAATAACCTCGCGCGAAATGATACCGAGGCTCTGTGCCGCCTCGTATGCGGATGACGAACCCGAAAATTCGTACACCTCGCCTGTCTTAAAAGTAATCTTTGCCATTTTTGTATCTCCTTTTTGTTTTAACAAATAAAAAAGCCCCGCCCCTTATGCCTTTCAAGCATCGGGGTGAGGACAAGGTCCACACGGTTCCACCCGAGTGTTTCACTCATTTATGTGTAATGAAGCTTTTTATAAAGCGATGGGCGGTATCCAAATGGCGAGCAGGACTGTCTTTTCAGCTGCCGACAGCTCTCTGTGCAAGTCTATCCAAGAGGACGTGTTCCACTGAGAGTATATTAGCACAAACTCACTCTAAAGTCAAGAGCTTTTGTTAAAAATTTATACAGTAAGGTTGACAAAACTTTCATATAATGTTAAAATAAAGAAAAACAACATCTAAAGGAGAAAACCAATGAAAGAAATGAAAATTGTCCTCGGCAACATCCAGGACGTAAGAGAATTCGTTAACCTCGTTGTATTGGTAGAATACGAGGTAGACCTTGTGCAAGGCAGATATCTTATCGACGCAAAATCAATAATGGGTATCTTCTCCCTTGACCTTCTCTCGCCCATCACTGTCGTAGCTCACACCGAAAACGCTCTCGACTTCTTCGAGAAGCTTAAGAAATTCGCAGTTTAATTTAATCTACGCAAAATTCAAGAAACGCGGCTTTTGACCGCGTTTCTTTTTTTCACGTTAATTTTCAATTTTCAACTCTTAAAAGCTTATCGCTTTTTGAGGTATTTTCTCATATCAATAGCGCAAGCGAGAAGTATGATAGCACCCTTTATGATATAGAGTAAATTCTGGTCGACTGAGAGAAAATTAAGTCCGACGAAAATTATCTGCAAAAGCAGAACGCCGATAACTATTCCGCTTATTTTGCCCGTACCGCCGACGAAAGAAACACCACCGATAACGCAGGCGGCGATAGCGTCGCTTTCATAATTAAGTCCGGTATAAGAAGCGCTAGAGCCGATTCGTGCGCCCTCGATAAAGCCGGTTACTCCGTAAAGCGCGCCGGCAAGCGCGAAAACTCCGAGAATAGTTGCAAAAACGTTAACTCCCGAAACCCGTGCCGCCTCTTCGTTTGAGCCGACGGCAAACATATTCTTTCCGAAAGCGGTTTTATTCCATACAACCCACATAATTGCGGTAATAATAATTGAGTAGAGTATATATCTCGGTACGGCAATTCCGCCGACGGAAAAAAGAGGGCCGCTGACAAAATTCAAGTAGCTTGCGTCAATTCCCGAGAGCGTTTGTCCGCCATTGTTTCCTATCTGCAAGTAGAGAAGCACAAGTCCGAAAACGATAAGCTGGGTTGAAAGGGTCACGATAAACGGGTGAAGCTTGAATTTAGCAACGAAAAATCCGTTGAAAAGTCCTATAACAGCACCCACCGCCATAACCGCAAGAATAACTACGAAAACGGGAAGCGTCGAAAGGTTCGGGAACATTTTATTGAAATAATCCGTTGACTGCAAAAGAGATGCGGAAATACAAGCCGTAAGTCCGACGACGCGCCCTGCGGAAATATCCGTACCTGAAAGAACTATCGCGCCGCCTATACCGAGAGCTATGGGAAGCTTTGCCGCAGTTAAGGAGATTATATTTATAACCGACGCTAAGGATATAAAGCGCGGACGCGCAATTGCAATTCCGATAACCGCAACGATAATGATAATAAACATCGCGTGGTCGAGAAGAAAGGTCTTGATTCTTTTGGTCTTTTCCTCTCTCGGAAGCTCACGGAAGCCGTTAATTTTGTTTGTTAATTCTTCGCGCTTTCTTGAAAAAGCGCTACGTATTAAGTTTTTATTCGTACTACCTTCCGACACCTTTATAATCCTTTCTTAAAGAAATCTTGAGGCAAGCGTCATAATTTTTTCCTGAGTTGCCTCAGAAGAAGCAAGCTCGCCTGCCACCTTGCCTGCCGACATAACCAAAATTCTGTCGGAAATACCGAGAAGCTCGGGCATTTCGGAAGAAACCAGAATAATGCCGCGCCCCTCTTTTGCAAGCTCCAGAATAAGCTTGTAAATTTCATATTTTGCACCGACGTCAATTCCGCGTGTCGGCTCGTCGAGAAGCAGAATCTCAGGCTCGGAGAGAAGCCATCTTCCGAGAATAATTTTCTGCTGGTTTCCGCCCGAAAGACTCTCGATTTTTACGTTTCTCGACGGTGCTTTCACGCGCATTGATTTTATGCACTCGTCGGTTGCCGCCTCTTGTCTTTTGCGAGAAACGAATCTCCATCTGCCGTATTTTTTAAGGCTTGAAATTGTTGTGTTTTCGGTGAGAGAAAGTATTGAGAAAATACCCGAATTCCGTCGTTCCTCGGTTATTAGCGCAAAGCCGTTTTTCATTGCCTCTCTCGGAGTTCTGTTTTCGATTTTTCCTTCTTCTTTGACAATTTGTCCCGTTTTTTTACGAAGCCCAAAAAGGCACTCGAGAATTTCTGTTCTTCCCGAGCCATCAAGCCCCGCAATGCCTAGAATTTCACCGCGCCTCAAAACAAAACTCACGTTTTTCGGGATTTTTTCCCCCGAAAGCGAATTAACAGTAAGAAGCACGCCGCCAATCTTTGGCGTTTTCTCGGGGTATCTTTCTTCAAGCTCGCGCCCGACCATAAGATTTATAATTTTTTCCGTTGTAATCTCACTTGCATTGTGCGTTTCAATGAGCTTGCCATCGCGCATAATGCTTACCTTGTCGGAAATTCTTAAAATTTCCTCCATCTTGTGCGAGATGTATATAATTCCGCACCCGCGCTTTTTCAGCCTTTCTATGATTTCAAAAAGCTTTTCCGCCTCCGTTTCGGAAAGAGAAGAGGTCGGCTCATCGAAAACTATGATTTTTGAGCCGTAGGAAACCGCCTTTGCAATTTCAACCATCTGTCGGCGCGAAACCGAGAGCGTTTTCATTTTTGCACGCGGATTTTCGGAAATTCCTAGCTCCAAAAAAACCTTGCGCGTCGCCTCGTGCATCTCCTTTTCCGAAATAAAAATCCCGTATTTTTTAGGGAAGCGGCCAAGCCATATATTTTCGCTGACGGAAAGGTCGAGCGCCTGATTTAATTCCTGATGCACCATAGCGACGCCGCCGAGGAGGGCTTCCTTGGAATTTTTGAAATCCACAGGCTCTCCCTCAAAGAAAATTTCTCCCTCGTCTTTCTCGTAAACACCGAAAAGGCATTTCATAAGCGTTGATTTTCCCGCGCCGTTTTCGCCCATAAGCGCGTGTACGGAGCCTCTGTCAACGGAAAGCGAAACCTTGTCAAGCGCCTGAACCCCGGGAAAGCTTTTTGAAATACCCCTTAAAACAAGAAGAGATTTCATTCTTATTCCGCGCCGTCCCCCGTGTAGCTTGAATAGGGAATGTTAATGCGCCAGTCGCCGACTACCATATTCATATCTATCTCCTCGAACACAGCGCGCCCGAGTAGGAAATTCTCTGCGATTTTCGCAATTGCCATCGCCATACCCTCACCGTCTTGCTTTACAGTGCCGGTCATAGCACCCGATTTGATTTTTGCCTTTGCCGCCTCGGTTGCGTCAACTCCGAAAACGGGAATCGTCTTTCCGCCCTCTTTATTGTACCCAAGCTCGTTGAGTGCCGAAATTGCACCGAGAGCCATCTCGTCGTTGTTTGCGATAACAAGCTCAACCATATTTCCCGCCTTTTCGCTATATGCCGAAAGTATCGTTTTCATATGGTCGTTTGCTGCCGCGTTGGACCAGGTTCCGTTCTGGTCGAGAAGGTAGCCGTTTTTGTTGTTTTTATCATAAAATTCAAGCTCGGGAAGTCCCGCATCCTTAAGAATTTTATTCGCGTCTTCAACCGCATATTTTGTTCTTGCCTCGGCTTCAAGGTTGCCTTGCTCTCCTTTAAAAAGGCAATAGCTTATTTTTCCGTCGCCGTTAAGGTCGATTTTTGAGAAATTATCCTTAACGTAATTTCCTATCATTTCGCCTTGCATATGTCCCGCCATTTCGTAGTCCGTTCCGACGAAAACGCACTTGTCGTAGCTCTTGACAATTTCCTCGCTCACCGAGCGATTAAAGAAAATAACGGGAATATTCTTAGCCTTTGCTTTTTCTATTATGGCTTTAGCCGCGTCGTGTGAGCCTGTGTCAACTACGTTAACGGCAAGAACCTTCGTTCCCTTAGTAATAGCGGTGTCGACCTGCTCCGTCTGCGTCGTCTGAATGCCGTTTGCATCATAATTATGATATCCGAGACCGCGAGCTCTCCACTCCTTATCAATAGCGCTTCTCACACCTGAAATGTAGGTGTCGCTATACGTGTAGTAAAGAACGGAAACCTCGTCTTCCGCCATATCGCAGGAAGTGAGGGCGAGCGCGGGGAGAAGTGCGCCCATAATAAGAACGAGAAAAAATGCAACGATTTTTTTCATAAAAACTCCTTTTCGTTTAGCCGTAAGGCTTGTTAGTTCGATTCTCTTACGGTTTCTTGATATGCATATTTTTGGCACGTTTTGAAATTTATATACCGAAACTTGAAATTTATCTTGCAAGTTTTGTCGCAAGGTGGTAAAATAGAGTTAAAAATGGAAAGGGGAGAAAAAATGGTTAAAGTCGAAGTGTCCGTGCCGATTTCATATACGCGAGAAAGCCTCGAAAACGAGCTTCTTCGGCTCTTGCCGATAGAAAAATCGGAAATTTTTGAGCTTGAAATCGTGAAGCGGCAGCTCTCGGTAAAGCCTGAGGGAAAAGCTTATAAAATGACGCTTGCCGTTTCGTTTTCTCCCGAAAGAGAAGCCGGTCTTCTCAAAATGCGGAAGACGGTTTTTCCTTATGAAAAGCCGAAGCTCGAAATCCCAGAAATCAAGATTTCATCGCGCCCCGTGGTAGTAGGAAGCGGTCCCGCAGGACTTTTCTGCGCCTTAACTCTTGCAAAAGCGGGCGCGTGCCCGCTAGTTCTTGAAAGAGGGCTTTCTGTTGACGAAAGAAAGAGAAAGGTCGATGCGTTTTCCCGCTTCGGAATTCTAGACGAGGAATGCAATATTCAGTTTGGCGAGGGCGGTGCCGGCACTTTTTCAGACGGAAAGCTTAAGTCGGGTGCACCCGACGAATATAAAAACGAGGTTCTCTCGGAGTTTATTCTTGCAGGAGCACCTGAGGAAATCGCATATTCCTCGGGTGCCCATCTCGGAACGGATAAGCTTGTCGGTATAGTAAAATCAATACGCGAAAAGATAATCTCACTCGGCGGCGAATTTATCTTCGGTGCACGATTTATTGATTTTAAATCCGACTCGGGAAAAATAAAATCTGCAGTCTATGAACAAAACGGAAAACGCTGCGATATCGAAACCGAAAATATAATTTTAGCCCTCGGGCATAGCGCGAACGATACCTTTGAAATGCTTTATTTCAAGGGTGTAAAAATGGAAGCGCGAGGCTTTGGCGTAGGTATGAGAATCGAGCATCGCCGCGAATATATCGATAGGCTTTGCTACGGTGAAAATCCCGAAAAGGAATTGGGCGCGGCAAGCTATCACCTCGTAACTCACTTGAAAAACGGACGGAGTGTCTATAGCTTCTGTATGTGCCCCGGTGGCACTGTCGTTGCGGCAACGAGCGAAAAGAGCGGAATTGTAACAAACGGTATGAGTGAGTATTCGCGTGATGCGGAAAACTCAAATTCCGCGCTGTTGGTTTCCGTAACGCCTGAGGATTTTGGAAGCGACTCACCCCTTGCAGGGCTTGGCTTTAGGCGCAAAATCGAAAAGGCGGCATTTCTCGCAGGCGGCGGCAATTATTCCGCACCCGCAATACGTCTTGATTCATTTTTAAAAGGTGACGCACCTAGCGGATTTTCAGACGTTTTGCCAAGCTTTCCTTGCGGTGTCACACCTTCTCGCCCCGAGAATTATCTTCCTGAATACGTAAGCGAGTCTATAAAGCTTGCAATGGCGGATTTTGATGCCTGGCTTCCCGGCTTCAATTTCCCTCTGGCAGCTCTCACGGGTGCTGAAACCAGAAGCACCTCTCCCATAAGAATAACTCGCGGCGAAAACTTTGAGGCTCTCGGCTTTTCGGGACTTATTCCAATAGGCGAGGGAGCAGGGTATGCGGGGGGAATAGTGTCCTCTGCTCGTGACGGAGTGCGCGCCGCCGCGGCTCTTATAGCACGGCTCAAAAAATAAAAATGCAACGTTTTACATATATTTGCAACGTTTAGTTATTGTTAAATTGAGTTTTATGTATTACAATTAAGAAAAATAAACGCCAAGATGTAAAAGGTTAAGAGTAAAAAACTGATAATTATCAGCGGCGGCAAAAGCACTTATTCTTTGCTAGCAGATAACTCCATCATTAAAAACTGTCACAAAAAGCTAATCAAATAAAATGAAAAAAGACGGGAAAGCACTTTTAACTTTCTCGCCTTTTTTATTTTGTTTGCTTAGCTGTTTTTTTAATTTCCATTATCATATCTGCACTTGCAATAGCCTCACCCAGTGGGGGAAGGCGGCATCCGCAGGATGATGGATGAAGAGTCTTGTAGAAGTAAATATTATTGATTTTTTTCGATTTCCATCATCATATCAACACGTGCTCTGTGTCTTCCCCCGTCTTCAAATTCTGCCGAGAGAAATGCATTCATAATATCAGATGCAAGGCAAGAGCCGATAACGCGCGCGCCCATACAGAGCACGTTTGCATTATTGTGCACTCTCGTCATACGTGCCGAGAACGTGTCTGAGCAAAGCGCCGCGCGAATTCCGTGAAATTTGTTTGCGCACATAGACATACCGATGCCCGTACCGCAAATAAGAATACCAAACGAAGTGTCAAGCTCAGCCTTTACCGCCTCGCAAACCTTAGTTGCGTAAATGGGATAGTGACAGGAAGCATCACTATCAGGTCCGCAGTCAACAACGTCGTAGCCGTTTGAGATAAGCTCCTTTTTAAGCTCTTCCTTAAGTGCATATCCTGCGCTATCTGCGCCGAGGTATATTTTTCTCATTTTTTATCTTCTCCTTTGAGTCTTTCAAGTCTTTCGCGCTCCGCCTGAGGAAGCCTTAAATAAGTGGGCATAATTTCGGAGTCGCTCATAATTTCGCCATTTTTATACTTTTTCAAAGCGAGTCTTGCGATAGAATAAGCATTCTCGTTTCTTAAAAGCACGGGAGTTTCGGAGAGCTTCACGCCTCTTTCGGAAAGAAGCTTCACGGCAACGTCGTAGCCGTCACCCGTCAGACGTATTTCTTCACCGTAAGATATAAGCTCGCGTGCAAGCTCGTCAGCAGAAATCGCTCTGTCGGGAGTGAGTCTTTTTAGCTCTCCGTTTTCCGAGCGAAAGACTGCATTGTAAAATTCGTTTCTTCTTGCATCCATAACGGGAACTATAAGTCCCGAAAGTCCCTTTGCGTTTTCCGCAAGAGCTTCAAGCGTTGAAATACCGACACAGGCTGCCTCGCGCCCGAAAGCAAGACCTTTAAGAAGAGCAACTCCTATTCTTACACCCGTAAACGAGCCTGGACCCGTTGAGGTTGCGAAGATTGAAATATCGGAATAATCAAGCTTAAGAGATGCCATAAGGCTCTCAATCATAGGCAAAAGAAGCTCGCTTTGCGTAAGTCCGTTGTCAACGTTATAAAGCGCAAGGAGCTTTTCACCGTCGCAAACGGCAGCGCTCGCCGCTTTTGCCGTAGAGTCAAATGCTAAAATTTTCATTAAAAATCCTCACTGATTTCTATCGTGCGTGCATCGGGGTTTTCTGTGCGCGAAATAGTAACGAAAATTGCCGTGTCGGGTATAAACTCGTCTATGTTTTCGCTCCATTCAACTATCGCATATCCGCGCCTTGAAAGGTAGTCGTAAAAGCCTATCGAAAGAAGGTCGTCTTCTGATTCAACGCGGTACATATCAAAGTGAAAAATTGAAGTGTCCCCGTGTCTGTGCTCGTTGACTATAGAGTAGGTCGGGCTTTTAACACCTGAAATGCCGAAGTATGAGGCAAAGCCGCGAACAAATGCCGTCTTTCCGACACCCATCTCACCGCGCATAGCGATAAAAGCTGAAAGAGTGCCACCCGTGTGAAGTTTTTTCGCAAGCATATATCCAAGGTTTTCGCTGTCTTCTGTGCTTTTTGAAGTGTAAATCATTTATATTTGTAAACCTTTATTTACTTTTTATTTCTTTCAGATAATTCTTTGCGTTATTCCCGAGAACAAAGGAAAGTATGCTTTCATATTCAAGCTCTCTTGCCGAAATTTCGCTCTTGCTGAGATTTTCGTTTAAAATAGCTTTTATAAGCGTATTTTTAGGTGTGTCGTCGGGGTCCGTAAGCTCAAGAGCCGAAACCTCGTAGCCGAAGCATCTGAGCCTCGCAATTCTTAAACCGTCGGTAAGAGATTCGCAAAGCTTATTTCTTAAGTGAGGATATTCACTGACAAAGGAAAGCTGAGGGGCGTTTATTTTGTCGTTTAAGTATTTGTGGCAGCAGGGAGTTGAGAGTATAATTTTTGCACGCAGCTCTGCCGCAGTATTGAGAACTATGTCCGTTGCAACGTCGCACGCGTGAAGCGAAATCACAAGGTCTGGAGCTATATCCTTCGGTGTTTCGGAAATATCTTTTGCGATAAACGTCATACCCGAAAAGCCAAGCTCGCGCGCAAGAGAGTCGCACCAGTTAATTACGTCGCGCTTCAAATCAATTCCGAGCATTTTCGTTTTGCGCCCCTTGATTTCAACAAGAAAATAGTAAACTGCAAAGGAAAGGTAGCTCTTTCCGCAGCAAAGGTCCAAAACGTTCAAAGTATCCGTCTTTGGCAGGGTATTGTAAATATTTTCGATATGCTCTAAAAAGCGGTTGATTTGTCTGTACTTACCTTGCTTTTTATCGTGAACTCTTCCGGACTTATCGGAAACACCGAGCTTTATAAGAAAAGCCTCGTCACCCTTTAAAATGTAGTTTTTCCGTCTGTCGAGCTCTTCGATAGCACTTTCAAATTCGGGCGCATCACCTGAGAGCCTTCTTAAAAGCTTGTCCGCGCCGAGAAGCGCCTCCTTGCCTGAGGAAGAAATCTTGTATTCCGCATCCGATACGGTGGTTATAAGATTTGTCTGCTTATATTCGGATATGAGCGCGGAAAGCTCGCCTTCAAGCTCGGAGATGGAGACGTTTTTCTGTGAAACCGTATTGCCTGGGAGATAATATTCAAAGCTTAAAAAACGGTTATTTCTGTGGGAAATAAGGCGCGCGGAAATCTTTTGTATCTCGCTCTTCGTCGGGCGCGAGAAAACGAGTTTTTTCAAGGCCTCTCGCTCTGCTGAGAGCTTTACGAGGGATATAAACTTATTCTTCATTGCTTGTGTCTTCCGAGGCATTTTGCTTTTTGCCAAATGAAATCTTATGCTCTGTTCTGTTGGAAATTCTCGAAAGATTGCCTCTGTGGCACCATACTATGAGTATCGCAAGTAAAATGCTCGCAAGCGCGGTAAAGCCGGGCAAAGAGCGCTCAATTTCTGCGAAAAGAAATTTGAAATAAGCGCTGAGAACGACGGGGTAAAGCACGGCAACGGTAACCGAGCCGAGCGAAACGTACTTAGACGTTCCGACGATTAAAGCAAATATAAGAAAGAGAATAAGAAAGGGTACGGGGGAGAGAATAAGTGCCATTGATGCGGTTGCAAGAACACCCTTTCCGCCCTTGAATTTATAGTAAATCGGGAAAATATGTCCGACTACTACGAAAAGACCTGCAATATAGCAAACGCCGTCACCCGTGCTTACTCCGGCAACGTAATTAAAGCCGAAGAAAATTGCGGCAACGAAAATCGCAATAACCGTTTTCATAAGGTCGCCGAGAAGTGTAAGTCCCGCTGCGCCCTTGCCGTAGGTTCTAAGCATATTCGTCATTCCCGCGTTTCCCGAGCCGTGACGTCTTACGTCGTCTTTATATATGAGCTTCGAAATAATAATCGCGGTGTTCACGCTTCCTAGTAGGTAGGAAACAAGAATAACACTGACTATAAGAAGCGCGTAAAGGGCAGGGAAAAACTCGGTGCTAACAAGATTTCCTTTCAGAAGATACGCCAACAATCCTTCGTTTAAATTCATAGTGTATTCCTTTCTAATGAAACGAGTCATAACTCAACAAATATCATTATACACGAAAAAAAACTTAAAGTCAAGAAATATCTTGCAAAGAGCAGGGGATTTGTGTATAATTAAATAAACTGAAAAGAGGAAGGCGCAAATGAAAGAGTTAGAGAGCTTTTTTGAAAAAGAAAAAATTGAATATTTTGCCTCTTTGCCGTATTCTCTTTGCCGCGAAACCGCGCCCGAGATTATGGCGCGAGAAAGCTTTTTGCCCAAAAGCGTCGTGTTATTTCTCATTCCTTATTACACTGAGGTGGGGGTGAATATTTCGCGCTATGCTGTCTCTCGTGATTATCACCTTTGCATAGCTGATGTAAGCTCGCGCCTTATAAAAATGCTTTCGCAAAGGTTCCCCGAAGCACATTTCCGTGCCTACGGCGACCACTCCCCACTCGACGAGCGTCAAGCGGCAATATCCGCAGGACTTGGAATTCTCGGTGATAACGGACTTCTGATAAATGAAAAATACGGCACCTTCGTTTTCATAGCTGACGTCGTAACGGATATTCCACCCGAAGAGCTGGGCGCAAAAACAGAACCCGAGCCGCATCTTTTATGTCGGCATTGCGGAGCTTGCAAAAAGGCGTGTCCCACGGGCATTCTCTCGGGGGAGGGGAGCGAATGTCTTTCCTTTATAACGCAGAAAAAAGGCGAGCTTACGGAAGATGAATCTGCCCTTATGAAAAAATACAACACCGCTTGGGGATGTGACGAATGCCAAAGCGCGTGCCCCTATAACAAGAACGCAAAAATAACCCCCGTTCCGTTCTTTCACGAGCAAAGAATAGAAAAGCTGACGGGCGAAATTTTATCTTCAATGTCGAAAGAAGAATTTAAATCCCGCGCGTTTGCGTGGCGCGGAAGAAAAACTGTTGAGAGAAATTTGAAGATACTTGAAAAATAAAAAAGCGGCAAACGCCGCTTTTTTATTATGTAAGTTTAGGTCAATATCGGATTATCTTTATTCAAGATAACGGTTACAAGGTCGATAAGCCACGCTATTGAGAATGCGCCGATTAACCAAACGATTCCGACGATAAGAAGGAACGTATCCTTTTTGTCAATACCCTTAACGATACGGTAAATAGCCCAAACTACGTCAAGACCGAAAAGGCAAAGGATAATTTTAACGGCAAAAGGAAGGTTGTCAATTGCTTTGATAAAGCTCTGCATAATTAAGCTCCTTTCAATAATTTGTATTTCTATTATATCATAACTGAGCGTTTGTTTCAATACAGTTTATAAATTATTTTAAAATCCGTTACTTTTCTATAACTCCAAGCCCTTCATAGAAAATTCTTGCTGCAAGCGCCTTTTCGCGAACGGTTTTCTTTATCAATTACGTACTGTTCAATAATATGCATTTCCGTTAAAAAGCAGAACTGAAGTCTTCCGAGCTTTTTTAACTAAAAGGTTTTGCTTGCCGTTTTCGCTTTTTTATCGTAGTCCTCGATTTTACAAGCCTCGTCAACGCAAACCTCGTCTAGCGCCATATAGAAGGTCTCGTCATATGTGTACCGCTTAACTTAATATCCCTCACCCGTGTGTTCGTTTTCGTACAAAAGCTAGAAATTTTTTTTAAATTATACCCCGTTTTGTTTTATAAGTCAGTGAGATATGGATAGAAATGTCCGCAAAAAAAATTGTGAAAAATTCTTGACAAAAGCTTGAATGTGTGCTATATTTATGTTGAATACGCACACACGCGTGTTAATTTTAAACAAAAATACAAAACCAAACTTTTGAAAGGAGAAAACCATAATGAAAAAAAGAAGAATTGTAGTAGCTGCATTTCTTATCTGCGCAACCCTTATCGCAGGTGTAGGTTATGCTGTTACAACTGAGACTCTTACCATTAACGGTACGGCTTCTACAACGGCTACCGACATCAATGTTTATTTCTCGGCATCAGAAATAACCTCGCAGGCCTCGGGCGGCGGTGCAACTCCCGGTGTTCCCGGCACGAACGTTAAATCCGTTACCTTTACTGCGGCAGGTCTTAAAACGAAAGATGAAACCGTAACGGCGAAATATACTATCACCAACGGAAGTGACTATCCCGTATCGGTTGCAGTTCCCGTTATAGACGTTGTAGACGGTACTAACTTCGATGTTACTACGAGCTTTGGAGAGGTGGTTGACCTCGATGCTAAGGGCGGAGCAAATTCTACTTATGAATTTACCGTAACGGTAAAGCTTAAGAATACTCCCGATAAGGTAGCAGGTCTTAGCTCAAAGTTCACGGTTTCTATCGTGGCAACCGGTAAATAATTTAAAGCTAAACCCTAAAGAAAGGAGGGCGGAAATGCTAAGCTTTAATGAAATAAATTCGGATAGGCGAAAATTGTATTTATTTTCCGCATTGCTTATCCCCCTCCTTTCACTCTTACTATTTATTCCCAAGGATATAAGCAGAACTGTAACTGCCGTTTTATTGGTTTTGTCGGCAGTCGCGGTGTTGCTTCTTATCAAAAAAAGAAAAGTCCCGTCGATAAACACGAAGACTGTAGCTCTTATTTTGTTTGCCGTGGCAGGGCTTTCTATCGCGCTATACTACCTTACGGGCATACGCTTTGATTTTATCAAAAATCCTTATGCGTCCTCGTTTGGAAAAAGCTTACTTTACGTTTTGTGCGTTGCAGTGTCAGTCATTGCAATGGAAATCATAAGAAACGTCATTATCGCTCAGGAGGACAAGCTCTCGACGGTGCTTGTCACCCTATCGGGTATCCTCGCCGACGTTCTTATCTCGACGAAGGTTGTTACCGCTATGAACTTTAATAACTTCATAGACCTTACGGCTATGGTTTTGTTCCCAGCGGTGGCGTCAAATTTGTTTTATAATTACGTAGCAAAAAGATACGGAGCATTACCCAATATCGTTTATAGGCTTCCCGTGCTTCTTTACGTCTACGTGATAGCGGTTCTTCCGCATATGCCCGATTCGCTTCTTGCGTTTGCGCGGCTTCTCATTCCCGTTTTTGCGTATTTCTTTATAGACCTGCTTTACGGCAAAAGAAAAAAACGCGCGACTATCAGTCATAAATGGAAGTGGGCAGCTCCCGTGGCATTTGCTTTATCGTCGTTTTTTATGATTTCCGTTGTAATGCTCATTTCCTGTCAGTTCCGCTTTGGCTTGATAGTCATAGCTACGGAAAGTATGACGGGAGAAATCAACAAAGGTGATGCCGTCGTTTATGAAAGCTATGACGGTGACGTAATCCGCTCGGGTGACGTTATCGTCTATGACAAAGAGGGAACGAGAATGGTTCACCGAGTTGTCGCAATTGAAAGAATCAACGGACAAACGAGATATTATACAAAGGGCGACGCCAATGAGGATAATGACGAAGGTTATATAACCGACGCAAACGTTCTCGGTAAGGTTAATTTTAAGCTTACGGGTGTAGGTTACCCAACCCTATGGCTTCGCAGTATTTTCACGGACGAATAATAAAGTTAAAGTATAAAGTCGATTCTCTTCGACGGAATGGAGCTTTAAATGTCAGAAGAAGAAAAGAGAAAACGAGACCTATATAAAAGAAAGCGAGACAAATGGATAAGGATACAGGCGGTTCTCATTGCCGTCGTAACACTCGTTGCTATAGCTTTCGGCTTCGTCTATTACAGAGCTAATCAGACGTATTACATAAGCTACGACGAAAACGGAGCGCTTGATTACAAGGTATACCTTTTTGAAAACGATTTCTTTGAAGAGGACTATCTCGGCAAGGACCAGGCTTACGTTGCCACGCTTATTGACGACGTCAAGGCGGATTTTCAGTACACGCTTGATATGGATGCCGATAACGTTGAATACAAGTATTCCTACAGAGTTGATACGGTGCTTGAGATAATAGACAAAAAATCGGGCATAGCCTTGTTCAGCCCGAGCTACGTATCCGTTCCCGAAAAGGCTCTCGCGCAAAACAGCTCTAATATGCTTACTATAAACGAGGCGGTTTCGATAGATTACGACTACTACAACGGAATTGCCAAGAGCTTTATCGACGAATACAGTCTTGGTGACGTTGAAAGCCGTCTTACCGTAACGATGCGCGTCAACGTTCTCAGCATATCCGATAATTTTGCCAAGGACTCTAAAAACGAGTACGTTATAGCTCTTAATATCCCACTTGCAAGCAAAACTCTCGATATTAAGATAAGCTCGTCTGTTCCCACCGGCGAAAACAAAATACTTGCCTGTGACAGAGTTGCGGCTAAAAACGTTTTCAAAACGGGAATGTTCGCCTCAGGTATACTTGACGCGCTTCTCGTATTAGTATTTATTTGCTTTATCTATGCAACGAGAAACCGCGACATACACTATACGATAAAGGTTCAGAAGCTCGTTTCCGCGTATAAGTCATTTATACAGAAGATAAATAACGAGTTTGACACCGTAGGTTATCAGGAGCTCGCCGTTGATAGTTTCAACGAAATGCTTGAAATAAGGGATACGATATCCTCGCCCATACTCATGTCTGAAAATGAGGATAAAACCTGCACCAAGTTCTTGATTCCCACGAATACCAAGCTTCTCTACGTTTACGAAATAAAGGTTGACGGATACGACGAAATTTACGGCACCGAAGACGAAAATGTTTGCTATATAAAAGAGGAAGCTCCCGTCGAAGAGGACGTAAAGGAAGCTCCTATAGAAGAAACTGTAGTAGAAGAAGCTCCCGCGGAAGAAGTAGCTCCTGCGGAAGAAGCCGTCGCCGTTTTGGCACCCGTTGAAGAAGCTCCTCTTGAAGAAAACTTAAGCGAAGACGCAGAGATAGAAAATGCGGCGTTTGCTTTCGGTGTAAAATGTGACTATAGCTTCGAGGCTAAGCTCTCCCTTGCAAGTGACGAAACCAAGGATTATTACAGACAAATCATAGCTCTTGCAAATCGATACGGCGTCAAAATTTCAAGAAGCTGGAAGAGAGAAAGAGTATATCTTTCCGGTAAACAGTTCGCGTGCTTTATCTTCAAGGGCTCAAAGCTTGGTGTTGCCTTGGCTCTTGATCCTAAGGAATATCTTGAAACGAAATACCGCCCCGACGACCTTTCGGGTGTTAAGAAGTACGAAAAAACTCCTATGCTTATGAAGCTTTCCTCTCAGAGAAAAGCGAAGTATACCCTGGAGCTTCTTGAAATGCTCTTTAAAGAGGCGAGCCTTACCGATAGCGGAAACGGCGGCAAATATCTTGAAATTCCCGCAAAATCCAAGCTTACTCTCGTATCGGAAAACTTAATTCGCTTCGAGGGAAGCGAAGAAAACGTTAAGGGCGCTATCGCAAGAATATGGGAAAAGCACGATAAAACCGCTCCCGTAAAATCAAGCGAGCCTGCTGCGACGGAGAAAATTCTTTCCGAGTCGGAACTCTTAACCGAAGAAGCTTTTACGGAAGAAATTATCGCGGAAGAAAATTCGACAGAGGAAATCCCCTCGGATGATGCGTTAGGTTACGTTTCGGGTATTAAATACGACTACAGCTTTGAGGCAAAGCTTTCTCTTGCAAGCGCGGAAACGAAAACGTACTACAAAGAGATAGTCGCATTTATAAAGAGCCACGGCGTTAAGATTTCAAGAAGCTGGAAGAGAGAGCGCGTTTACCTTTCGGGTAATCAGTTTGCCAACCTCTTATTTAAGGGCGCAAAGCTTTGCGTGGCATTGGCGCTTGATCCTGCTGAATACTCAGATGCAAAATACGGCCTTACCGACCTTTCCGGTATGAAGAAATATGAAAAAACTCCTATGCTCCTTAAGATAACTTCTCAGAGAAAGCTTAAGTATGCATTCGAGCTTCTTACCGCACTCTTTACAAAAGAGGGCATAGAGGATAAAAAGCTCAGCTTCAAGGAAAAGGCTATCCTAACAAAAACCAAGCAAGCTCTTATGAAGGCGGGCTTGATTCGCAAAAAATAAATTCAAATAACAAAGGAGAGTGTGCGCTATGAAAAAACTACAAAAGTGTTTGATATGCGCATGTCTCTCCTTTTTTGCGTTTTTTATCTCTGTGGGATACGCATTAACAACGGCAACTCTTACGGTTACGGGAGACTTGAACGCGACTCCGCCAAACGAGCTTTATATAACGTCAACCAACACTGTGAGCACTTCTTCGGGAGCAAAAATAGATAATCTTTATTACATTCACCCGACAAACGTTAATTCAACCGTAACGTTATCAAGCAAGTCCTCGGTTGCTACGTATAAAGTAAGACTTTATAATAACACGGACGAAATATACGAGTTTTCCGGGGCAAAGTATAACGCGAATAAATATTCAAACGAAAATATAAGCTTTGATTTAATGAATCTTTCAACAGGCGCGCCGCTTACTCACGGCGATATGGTTCATCCAAGCAATTATCTTGAATTTGAAGTCAGCTTTCACTTTGAAGACGGATATACCCCAAGCGGTGAGGAAAGCCTGACTTCGCTTATAAATTACGAGTTTCTTCCGACGGCAAGCCTTCCGCCCATCTACATAAGAGATGCCGAGCTTATAAGCGGAAGCGGAAGCTTTACGAAGGACTCGATAGGAACGAATACTCTTAACGCAAGATTTATCTCCGGTACGTCTTCCGTATATAAAATAACTGTAGCTAACCGCACGTTTTCCAATTACGGATATTATGCAACGATAATCACCAACGGAAGCGAAAACACCGATATATCACTTGTTAACTACAAGGTTTATAAAGACGAAGCATTGACGGATTCATTGGTTCGCCGCGACCTTCTTCCCGCATCAAACGGTATGACACACGGAACTATAGTTATTTATCTTACCGCAGACGGAGATACCGGAGTTGCAAACGGCACCGAGCTTCATACTATATTCGATATAAGATTCCAGACTCCAATAGACGAAATTCCCGCGCCGGGCGCTGAGGATGGAGAAATCGCGGTAGAAAACGCGCTCGATAGGTTTAAGGAAATTCTTAATACTGAGTCCGAAATGCAAGCTCTTGTTGATTTGTTGGATAAAGTCCCTACGGGAAGCTGGGGAATAACACTTAGAAACTCATCTTATGTTGCGTATGTTCCGGACGCTCCCCCAAGCGATAAGACCGCATCTCTCGAGCTTTTTGACGGCCAGCTTGAAATAATGATTGAAAACCAGCTGCAAGAGGTTTATTTCCTTATCAAGCGAGAGGACGTAACGGGCGACGGTAAGGAAGACTTTACCGTATATATGACGACGAATACCTTGAGTGAGAAAAGCAGCGTTACGGGAAGTATATTCTCGGGATATAAATACAACCCATCCTTAGCAACGGTATACGCGGCAGTTTTCACAGAGGACGATTTCGGCGAGTGGATACAGCTCGGCGATATGTTCAAGGGAGAAGCTCCGATATGTGCTTACGACGGCGGTATGCAAAGCTACAGACCGCAAGGCTCATCGGAAAGCGTAAGAGTCCCGACGGGAAGCGGCTCTTTCCATACGGACACGTGGGTGTCAGCGGAAAGGTATTATTCGGTAGAAAAAGGCTCGTCGCTTGCACAGGTGCTTGCAAAGGAAGCCTACGATTTAGTGCTTCTCAATTCTCTTATAAATATTGCAAACGGCATAACGACGAGTGAGGACTATACGGTAATTTACACAAAGGAAAGCCGCGACGTCCTTGATTCCGTACTCCTAAACGCCGTAACGCTTTATAATAACAATACCGACACGGATACGACAAACAACAACACGCAAGCCGAGGTTGTGGCGCTTGAAAAAGCGCTTGAAAAGGCTATCAAGGGCCTTGAGGACTCGGTGTAAAATTTAATTAAAAAAAGGCGCTCCATACCCTGAGCGTCTTTTTTATGTTTTTAATTATTGATTTTCTTCTTTTTCCGCGTCTTTTTTACGGTGGCGATTTTCAAGATACTTATTAAATTTGAATGCAAAGAAAAATACAAGAGCGATAAGCGCGGCAATAATTGCAACAAAGCCTATCCAATGCCAAGGCGTTGTGAATTTCTCATAGGGAATGTTTCCAAGGCCGAAAATTATCGTTGCAATACCTATTCCGCGGCCTATGAGAATTGAGGGAATAAACCATTTAAGCGACATTTTAATAGTTCCCGCAATCATAGTCAAAGCGTCGTCGGGAAATACGGGGAAAAGCATCATTAAAGGGAAGAATACAACGCATTTATCGTTGAGAAGTGCGGTTGCCTTTTCGCAGTCCTCTTCGCCAAGAAGCTTTTTGCAGATAGCATATCCGCCAACGCGCCCCGTAATATACATAAGAGCCGACGAGGTGATAACTCCGATAAAGGTGATAAGAAAGGCCTGCCACGGACTCTCGTAAAAGGTTTGTATGAGAATGATAAACGCCATTGAGGTTCCGGGTATGAAAGAAAGAAGAGTGGTTACCGCAACCTGAAACAGAATTATGATAAGCCATCCGTACCACGAATTTTTGAAGGAATGGAAAAGCTCTGCGTTGAGCTTTATTCCGTCTTCAAAATAGATTATTCCGAAAGCCATCAAGATAAGGGCAGACAAAAGTGAAATTGCAACGAATGAAGCTACGACGATAAGAACCTTAAGTATCAATTTAGCTTTGCTTTTTATAAATTCGCTCAAAGTTCTGCCCCTCTCTGTCTTAAAGACATACGTAATTCATTGAAATCAATCGTTAATATTGTAAGCCTTTTCTTGATTTTTGTCAAGCAAAATACGACAAATTTAATTCTTTATTAACAAAATAGGGAAATAAAGTAAAATAGCTAAAAAATCTTCGGGGAAGACTTGAAATTTCAGCGAAATTCAGTATACTATATGTAGTTTATTATTTGTTGAGGCAAGATATGATATTTGAAAAACAAGTTCTTAATATGTACCGCGGAATGATGCATACGCGCTGTGACGACACTTTGACTGTCCGATATTTTTCGCCCGAGGATTTTCCGGGATTAAAAAGTGAGGCGTATAGCTTTGAAGCTTCGAGAGGGCATAGCCTAAAGGGGTATTTTTACGAATATGAAAATCCTATTCGCGATAGGCTCGTCGTCTTTGACCACGGCTTCGGCGGCGGACACCGCGCTTATATGAAGGAAATCGAAATGCTTTGCCGCCACGGCTACCGTGTGTTTTCATACGACCATACGGGATGTATGGAGTCCGGCGGTGAGAGTCCCAACGGACTTGCGCAGTCACTCACTGACCTTAACGACTGTATCGCTGCTTTAAAGGCTGACGCGCGTTTTTCGGGACTTGATATTTCTGTGATGGGGCATAGTTGGGGCGCTTTTTCAAGTATGAATATTACGGCGCTTCACCCCGAAATTTCTCACGTCATTGCTATTTCAGGCTTTGTATCCGTTGAAGAAATGATAAAAAGCTTCTTTTCGGGACTTCTCAAAGGGTATCGAAAGGCGGTTTTGAAGCTTGAAGTAGACTCTAACCCACGTTTTGCAAATTTTTCTGCTGCGGAAAGTCTTTCAAAATCTGAAGCAAAGACGCTTCTTATATATTCCAATAACGACACGCTTTGCCGTCGCACGCATTACGACATTTTAAAATCCACCCTTTCTGATAAGGAAAACGTAAGCTTTATTTTACTAAGCGAAAAAGGGCACAACCCCAATTATACCGAGGATGCAGTTAAATTGCTCGCGGAATTCGGAAAAGCGAGAGCAAAGCTCCTTAAAAGAAAGAATTTAACTAATGAAGAAAAGGCAGAATTCGTTTCTTCCTTTGACTTTGATAAAATGAGCGAGCAGGACTGTGAGCTTTGGGATAAAATATTTGAGCATTTAGACGCTTGATTATGAAAAGGTATTGACAAAACTGTATTTCGCTGATATAATACTAATAACAAAAGAATAAACGCGAAGCATCTGAATAGCTCTGTCTATTCATTGTCGGGCATACCTCGGTATGCTCGGGGATAAGGAAATCACGGTGAAAATCCGTAGCAACAGCCATTGCCGTAACTCTTAAAAGTCAAGTCGGAATGCTTATCGCTTTGTGGCACGTAAAAGTCTCTTGGGCAAAGTGGGGGAGATTCGTGAAAATTTTAGCTTAGGGATTTTTCTCTCGGCAGCTTTGCTATGGCAGGATGGCAATATTTTTTCACAGTACCCCTCGCAAGAAGGGTGCTTTTATTTTGTTCTTTTATAAAAAAGAGAGGATAATAAAATGAAAAGAACAATTAAATCAATTCTGGCACTTGCGCTCGCGCTTGTGTTCGTTTTCGCACTTGTTTCCTGTAATACCGTAGAAAAAACGGGTTTATGGGAGAGTGCTACCTATCGCCGCGATATGACGTTTGGAAGCGGTGAAAAAACCGTGGTAGTAGAGGTTAAAGCGGGGGAAGAGCTCGTGACCTTTACCGTTAAAACCGATAAGGACACCGTAGGAGAAGCCTTGCTTGAGCACGGACTTATCGCAGGAGAGGAGGGCGCTTACGGCCTTTACGTCGAGGTCGTTAACGGAATTGTCGCCGATTACGACGTGGATAAAAGCTATTGGGCATTCTACGTAAACGGTGAGTATGCTATGACGGGAGTAGACGCCACGAAAATAACACAGGGCGAAACTTATCGACTTGAGTACGCAAAATAAGAAAGAGAAGTGCGGCGCGCAATTAGACGTGCGCGAAATGGTCGTGTTTGCAATGCTTGGCGCCATTATGTTCGTGTCTAAAATCATAATGGAGCTTTTGCCAAACGTTCACCTGCTCGGAATGCTTACCATGACCTACACCGTAGTATTTCGTAAAAAAGCTTTGATACCGATTTACATATACGTTATGTTAAACGGTGTTTACGCAGGCTTTTCAATGTGGTGGATACCGTATCTTTATATTTGGACTGTGCTTTGGGGACTAACAATGCTTTTGCCGAATAAAATGCCCAAAAAGCTAAAGTGCGTTATATATCCTGCCGTATGCTGTATTCACGGACTTGCCTTCGGAACCTTGTATGCCCCCGCGCAAGCTCTTATGTTCGGATTGAATTTCAAAGCAATGCTTGCGTGGATAGCTGCAGGACTCCCGTGGGACTTAATCCACGGAATAAGCAATCTATTTACGGCTATGCTTGTAGTCCCACTCAGTGAGCTTTTAACAAGGCTTATGAAAAGAAGAGCTTAGCAGGGAATAAGCGAAAAAGCTCATCCATTTGCCTACGCAGTGCTGAGCCAATAAGAATTTGCTTTTATAGGGTTTTACCGCGTTTTATCGCTTGTATTCCTTTTTTGTTCAATTCTTAATGACTCAGCACCTAATGCCATAAATATTATTTACATTGATTTTATATTTATTTTTTTCATTTACTTGACAAATTTAATGAGATTTGATATAATCATTAGTGCTTTTTAAGCTTTGTTCCGTTAGGACTCGCGGTTAAAACGCAGCTAAAAAACAAGATTTTATAATTCAACAATCTTTTCGGGATGTAGCGCAGTTGGTAGCGCGCTTGCTTTGGGAGCAAGATGTCGCAGGTTCAAATCCTGTCATTCCGACCAAAAAAGTCGTATTATTTTGATACGACTTTTTTTATCCATTACAGAGTAATGGTATATCATCGCGCAACTTGTTTGCGTGCATATCATCAAAAAGAGCGAGAAAATCGCCCTTTTTTGCATATCATCACTCGTTAGAGTGTATTCATCTCCGCCTTGACTTTAATTACGTTGTATGGTATAATCTAGCTAAAATCTAAAGTTTGACGAGGTGATTTAAGTGATAGATATTGTTGTTTGGATGCAGAGCTTCTTGCAGAAATTAAATGAAACTTTTGAGAAACGTGTATGGTTTGTAGGATTGCAAGGAAGCTACGGACGTGGTGAAGCTTCTGATACAAGCGATATTGACGTTGTTGTGATACTGGACGAGCTGTCCGCATCAGATGTTAAAATCTATAATGCAATGCTTGACACTTTGCCTCACCGAGACCTGATTTGCGGATTTTTGTCAGGAAAAGATGAACTTCTTAATTGGGAGCCTTCCCACCTTTTTCAGTTTTATTATGACACAAGCCCTATACAAGGAAGCCTTGACGAATTGCTTATGGTAATTGATAAAACCGCTATAAAGAGAGCAATTAAAATCGGCGCTTGTAACATTTATCATGGCTGTGTGCATAATATGTTGCACGAAAAGAGTGATGAAATATTGCAGGGACTATATAAATCCGCCACATTCGTCGTGCAGGCGATTGTCTTTTTAGAGATAGGAAAATACATCAAGCATCAAAAAGATCTGCTGTCGATTGCATCCTCGGATGAGCGCGATATCGTCAATACTTATTTAAGCATAAAATCTGGCGGCGGTATAGATGTTGTTCCAATGTCCTGTGCTTTGCTTGAATTTGTGAAAAAGTGGATTGCCAAAAG
>JAZQRU010000008.1:0-33545 GCA_045629745.1 Eubacteriales bacterium
GATGTTTTAATCGAGTGCTTAAATATTTTAATATCTATTGATAAAATTATGAGTCTATGCTATAATAAAGAAAATAAATCTATATAATGGAAAAAATAAGTCTATTTTGCCTAAGGCACTAAAGGATAGGAGCTTCAATGAAAATAGTTCTTGAAAACTTAACTAAAAAATTTCCGTCAAGGAATAAAAAGGAAACGGCGGAGGTAGTTGCGGTAAGCGATTTTACCTTTGAGTTTCCCGACGGAAAGCTTATAGGACTTTTAGGCCCGTCAGGCTGCGGAAAAAGCACGACGCTTCACTTGATTTCGGGACTCGAGACACCCACGTCGGGAAAAATATACTTTGGTGAGGACGACGTAACGGCACTCCCGCCCGAAAACCGTGGGGTAGGACTTGTTTTCCAGAACTACGCGCTTTATCCTCACCTTACGGTAAGACAGAATATAACTTTCCCTCTCGAAAATTTAAGAGGCGAGGCTAAGCTCACGAAGGAAGAGCGCAACGAAAAGGCGCTCGAGGCTGCAAGGCTCGTTCAGATAGAAGAGTATATGGACAGAAAGCCAAACGAGCTTTCGGGCGGTCAGCAGCAGAGAGTTGCCATTGCTCGCGCCCTTGTAAAATCGCCCCGCGTTCTTTTGCTTGACGAGCCGCTTTCAAATCTTGACGCACGTCTCAGGCTTCAAACGCGCGAGGAAATCAGAAGAATACAAAAGGAAACGGGCGTAACCACGGTTTTCGTAACTCACGACCAAGAGGAAGCAATGAGTATTTCCGACCTTATCGTAGTTATGAAAGACGGTGTCGTTCAGCAGATAGGCGCGCCTCAGGAGGTTTACGATAACCCTAAAAATCTTTTCGTTGCTAAATTCCTCGGCACACCTCCGATAAACGTATTTTCGGGGAAAATCTCTGACGGCAAGCTCTATATCGGCAACGCCCCCCTATTTGATGCGAAGGGCGCGCCTGAAGGGGAAGTGTACGCAGCGGTTCGCCCCGAGGGCTTTGCGGTAGACGAAAACGGCTCGCTTGAGTGTGCCTTTTCAAACCTTGAGGTTATGGGGCGCGACGTCAGCATAGTCGCCTCACACAAGGATGCGCTCTCTCCCATAGTGCGCGCAATACTTCCGTCAAACGTAAAGAATTTCCCTGCTTCAAATACGGTTCGCTTCTCTCTTAAGAGGGACAAGCTTCTCGTTTTTGATAAAGTCACAGAAGAGCGCATTTGTTTTTGAGGTAAGCTATGAAAAACGGTAATTTTAAAGCGTGGCTTTATCTTTTGCCCGCTATCGTGTTTATAGGCGTCTTTATGGTGTATCCCTTGATAGACGTGCTTATATATTCCTTTGAGGAAGGCTTTAACTCCGCTTCTCAAAAGTTTTTCGGCGTAGGATTTTATAATTATTCCTACGTTCTTCACGATCCGTATTTTCTCGCGGCGGTGAAGAATACCTTTATTCTCGTATTTATAACGGTTCCCGCATCAACCCTGATAGCACTTATTATTTCCGTTGGCTTAAGCTCAATTAAGCCTCTGAGGAAGCTTTTTCAAACTGTTTATTTTCTTCCTTACGTAACGAACACTCTTGCCGTAGGTCTTGTTTTTATGATTATTTTTAAGCCCACGGATTACACGGCGGGACTTGCAAATATGCTTCTCTCCTGGTTTGGCGCAGGCCCTGTGGATTTTATCTCAGGCCCTTATGCTGCAAAAATGTTCGTTTTATGTCTTTATACTATATGGGTAGTTATGCCGTTTAAAATACTCATTTTAACAACGGCGCTTGCGTCAGTTAAAGAGGACTACTACAATTCCGCGAGAATTGACGGCACACCGAAGTGGAGAATTTTCACTAGAATAACCGTTCCTATGATTTCTCCGACACTTTTTTATCTTGTCATAACGGGCTTTATCGGCGCGTTCAAGGCGTATAGCGACGCAGTTGCTCTTTTTGGCACGGACCTTAACGTTGCGGAAATGAACACTATCGTCGGATATATTTACGATATGCTTTACGGTGAGGGCGGCGGCTATCCCTCTTACGCATCTGCCGCGGCTATTATTCTCTTCGTTATAGTTCTTACGGTAACTGCAATAAACCTTATCGTAAGTAAAAAGCGCGTTCATTATTAAAGGGGAGCTTTTATGACGAAAAAAATCGATTTTGAAAAAATAGAAAAAAACGCCCTTATAAAAAAACGCGCTTTGAATGCTTTTGTTTACGTTATGCTCGGATTTTGGGCGCTCGTGGTGCTTTTTCCGTTCTATTGGATGCTCTTAACCTCGCTTAAGGATTACGCGTCGTATAACGCGGAGGTCGTGCCGCAGTTTATTCCGACATCTCCTACGCTTGAAAACTACGTCAAAGCGTTTTCCGACGTGCCTTTAGCAAGATATTTCCTAAACACTATTATTTTTACCGTGATAACGACGGCTCTTATGATAGTCGTTATAGTGCCCGCATCCTTTGCTTTCGCAAAGCTTGATTTCAAGGGTAAGGATATAGTTTTCACGCTGTTTCTCTCTCTCATGATGATACCTAACGAGCTTGTTATAATAACGAACTTCGTAACGATAACCGAGCTCGGACTTCGCAATACCTTTACGGGACTTATACTTCCGTCGGTAACGTCGATTTTCTACATTTATCTTTTAAAGGAAAACTTCGCTTCCGTGCCGCGCGAGCTTTATCTTGCTGCAAAGGTTGACGGAACGTCCGATTTTAAGTTTATGCTTAAGGTTATGGTGCCGATATGTAAGCCCACTATCGTAACGATAACCATACTTAAGGTTATTGAGTGCTGGAACTCTTACGTATGGCCTCGCCTTATCACCGACGACGAGCTTTATTATCTCGTTTCAAACGGAATTCAGGCAATAAGGGAATCGGGCTTCGGACGTGAGAACGTTCCTGCAATGATGGCGGCAGTCGTCGCAATTTCCGCACCCCTTATCGCCCTTTTCTTGATATTCAGAAACAAGATAATGGAAGGCGTTGCGAGAGGAGGTACAAAGGGATGAGAATTTTCAAAAGAATCTTTGCGCTTATTCTCACGGCAGCTCTTGTGCTTTCGCTTATCTCCTGCCACGGAAAATATGCCCCTGACGCAAAGGATAGCGAGAGTAATGCTACTAATTATTCCGCCGCCCTTCTCGATTTTAAGCTCCCCGAAAGCTTTGACGAGGGGAAGCAGTATGAAATAAGCTTCTGGGCTAAGAGCGACAGTAACGCAACCCAAACCGCAATTTATGAAAAAGCAATAGCCGATTTTGAAAAGCTTTATCCAAACGTAAAGGTTAATCTTCTCGTTGAGATGGATTACGGCAGAATTTATCAAAAGGTAATAACCAATATTCAGACGAATACCACGCCTAACGTTTGTATAAGCTATCCCGACCACGTAGCAACCTATCTTACGGGAGATGCCGTAGTCGTGCCCCTCGATAGTCTCATAAACGACGAGAGGTACGGTCTTGGCGGATCGGAGCTTAAGTTTGACGGTCCCACAAAAGACGAAATGATAGACAAGTTCCTTGACGAATGCAAAATAAACGGACACTATTATCTTATGCCGTATATGCGTTCAACTGAGGCTTGTTATATAAACAAAACCTACGTCGAGGCTCTCGGCTACGAAATCCCCGAGGTTTTGAGCTGGGATTTTATCTGGGAAGTGTCCGAGGCGGCAATGGCAAAGAATGACGACGGAACTTTCAAGGTTAACGGACAAAGCGTTTTAATTCCATTTATCTATAAGTCAACCGACAATATGATGATTCAGATGCTTAAGCAAAAGGGTGCTTCATATTCTACGGAAACGGGAGATATTGAGATTTTCCACGACACGACTAAGGATTTGCTTCTCGGAATTGCGGAGCACGCAGAAAGCGGCGCGTTTTCAACCTTTAAAATCTCCTCGTACCCAGGAAACTATCTCAATCGCGGACAATGTATTTTTGCGATAGATTCAAGTGCGGGCGCAACCTGGATGGGCTCCGATGCTCCCCTTATGGATATACACCAAAATGAAGCCGTGGATTTTGAAACAGTCGTAAGGCCTGTGCCTCAGTTTGATACGGAAAACCCGCAGATGATTTCGCAAGGCCCCTCAATATGTCTCTTTAATAAGGGCGACAGCGGAGAAATTCTCGCGTCGTGGCTCTTTATGCAATATCTTCTGACAAACGATATACAGATACCTTACGCAAAGACGGAGGGCTACGTTCCCGTAACGGAAAAGGCGCAAGGAGCTTCCGAATATCTTGATTATCTCTCTCGCTCGGGAGAAGATAACGTGCTTTACTACGACGTTAAAATAGACGCAACGAAGCTTTTGCTTGAAAACACCGACAACACCTTCGTAACCCCCGTTTTCAACGGCTCGGCATCGCTTAGAAATGCCGCGGGACAAATGATAGAAGAGGTCGTAAAGGCTGAAAGACGAGGGGGCGAGGTGAACTCGGCCTACGTAAATAACGTGTACCGCAATATGATAAGCCTATACAGATTTAACGTTGATATGGGAAGGATGCCGACGGGCTCGGTAATTCTCATAGTCGGAATTGCCGCCGTTGATATTGCTATAGTTTCTTATCTCGTTATGCGAACTCTAAAAAAACGAAAAAAGTCTTGACAATCCTAGATTTTCGAGTATAATGTTATTGTAACGTTTTTAAAACAAAAATAAATTTAAAATGTTAAAAACCTAAGGAGAAAACAAAAATGAAAAAGATTGTATCCATTCTTTTGCTTGCAGTTCTTTGTCTTTCCTTCGTTTCTTGCGGAGAGAGCGCGTACGATAAGTATGTAAACGCTGAACTTGAGAGCAATGTTACCGTTGAAATGTACGTTCAGGCTACTCAGTCTTGGTGGGATAATAAAATCACCGTGTATGGAGCCGACGAGGACGGTGCTTATTTCGTTTACGAGCTTGCTTGCTCTGAGGAAGACGCTAAAAAGCTTACCCCCGGTACTAAAATCAAGGTAACCGGCCGTAAGACTGCTTGGGAAGGCGAAGTTGAAATTATGGACGCAACGTTTGAGTTTGCGGGCGACGATACCTACGTAAGCGAAGCAGTTGACCTTACCGGTGTTCTTGCAAATGCTGAAGAGCTTATCAAGTATCAGAACAGACTCGCAACCTTCAAGAACCTTACCGTTGTTAAGTACGATTATCAGGGTGGCGTTCGCGGCAAGGATATCTACCTTACACTCAGCGACGGAACTAACGAGTACAGTTTCTGCGTAGAGCAGTACCTCACCGGTCCTGATAGCGACGTTTACAAAGCAGTTGAAGCACTTGCAGCAGGCGACAAGGTTGACGTTACCGGATTCGTTTACTGGTATGCAAATGCAGTTAACCCCCACGTCACAGCTATAACCAAGAAGTAATAAATAGTTAAAAGGCTTACTCCCGGAGGGAAAAAGCTGACGAGAAGAGCGAGCTTGCCGCAAAAACGGTAAGCTCGCTCTGAATTTATGCGTTTTTTTGAAAAAAATATTGACAAATACGTAAATCGAGAGTATAATGTGAATAACAATTCATAAGTTATGAATAACAATTCGCGAAGGAGAGCGGCTATGTTTAATAAGTTTTATTACTTTTATTTCTTTAGTATGGGCTGCCCGACTTTTGTGAAATCCGAAGCTTAAAGCGAGAGGAAACAAAATACGGACAGTCCGCATCTGTTATGCTTAAAGGAGCATAAAGAGTGCGGATTTTTTATTTTTAAATCTAAAACAAGAGGCGCAAAACGATGCAAATGAATTTCCACAGAAAGCTACCAATTCCAAATGCAGTAAAGGAAGAATATCCCTTAAGCGAGAGTATGATAAAAGCCAAGGCAAGCCACGACGAAGCTATCCGAGCCGTATTTGTCGGCAGACTTGATAAATTTATTCTCATTATCGGTCCTTGCTCCGCAGACCATAGCGAGCCGGTTCTTGAATATATTTCAAGGCTTAAAAGGATAGAAGAAGAGGTTTCGGGCAAAAAATATCTTGAGCAAATCCGAATTGCCAAGGACATAGTTCACAACCGTAATCAGAATGCGGATATTAAGATGCTCGTTAAGGGACTTATGATAGAGAGCTATCTTGAAGACGGAGCGCAGGGCGCAGGCGAGCACGTTTTCGGAAAATCCATCACGGACCCCTGTCTTGGTTTGGAAAAGACTGAAAAATTGATTTTGGATATAGCAGACAAGCTTTGAAAGGTGAGAAAAAATGTCAAATAAACTCGAAGAAGCAAGAAATATTATAAATGAAGTTGATGCAAAAATGGCGGAGCTTTTCGTTAAGCGAATGAGAGCCTGCGAGGCGGTTTGCGACTATAAAATGGAGCTTGCCTTGCCAATTCTCGACGAAAAACGGGAGCTTGCCGTTATTGAAAGAAATTCGGCACTCGTTGACGATGAGATTTTAAAGGGGTACTATATTGATTATCTTAAAAATTTGATGTCCGTATCCCGTGCCTATCAGCATAGAATACAAAGCGGTTTGAAAATTGCTTATAGCGGTGTCGAGGGCGCTTTTGCTCATATTGCCGCAGGCAGAATTTTCCCGAGTGCTAACAGAATTTCCTATAGCGATTTTAAGGCGGCTTACGACGCGGTTTTGAGTGGCGAGTGCGATGCGGCAGTGCTTCCAATTGAAAACAGCTACGCAGGCGAGGTCGGACAAACTATTGATTTAATCTTCTCGGGAGAGCTTTTCATAAACGGTATTTATGAGCTTGAAATACATCAGAATCTTCTCGGTGTCCCCGGGGCAAGCCTCGAAGATATAAAAAAGGTAACGAGCCATCCGCAAGCCTTAAGCCAATGTCACGATTATATTGAAATGCGCGGCTTTGAGGTTGAGCAGAGCAATAATACCGCCCTTGCCGCAAAGGCGGTTGCCGAGGCAAACGATAAATCACTAAGTGCAATTGCAAGCCTTGAAACAGCAGAGATTTACGGACTTCGCGTAATTGAAGCAAACGTCAACAAAAGCAGCGAAAATACAACGCGCTTCGCGGTTCTCTCAAAGGTAAAGGCAAGCTCACAGACTCTTACGAGCACGGTTCTTATGTTCACGGTAAAGCACGAGGCGGGCTCACTTGCGAGTGCTATCGGTATTATCGGAAAGTACGGCTATAATATGACGGCGCTTCGTTCAAGACCTATGAAAAAGCACTCCTGGCAATACTATTTCTACGTTGAGATAGACGGCGCAACGGATAGCGAGCGCGGCAAAAAAATGATAGGAGAATTAGGAAAGCTTTGCGATAAGCTTAAAATAGCGGGCACGTTTGCGCCGCACGCTGAAATATAAAAGCAAATTTCGGCGTTTTTAATGTCTGCTTCGTAAAGCGCTCTAAAGCTTTCTTCATTCGGTGTAAAGGAAGCTGACAGCCTATTTTAAACCTTTTTCACATTTTTTAATTATATTGCAAATAACGATACTTGTTAGTATTAAACTTGACTTTTTCCGGGTTTTGCCGTATAATTGTTGTATTGTTAAATAAATCTTTTTAAGGGGTGCATTATGGCAAAAAAGAAAAAGAATGCGAATTACGTAACGGAAAAAACTGAGGCGGCAAAAGCGCAGAAAATACGCGACGAGAAGAAAAAGAAAACAATGAAGATAGTTAAAGCATCGCTTTTCATACTTCTTGCGCTTGCCGTTATCGCGGGTATAGTTCTTGCAATAGGCTTTGCCTTTGGACTTTTTGAATATACGCCCGAGGCGACCTATGACGCACTGATTGAAATTGAGGGATACGGCTCAGTTCACGTTGAGCTTTACGGCAAGGAGGCGCCCATAACAGTTCAGAAATTTATAAGCCTTGCAAATGACGGATATTACAACGGCAAAAGCTTTCACACCGTTGTTGACGACCTCATTTACGGCGGCTCCTTTTATGCACAAAGCGAAACGCTAGGTATAAAGGGCGAATTTTCGGAAAACGGAGTTGAAAATAAAATCTCACACGTACGCGGCACTCTTTCAATGGCGCGCGGAGAAGGGTACAATTCCGCATACGGACAGTTTTTCATAGCAAGAAAGAACTCGCGCGAGCTTGACGGAAAGTATGCCGCATTCGGCAGAATAACTGACGGAATGGATATTATCGACAAGATTTTCAATGACGTTGAGATTGACGAAAACGGCAAAATAAGCGGTGATACTCCCGTACTTATCACAAGAATCACGACGCACGAAAGCCATTCGCACTAAAACCTTAAAATTTAAGAGGCTAGCTTTAAAACTTTGCTGGCCTCTTTTGTATTGTTGTTAAATTCTTTGGGTTTTTCTGATTTTTGCTTTATCGGATACGTCGATCCCTTCGCTATATTCCAAAAGCTCAATACGGCATCCATTCCCTATTTTCACGTTTTTTCCCGAAACGCGAGGGCAGGTGACGTATTCAAGCTCAATATCGTCACCCTCAATAGAGGAAAGCGTTATGCATTTTCTCTTGAAAAGCTTGAACTTTCGAAGAGGTGTAATAGAGATTTTTGTGCCCTTTACCGAAGTTAGCTCAACGTCTGAGTCAAATTTTATGAAAATTTCTGGCGCGCTAAGCGTTTCTTCCGATTTAACTGCGCCGTGAATTTCAATTTTACTTAGCGCTGAAACCTCACCTGCGGCTTTTATAATTCCTTTTGCGGTGATTTCGTCACAGCTTATATTTGATTTTGCGCGGAAAGCTCCCGCGACGCTAATGCTTTTTGCCCTTACCTCGCCCGAAAAGCTCGAAGCGCCCGATATTTTGACATCCCCCGAGCATACTAAAGCGTCACCGTTTACGCTTCCGCTTGCAGAAAGGGAGGTGCATTTAACCTCGCCCGCAAGCTTTATCATACCGCTCGAGGTGATTTCGTCGTAAGTGCCTGCGGAAAGAGTCGCGCATCCCGATATTTTGGCAGCCATTCTTTACCCCCCTGTCAAGTATATTTGATTATGCTTAGTATATCATAATAAAAGCATTGTGTCAACTGCGCGAAAATAAGAAAGGGACACTTACAAAAGAGTCCCTATTTATAAAGATTATTTGTTGTTATAAATAACGGTTACGCCCGGATGGGAAGCGATACCATACTGGCAATAACGGTGATCCGCAGGACCGCCAAAGAGCTGGTCGAATACGATAAGCTTGTGGTGTGCCTCGCCTACGTTATGGACGTGATTATCGTCAACAACCGTATTGCCGTTAGCATCGATCGGATGACCGTAACGAACGTTTACGTATGCATCAACGCTGATACCTTCCTGTACACGCACATAAGGATAAGCGGTACCGGCAAATTCACAGTAGGTGTAATTTGCCCAATCGTTGTAAATAACGGTAACATTATCGCAGCTTACGTTGGGAGCAGCAACATTGGTAACAGCATCGTCGGTTTCGGTATGGTTGATTCTACCGATAAGCATACCGCAATTGCGATAGCACTCCCACTGGTAAGCTGATACTATGTCATTAACTGCATCGATTCGGCAAGCAACTGTACAATCCTTAAAAGAATACTCGCCGCTTGAGCCTGCGCCACCGATAAGACCGCCGCAAGCGTTACCAAAATCACCCCACTGTCCGCCAATGATAACGGACTCGTCTATAACGCAGTTTTTGTAGGTCTGTTTGCCGGATGCCCAACCAACGATACCGCCTGCGTAGTACTGATAGTCTGCAACGTTTGCATTTTTTATGGTGATGTTTTCAAATACACAGTTGTCACCTGCCACTGCGGCAATTGTTCCGCACAGTGCGCTTTCACCTGAAATGTCTGCGCCGTCTATAGTAAGATTCTTGATAGTTGCGTCTTCAACTGCGCCGAACAAGCCTAAGCCGAGGTCACCGTAATGATAGCCGTTATCAAGAGCCCATGTGTTTTGATTGAGGTTGTAAATGGTGTGTCCTTTACCGTCAAAGGTGCCGGTGAAAGCCAAATCTTTTCTGTAAGAGCCTATGGGCTCAAAGCATACGAGATTTCCGTTTACATCTTTCGTGTAAAGGTTAATGTCTGCGCCAAGCGTTACGTATTTTGGATTTTCGGAATCGAAGAAAAAGCTGTTGAGCTGTTCCTTGGTTAATACAGTGCGCGAGTTGGACAAATCATCATCGGTTACTTTCTGGTCCATCATTTTTGCGAAAGCCATAAATGCTTCCGCGGAGTCAATGGTGAGCTTGGGAGCCGTGGGGTCTATCCAAGAAAAATCAAGGTTTCCGTCAAAGGTGTCGGGAATTGATGGAAGCTCGGGAAGTGCCGAATTTGTATCGTAAACAAATCCGTCGCCGTCATTTTCGTAGGTCATCTGCGTTGCAACAAGAGCAACGGCAAAGTCAATGGAAAGACCGCCCTCAACGTTATATTCATTGTCGTTTTCAGAGGGTTCCCAGAAAATTCCGATTTCGTATGTAATGGATTCGCCGGGAAGAAGGAATGCATCAAGCGTTAATCCGTCCTTAAGGCAAGGCATATTCTGGGGATCATACGCGGGAACTGCAGAGTCGATCTGTAATGCTTCAAGCGTGGGATCTTCCATAACATTGTCTGTGCCGGTAGTCTTATTACGTGTGAGAGCATAAACGGTAAGCACGTCGGCAAGAGTTTTGCCTGAGGGAGTTTTCGTAGCATTTGCCTGAATGATGCTAAGCTGATACTTAAGAGCAAGAGTTCCGTTATTGGCAAGCTCAAAGCGTCCGCTTGCAAATGCACCGGGCTCCCAAGTCATTTCTTCACCGTTGATATCGGTAAAGATTTTAGTCTCTTCGCTTACTTCTTCGGGAGTGCCGTTATAGGAGTTGGAATAAACAAATCCTATATCAAGGTTTCCTGATTGAATTTGGTTGATATCGCTAACGGAAGTGTCAGTGAACCAAGCAAACGTTGTTCCGATAAGCATAGTAAAGCAAACGGCAATTGCTATAATACTGCTTATTAAAGTTCTTTTTGCATTTTTAATTTTCATTTTTTTCATCCTTTCGGGAAATTAAATTTTGTTTATTTTTAATTGTAATTCAAATTTTTCGGAAAGCGCCGCTATAAGCTTTAAAGCGTTGGAGAGGCCGCGCGGACTTTTTACTTTAACCGTGAAGGGAACCTCAGAGTAGGTCTTTACCAAAGACATATCCTTTTGTCGGAAAGCATTTTCGTTAAAGTCCTGAACGTTTAAATTCAAATGAAGCTTTAAGGTTTTGCCTATAACGGTCATTTTTGCTAAAACTTTCTTTTCAAATCTATAAGAAATACATCTGAACGAAAGTCTTGACTTAACGTTTTTGAACGAGAGAAGCTCGTCGTTTATCTTGTTAAAATAGCTTTGGATAGCTTCGTCAAGCGTTACAAGCTTCGCAGCAAAGGAAATCTTCTTTTTGCGTAAAATCGATATGCCCTTAAAGCCGCTTTCCGTTTTTGTTTCTTCTGCCGCCACCGCCGTGATAAGCTCTTCCGTGACTGCCGTTTCCGTTACTTCGGATTTGTCGGAAATATCTTTTTCCACCGACTCAATTAAGATTTCTTCCTTATAAATGTCCTCGTTCTTTAAAAGCTTAATAGCATCAACGGGCGCGAATTTGTCGTTTTTGCTTAGCTCGAATTTTTCTGAAAGCGCCGCTACGAGCTTCAAAGCATTTGAAAGACCGCGAGAGCTTTTAATTTTAACGGTGAATGGAACTTCGCTATATATTTTAAAGGAAGACAAATCCTTTTGGTGAAAAGCGTTTTCGTTAAAATCCTGAACTTTTAAATTTAAATGCAGATTTAATGTTTTTCCCTTAACCGTCAATTTAGCCAAGAGCTTTCTGCCAAGGCGGTACGAAATGCACTTAAAAGATAATCTTGCGTGGAGCTTTTTATATGAAACAAGTTCGTTATGTACCGCGCAAAAATAATTTTGAACCTCGGTATCAAGGCTTAGAAGCTTCGTTGCAAACGCGATTTTTTCGCCTCTCGGAATTTTTAGTTGCGAAGCTTCTTCAAAGAGGGGAGTATTGCTTTCAATTATTTCCGTCGTATGAGCGCTTTCTTTTTCTTCCAAAATACTTAATCTTTGCTTTAAAAGATTTATTTCTTCGTTATATTCTTTGGACAAATCCTCTTTTCCGAGAGCTTTTCCGACTGAAACACTGAAGAAAATTATAAGGAGTACTGCGGGAATTAAAATACTGAGATAATAACCTTGCGGAGTTTTTAAAAACAGAAATAAATTTCCAAGCCCTTCTATTTTGAAAGAGTATTTTCCGATAATTTGCTCAGGCTTTGCAGGAGTGGTGTCGTTTTTTCCTGTGTTTATTCCGTAAGTAATAAAGCCTGCTATTTTCCCGTCGGGCGAGTATTGTATTTCGCGTATCTTGTGTGTCACAGTTTCGCCGAGACTTTCGGGGCTTTGCGACACAAAGCTTATAACGTCGCCCGCTTTGAGTTTTTCTGGGTTGTCAACGGTTTTTACGACGATAAGGTCACCGACACCGAAGAAAATTTCTTCGTTTTCGCTTATCTCTGATTTCGTCATAGAGTCGCCTTTTACTATCAACATTTTTCTGCTGAAAATTTCTTTACCGTTCTTTTCACCGCTTAAAGAGGCGAAAAACGTTATTATAGCTATAAATATGGCAAGAAAAAAGGAAAGCCAAGCGAAAATGCCTATTATTTTTTCAAAAAAAAGTTTCGTTTCGTTTTTTTTCACAGTCCGTTTCCCTCAAAAAAAGCACGTCAAATTATAAATATATAGGAAGCAAAATTCGCATTGTAAAATGAACTAATATCATAAAAAATAGTTAAATAACGACTCTGTAGCTAAAATAATATAATATTTTTAACTAAAAGTCAAGGGATATTAGTTAAAACTGTTATAATAAACAAAAGGGGGGGGAGGGGACTTAATGAATTTTGGTGAAAAAATACGAAATGCAAGAGAAGATATGGATTTATCTCAAAGAGATATGGCAAATCTTATTCCAATGAATCAGTCAAATTATTCAAAGATTGAGCGCGATATTCAAGAGCCGAATTTAGAGCAATTGCGTAGAATTTGTCAAATTTTAAATCTTGACCCGCGTTATTTGTTGAATATTGGTAATTATTCTTACCTATCCGATGATGATATGAAGCTTTTAAAGGATATAAAGCACTTTATAAAAGAGCATAAAATATAAAAACAGGCTAACTCAAACACGTTTTGCCTTTGAATTAGCCTGTTTTTTAAAACCTTTATTTAATATTGATTTTTACCTTTTTAATTAAGAGCGCCGAAACCGTGCCGACGGCAACTCCTGCGATAGTGCCGGATAGTATCAGAAAGGGAAGATAGTACGTGACGACGTTTGTTGAAAGCATAAACGATGCCGCTATAATTTGCCCGACGTTGTGCATAATTCCGCCCGAAACGCTAACGGTGACTTCGGAGAGGGGTGTGAGCTTTCTTAAGAGTATCATAACAGAAAGACTCAGTACCGCGCCCGATATACTGTATATAAGGCTTACGGGGCTTCCGAAGAGAACTGATACGAGAAATACCCTTAAAAGAGAAACGCATATTGCCTCTTTTATGCCGAGCTTATAGAGGGTGAATATTACGGCAATGTTTGCAAGTCCTACCTTTATTCCGGGTATAGCAACGAATGCGGGTATTCTCGACTCTATAAATGAAAGAATCAGAGCCAGAGAAACGGTAAGCGCAAGAGTCGTTATTTTTTTTGTGCTGTATTTCAAAATTAGCTCCTTTATGAAACGAAGTCAACACCGTCGCCCTCGCCCCTTACCGTAACGGAAAGGCGGTTTGGAAGACAGATTACGGTCTGTTCGACGTAGCGGATTTTGCCTGTGTTTTCACAGGTGTGGTCGGGGCAATTGGAATTTATGATATACGCCGCGCCGTCTTCGATAACCAAGGTATTAGTGCCGCCGTTAAGCGTGAAGGTGCCGTTTTCAGAGAGGGAATATTCGCCTACAACAGCTCCGTTAACTTCAACTACGGCAACGGCTCCCGGCTTTCTCGATATGAAAACTATGAGAAGAGAGGTGATGGCAATAAGAACTATAGATAAAATAACTATAAGGTCTAATTTATAGCGCCTTTTTTTGTTTTCGTTCATAGCCTTCATAATTTTCCTCTTTTAAATTTATGGTGGAGTGCATTTGCACTCCACCTTCGTTGTTTTTAGAAATGCGCGCCACAGATAAAGTTACCTTCGTGAATACATTTTACGGGGCAAACCTTGGCGCATTCGCTGCAGTTTATGCAAAGCTCGTAATCTATGGTCGCAAGGTTGTTTATAACCTTAATTGCGCCGGTAGGGCAAGCCTTTTCGCACTTCATACAGCCAATACAGCCGTTTGAGCATTGCTTGCGCGTTATAGCGCCCTTTTCGTGATTTGAGCATTCAACGACGACGCGCGTCGTGTCTTTAACGAGATTTATAAGGTGGTTGGGGCAGGTATGTACGCAAATTCCGCAACCTACGCATTTCTGCGGATCAACGCAAGCGATGTTATCCTCAATGTATATTGCATCCTGAGGGCATGCCTTAGCGCAGTCACCGTAACCAAGACAAGCGTAAGAGCAGGCTTTATCTCCGTGATAGGAGAGGTTTGCCGCAACACAGTTAGGCTCACCGCGGTAATCGTACTTTTTCTCAACTGCGCCGCATTTTCCGTTGCAGGCAACGTATGCAACCTTTTCTTCAACGTCTTGGGCTTCAACTCCGAGAGCTGAGGCAATTGCCTTTGCGGTTTTGTCACCGCCTGGGATACAAAGGTTTGTTGCGGCTTTACCCTCAGCAAGAGCTTTTGCATAGCCGTCGCAGCCGCTGTATCCGCAAGCGCCGCAATTGGCACCGGGAAGACAGTCGCGCACTGCCGTGAATGTTTCGTCCTCACTAACTCCGAAGTAAACGCTTGAAACGGTAAGAATAACGCCGCAAACGAGAGCTATACCGAAAAGAATAATTACGGGAATAAGTATTTCCATAACGGCACCTCCTTAAACACCAATGGTCTTAAAGCCGCTGAAAGCCAAAGCAACTATGGCAGCGGCAACAAGGGTGATGGGAATGCCCTTAAAGGACTTCGGCGAGGGGCAATTCTCGATTCTCGAACGCACTCCTGCAAACAAAATCATAGCAATAAGGAAGCCGACGCCAACACCAAAAGATGCGGTCATAGAGGTTAAAAACGTGCGTGACTCAGCTATATTTTCCTCGGTAATTCCGAGCACGATACAGTTGGTCGTTATAAGAGGAAGATAAACTCCGAGAGATTTATAAAGCGGAGGAATAAACTTCTTAAGAATTATCTCAACGAACTGAACGAGAGCTGCAATAACAAGAATGAATACGACTGTTTTGAGATACGTAAGATTGAATTTTGCGAGAAGATAGGTGTAAATCGGCCAGGTTGCCGCGGTTGCGCAAAGTATAACGAAGATAACCGCAACACTCATACCGACTGCCTGTTGGAATTTCTTAGAAACTCCAAGGAAGGGGCAAATACCCGTCGTTCTTGAAAGAACGTAGTTATCGGTGAGCATTCCCGCAAGAAGTATGGAAATCAATTCAGGCATTGTTTTCTACCTCCTCTGCGTCTACTTTGTCAATAGCGTTACAGCTCGACTTGTTGCAAATCTTTGCAAGCTGGCAACCCTCGCAGGAGAATTCCTTGCGCTTAAGTCCGCCGCGCTTTTCGGTGAGCTTCGCCATTATGGCAATAAGAATACCGTATACGAGGAAGCCGCCTGAGGACTCTGTGAGGAAGGGGATTCTGATATCGTAGATAAGCGGAATTTTAATAGCTTCAATTCCGAAATCCTGCATACCCGAGAGTATTGTTCCCGCGCCGAGAACCTCGCGTATCGTTGCCATAAGAAGAAGCGCGAGAAGGAAGCCGAGTCCCATTCCGAGTCCGTCAATGGCGGAATCTAAGGGCCCATTCTTTCTTGCATACATCTCGGCTCTTCCAAGCACGATGCAGTTAACCGTAATAAGAGATAGCCAAAGTCCGAGAATCTTATATACGGGAGCAAGATATGCGTTAAGAAGAAGTGAAACCGCGGTAACGAAAGACGCTATAATAACTATGTAGCAGGGAATTCTTACGGTTTCGGGAATGACGTTTCTGAGAAGCGAGATAACGAAGTTCGAGCATATAAGCACGAGCGTTGCCGCAAAGCCCATTGAAAGTGCTTGGAACATAGACTTTGTCGTAGCCAAGGTCGGACAGGTTCCGAGTATGAGAACGAGAACGGGGTTCTCATATATTATACCTTTAAGGAGGATAGTTAGCTTTTTATTTTCATTCATTTAATTCATTCCTCCTTCCGTAAGGATTTTAAAGCTTGATAATGCTGCTTTTACGGCTCTTTGATATCCGTTAGCGGTGTAGGTTGCGCCCGAAATAGCTCCGGGGTCTGTGTTATCGGGGCTAATCGGAGAACTGCTTATCACAACTCCGTCTATGCTGACACCGCGCCAGGAGTTATAATACTCTTCCGTCTGGCATCTGTCGCCGTAGCCCTTCGATTCCGAGTGGCTGACGGTTAGACAGTCTATTATCTTTCCTTCAGCGGAAACGGAAACCTTAATTATGATTTCCTCGCCACCGTATTCTGCGGAAAATCCGCTTGCCTTAGCCTCAAATACGTAGTTTCCACTTTCGGTTTTGTATATTTTTGTAATCAATCTGCTCGTGCCGTCAGGCTTTGTTACCTCTGTGAGAGTGGATTTCGTAACGGCATTGTCTGCAAGAAGTGCCGCCTCTTGATTTTGCGCACTTACATCTGCGGTGACTACCGTAGCATCTTTAATTCCGACGTAGGCCTTGCCGATAACGTATACTCTTCCGTCGCTTGACTCATATACTGCGTCAACGCCCGTTATAACTTCGGTTGCGAACCATTTTGTAAACTTTACGTCAGTTGTTCCGAGAGCCGCGTTGCAATTATCCTGCGCGATTTGCTCGGGCGTGCGGATGTCAACGTCAGCGCCGCTGGCAATGGCAAACGCCTGAAGAGATGCCTTTATAGCCTCGAAATAAGCCTTTGAGGTTGCGGAATTGGGAGTTGCGCCCGTAGCGATAACAAGCTCGGCTGAGTCAAGAGTTTCGCCAAGGTAAACCTTGTTAAGCTCGGACTCAAGACCGAAGGTTTCGTTTGATTCAGTATGCGTAACGCCCGCAATTTTTCCGTCGCTTGAAATTCCGACGAGAATTTTAAGGCCTTCCTTGTAGCCCTTGACTTCCGCCTGGAAGACGAAGCCGCCGTCAGCCTTATAGGCAAGCTTTATTACGGCAGGGTACTTGGAGTCAATTTCAAAGGGCTCGAAGTCCTTTCCGTCGGGAAGCACCTCGCTAAGCGATTCGGTGATTTTGTCCGCTTCGTTTGCCTGTATTTTGTCAAAGGTTAACATATTGATGAGCGAGAGCAAAAGTGCTGCCGCAAGGCCTATTGCCGAGAGGACTATCGTGGGCATTAGATTTTTCTTCGTCATTTCGTGCGTCCTCCCTTTCCAAGCGGTTTTCTCGTGCAAAGCTTCTCAATATAGGGAGAGAGAATGTTCATAATAAGTATAGCGTAGGAAACGCCCTCGGGCATCGTGCTTAAATAACGGAATACGACTGTAAGAATGCCGCATCCGAGAGCAAAGACCATTTTGCCAAGTCTGTTGATGGGGCTCGTCACGTAGTCCGTTGCCATAAAGATAGCTCCGAAAAGAAGACCTCCGCCAAGCAACTGATAGAGCGCCATTGTGAAATCAAGCTCGACAAGAAGCGAGATAAGGAAGACAGAGCCTGCGAAAATTACGGGAATTTCCCAGTGGATAACCTTTCTTACGACAAGATAGATAAATCCGACGATAAGCGCTAAAGCGCAGGTTTCACCGATAGCTCCGCCGCGATTTCCGAGAAACATATCGAGAAGCGAGGGAAGCGACGCGCTCCCGTCTTTCATAGCCTGAAGAGGAGTTGCGCCCGAAACGGCATCAACGCTTCCTGCGTTTTTCATAAAGTTAGTTGCCGAGCCGCCGCTTATGAAGCTCGAGAATGAAACGAAGAGCATAACTCTTCCCGTTACGGCAGGGTTTGCGAAATTACAGCCTATACCGCCGAAAAGACATTTTACAACGATGATAGCGAAAACCGAACCGACGATGCATTGCCAGATTTGAGCTTTAACGGGTAGTGAAAGGGCGAGAATGAGTCCTGTTACCACAGCGGAGAGGTCTTTTATAGTTTGCTCTTTCTTTACGATTATATTGAAAAGAAATTCCGAAAGAACCGCAGAAGCCACGCATACTGCCATAAGGAGCAATGCTCTTAAGCCAAATAATACGATACCCGCAATTGCCGCGGGGGAAAGTGCTATAAGCACGTCTGCCATTATGTTTTGAGTGGAGATTTTCGTGCGTATATGCGGAGAGGTTGATACTATTAACTTATCCATACGTTTATCTCCTTTACTTCAAATCTTTTTTTGCTGCTCTGTAGCTTCTGAGAGCATTTTTGGCAACTCTGTTGTTTTCCATAAGAGGACGGTTGGCAGGGCAAACGTAAGAGCAGCATCCGCACTCTACGCAAATTGAAATGCCAAGCTCGTCAAGCTTTTCCATTCTCTCGTCTTCGTTGGTAATCGAAAGAGCCTTGGTGAATGCCGTAGGCGTGAGAAAGTGAGGGCAGGCATCAACGCACTTGCCGCAATGAATACACGGCGTGGTTTTAAGATGTACCGAATCCTTTTTGGTGAATGCTACTATAGCCCCTGTAGTCTTTATAACAGGCTCGTCAAACGAGTAAGCCGCAAATCCCGTCATAGGTCCGCCGATAACCACTTTTCCAAGCTCCTCGGTAAATCCGCCCGCAAATTCAACGACGTCGGCAATAGAAGCTCCGAGTGGAACTATTACGTTTTTTGGCTCCTTTATCGCGCTTCCATCTACCGTGACGCACTTTTCAACGAGAGGTATACCAAGCTTTACGTAGCTTGCTATCTTCGCAAGAGTGGTAACGTTCATAACGATAACGCCGACGTCGGCAGGAAGCTTTCCGAAAGGAACGGTAAGTCCCGTTATATTACGGATTAGAACCTTCTCTGCGCCTTGAGGATAGCGAGAGGGAAGCTTTTTGACTGTAACCGCGTCGTCGTTCGCAAATGTCTCGTTCATTTTCGCGATGCACTCGGGCTTATTAGCTTCTATTCCTATGTAGTAGCTCTTTATTTCGGGCATAAATTTTTTAAGAAGCTCAATGCCGTATTTCAAGGACTCTGCATCGTCAATCATTGTGCGCGCGTCACAAGTGATGTAAGGCTCGCACTCCGCGCCGTTCAAAATAACGGTGTGAATTTCGCTTTTCTTAACTCCTTCAAGCTTTACTGCGGTAGGGAAGCCTGCGCCGCCAAGTCCGACAACACCGGATTTGCGAACCGCATCAAGAAACGAGTCGAGGTCGTGAACGTCGGGGGGTGTTATTTTCTCATAAGGAGTCATAAGTCCGTCGCTCTCTATTCTGATAGCAGAAACCTTTTTGCCGTTTGAACGCAGGTAAGAGTCGATTTTTGTAACCCTTCCTGAAACCGAAGAGTAAATTGGGGAGGACATAGCGGAAGAGGCTTCTGCCACAAGCTGTCCAACCTTAACCTCGTCGCCTACGCTGACTACGGGAGTGGCGGGTGCTCCGATATGCTGTTCCACAGGTAGAAGAATATCTGCTGGAGGCGCCATTTTAACAGCCGGCATAGAGGCAGTGTTCTTGCGATGCGGAAGGCGAGTTTTTCCTAAAAACCTAAACCTGAACATAAAAATTTCCTTTAAATTTGATTTTCAAAAATGCGTCGTCTTTGTTACGTTTTTAACAATATCCACAAGATTTAGCTCGCAAAATTGAATAATTTGTATAAATACATCTTAATTATATATTAAATCAAAATATATGTCAATAGGAAATAAGTGACTTTCAAAAGTTTAATTTTTAACAATCTCGATGCCGTCTGTCATTAAAATGTCACCGTTTTTACGAACCCAGATAACCTCTGCGCCCGTTTTTTTGGCAAGCGCCAAGCCGTCCTCGTAGCTCATACAGAAAAGCGCCGTTGAAAGCGCGTCGGCAAGTCCGCTGTCGGAAACAAGAACGGAAACTGAGGAAAAATATTCCGCAGGCATGAGCGTTTCCGTGTCTATTATGTGATGGTATTTTACGCCGTCTACGGTATAAAATCTTTCGTAATCACCGGAGGTTACAAGAGAAGTATCTTTAATCTCGAGCTTACAAACGAATGGCTCGTCAGACTCCTTGTCGGGATTTGTAATTCCCGTTATCCATCCGCCTTTCGTCACCTTTTCTCCTATCGCGCGAATATTTCCACCGATATTGAGAACGTAGGACGTAACGCTTCTCTCTTCAAGAAGCTCTGCCGCCTTTTCCGCAGCATAGCCCTTTCCAATGGCGCCTACGTCAAGCTGCACCTTGGCGTCGGAAATTAACACGGTACCCGCCTCTTTGTCAATTACGAGTGCGTTTATATCGGTGTGAAGGTTTGCCTCAAGAAGCGCGTCGGTGCTTGGAAGCTTTGCCTTTTCGGGCGTGTCAAGTCCTATTTCGCGCTCGTCGTGCCAAAGCTTAAGCACGGAGCCCATTGCCACGTTGGTTTTACCGCCCGTAAGTGTATACATTTCTTTACAATAAATGAGGAAGTCTATTAGCCTTTCGTCAACCTTGATAGGTTCTTTACCCGCATTTTTGTTAAGGGTTTTCAGATTGTTGACACCCTCGTATTCGTAATATATATCAAATAGCTTGTGATAGTCCGAAAGAAGTGAGGATACTGCCTTGCAATTATCGGAAAACTCCTCAGTGCTGTCACCTTTATAAGATAATACAACCGATACTGTGTTAAAAAACTCGTAATACGATTCTGCCTGAGTTTTAGGCTCTTCTTCATTTTGGAGAGCGCACGACGTGAGAATTCCTAAGAAAAGCGCCGCGCACAAAACGGCGCATAAAAGTCTTTTTATTTCCATATCATTTGTCCTAAATTATTTTTATCAAACAGGAAAATTATTAAAAACAGGGCGGTTTGTGTTGCCGCCCTGTGTAGCCGTAAAGGCTTTAATTATCTTGCTGCCTTAACGGCTGCCTCAATAGCTGCTTTATAATCGGAAACTGTGATAGTGCAGCCTGCAACGCCCTCAGTAGCGAGAGCTGCAATGTCGCCTGCGGTTTTACCAACCGCGCTTGCCGCATAAGCGTCTGCCTGCTGGTACCAACGTCCCGCTGGCATAGGAGAGTAAGAGTCGTAAGTATCACCCTGCTCACGCTTGGAGCCCTTGTAGTCAACGGAAGTTGCGCCCTCGTCTTTTACAACACCCTTAAGGGTGGGCTCTGCCGTGTCAAGAATGGAAGCAACAACCTTATCGCCCTCAAGAACGGATGCAGCAAAGGTAACGGAATACTTAACGTCAACCGAAGCATCGTTTTCGGTAACTTTAACGGAGCCTACACTCGAAAGACCTGCGGTAAAGTAAGCAGCCGATGTTTTGAAGCTTACCTTGTGCTCGCTCTTGAACGCATTGTCAATAGCTTTAAGAAGGTCAGTGATGCCAATGGAGCAAGAAGCCTTAAGATCTGCGTCGGTAGCCTTTCCGCCCTCAAGAGCGATGGCCGCAACGTCTGCCTGAGTCTTGCCTGTTACGTAATTTTCAAGAGCCGCGCTCTGCTTATACCAAGTGCCTGCGGGCATAGCGCCGTAAGCGTCACCTTGAGCAACCTTGGATACGGGAGCCGTTTCTACGAGATTTCCCTGTCTGTCGTAAGCAGAATACTCAACGCAGTCAAGTCTGCAAAGAACGATTTTGCCGTCTGCATCGGTAACTATTGTTGCTACCGTAGCGGCAAGCTTAGAGCTTGCAAGCGTTTCGGTGACTTCAACACCTATAGCAAGAGAGTAATCCTTTTCCGAATTTCCGCATCCTGCGAAAACGGAAACTGCGAGCACGAGTGTGAGTGCTAAAGAAAGTATTTTTTTCATTGTTTTCTCCTGTTTTTTATTTTATTTTTTTGTTTCTTTAAGTTGTGCCGTTACATTCGCTCGCGCTTTGCACAATGTCCGAGAATACGCGCTCCATATAACATCTCACATTGTATCATACTTTATACTGTTTGTCAATATATAGATTGTTAAAATTTTCGCAATCTTGCTTGGGGATTGTCTAAAATTAGAAAATACTCTTTCAATATCGCTTGACAAGGGCTTGTTTTTGTGCTATAATTACTTAAAATGAATACAAAAGGCTATGATAAGAAATAGTAAGTATCCTTTGCGTCAAAGAGAGAGGGCGGTTGGTGTAAGCTCTCACGGAATGGATGCCCAACCCGTCTTGGAGTTGCGCGCCGAACACAGAAGTAAGCGTCGCCGGGTTCTCCCGTTACAGAGATACGGTATCGGATTTTTGTACCGATGAGCGCGGATTTTATTCGAATTTAGGTGGTACCGCGGACAAGTTTATAGTTCGCCCTAAGCTGATTTCAAGGCAGCTTAGGGCTTTTTTGTATTCAAAATGAAATTTTGGAGGTAACTTCTTATGAAGCTTGAAAAACTCGTTGGAGAAAGATTTAAGGAAAAACCCTCGGATTGCGTGGTAGAGAGCCACGCACTGATGGTTCGCGGCGGTTATATGAAATACGTTGCAAACGGTATATATTCTTCATATATGCCCCTGAAGCGCATCACCCGTAAAATTGAAGAGATATTGCGCGAGGAAATGGACGCGATAGACGGACAGGAGGTTAGCTTCCCAGTAGTTATGCCCGCATCTCTTTGGGAGGAGTCGGGAAGATACGAAAGCATCGGCAAGGAGCTTGTGCGCTTTAACGACAGAAACGGAAGCCCCGTTGTTCTCGGAATGACTCATGAGGAAGCGGCGGTACAGCTTGTTCGCGAATACGGACAGAGCTATATGAAATATCCCTTTATGATTTATCAGATACAGACCAAATTCCGTGACGAAGCAAGACCGAAATCGGGACTTATCCGTGTGCGCGAGTTTACAATGAAGGATGCATATTCCTTCCACACGAGCCAAAAAGACCTTGAAGAGTATTACGACAAGTGCCACAAGGCATACGAGCGCATTTTCAGCCGAGCAGGTGTTCCCGAGGTGGTTTCCGTTGCTTCGGATTCGGGAATGATGGGCGGCAGCATCTCTCACGAATTTATGCTTCTCACAGATATCGGCGAGGACTCTATAGTTATTTGTCCCGAATGTAATTACCGCGCCAATATGGAAGCGGCAGAAAACATTACCGAGTATAACCGCGCAGCGCCCTCTGAGGAGCTTAAAAAGGTTTATACGCCGAACATTCACACCATTGAAGAGCTTTGCACGTTCCTTGGAAGTGAGAAAAAAGCTTCGTGTAAGGCGGTGGTATATCAAAGAAATTCCGACGATAAATACGTGGTTCTCTTCTTAAGAGGCGATCTCGAGGTTAACGAAACCAAGCTTACGAACTTCCTAGGCTTTGATATTCACCCCGCGGTTATCACGCTTGATTCCGTAATAAAGGCAGGCTTTATCGGTCCTGTCGGCTTTGACGCAGATGCGATAGTTCTTTACGATAATTCGCTTAAGGGTATGAACAACCTCTCCTGCGGAGCAAACGAGGAGGAACATCACTTTACGGGACTCGATATGGAAAGAGACGTTCCGTGTGCGGAATTCCACGACTTTGCCAAGATTCAGGAGGGTGGCATTTGCCCCTCGTGCGGAAAGCACTCCGTAACGATTTCACGCGGCATTGAGGTCGGAAACATATTCCAGCTCGGCACGAAGTATACAAAGTCTATGGATATGACGTATACCGATGCCGAGGGCAACACTCAGTATCCTATTATGGGCTGCTACGGTATAGGTGTCGGAAGACTTGCCGCCGCAATTTGCGAGGTAAATCACGACGATTACGGCCCTATCTGGCCTATCTCTATAGCTCCCTGGCAGGTGCATCTTTGCGCGGTGCGCTCCGACGATGCCGAAGTAAAGACGTATGCGGATAAGCTCTATGCGGAGCTTCAGAGACGCGGTGTCGAGGTTATATACGACGACAGAAACATAAGCGCGGGCGTAATGTTCTCGGATGCCGACCTTCTCGGTGTTCCTTACAGAGCGGTGGTAAGCCCCAGAAATATGAAGGGGGGCATCGTTGAAATCTCGTCAAGAGATAAGAGCCTCAAATCAAGCGCATCGCTTGAAAGCGCGGCTGAGGAAATTGAAAAAATAGTTACCGAAGCATTGCGTAACGTTGCAAATTAAAAACCAAATTCTAAATCCCGATATAAAAACAGCCGACGAGCATTCAAAGCTCGTCGGTATATTATTTTTCTTCTGTCTGCCCTTCGCACAGCGCTTGGCTTGCGGCAATAGTCGCAAGGGTACCGCCAAGCTGAACGAAAATACTCGCAATCAATGCAATTTCGCTCGGTGTTAGTTTGCACGCAACAAAGTTAGCAAGCGCAGTCACGGCAGACGTTAGTTCAAGAGAATTCACCGCATATCACCTCTTTAGAGGATATGCAGCCAAAGCCAGAATTGCACGAGAAAGAGATAAAGTGGTTTGTAGAGGTGATGAATAAATGACGAAAGGAGTTTATGAATTCAACACATTCAACTGGTGATTTAAGTGGCGAATTTGAAATTTCGACTGTTTAAGAATTTATGGTAATTAACTAAAAAAAATAAGCACACTCACGATGGAGTGTCCTGTTTTTTGGCGCAGGCTGAGGGATTCGAACCCCCGTGAGAATTACCTCTAACGGTTTTCAAGGCGTAATACACTATCGGATTTTAGAAGAAATTAACGGAAGATAACGGAACATAAAAGAGGCTGAAAACCCAGTAAAATCAAGGGCTTTCAGCCTTTTTTCTATCTCCAAAATCACTTTTCCCAGACGTGTCAAAGGTATCCTCGTCCTATACAATATCCTATGATTTTTTTAGATATTACGTTAGATATTTCCCCTCGTCTTGCGACTTTGGCTAGCCACATTCCGCCCCAAATCAGCACCGCAAAGCAACAATTAACCCTCCCTCTCGGGTGTTCATTGTAGCATATCTTCCCCAAACTTTCAAGAGCTTTTACAACTCTATTTTACAGTGAAAAATCAATATGCCTAAATCAAAGCAAATGTCTTCAATTGAACAATTTTGAAAAAAGCTAAAATATAATATATCGAAAAAGTTGGCTTTCTTATTATTAGGCGATAATGGTTGAATTTTGTCGCTTTTTGTGCTAAACTTATATTGTGGTCTAAGATTGTGATAAGAAAGGCTGTTGAATAAATGTTAGTTGAATATATAACAGAAAAAGATGAGTATAGAAATAAACTGAAAAAATTTGATCTTTCAACATCAAATCACATAGTAGTTACAGCAAAAGCTAGAAAGACAAAAGGAAAAGATAATTACATACTTAGGTTAAAAACCGATGGCAATAGTTTGGATGATGCTAAAGCCTTGTCTGAAGCAAGTCAAAAAATCGAAAAATTGATGGATGATGAAAAAGTAACTATAAAAATGCTGTCTAACGAGTCATCGCAGTATTTAGTGAAAAAACTTTATCCTTATCTGTGCAAATATGAAACCAAACTCCGAAAATTTATAAATGTAACACTTTTTGACATAAATGAAGCAGCCCAAATCAAAGTGTTTAATCAGTTAAAAAAGACTAATATAGATAGTAAACATCAAGATTTAAAGTGCGACTTTTTGGAATACTCCGAGCTTGGCGATATAGTCACATTCCTTTTTTCCAATGATGAGCTTTATAAGGAAGTTGAGAACTATAAAAAGAACAATCGCTTTGCTTCTCGTGCCGAATTTATAGACTTTATTGAAAAAAGTAGCAAAAAGACTATTTGGGAAGAATTTTTCCAAGAAAACTTTGAAGACAGTATTTTGCCTAAAACAATTTGGGATATTAAGAACTTCAGGAATGATGTTATGCATTTCCATAATATCAGCTTTGAAAGGTACGAGGAAGCGTTAGCACTGATTAAGCGTGGCATTGAAGATTTAGACAACCAGCTGAAGAAAGGAATTGTTCTCGAAGACACTGAGGCAAATGTTTCAGTTTTATCCGAAAATACGAACTATTCTTTGAATTTGTACAATACAATTTACGCTTTGTATAAAATTCCAGAAGCGTTGCAAAAAGTTTATGCAATATATGAACGTATAAATTATCAACCTCTTTTAACAGCGATATCCGGCATTGATTTTGATAAAAAGTTATCAACAGCTTACCAAACATTGTCTAAAGTTTCATCATATGATTGGACAAAATTAACTATGCCAACAATTCCAACATATGATTGGACAAAAATAATCGCGCCGAAAATTCCAACATACGATTGGTCTAAATTCATAACGCAGACACCTGAACCAGATGATACAGAAGAAGGCGAAGAAAAAGACAAATCGGATTCTTGAAAAAGGTCGCTCCCTTGTGGGGGCGATCTTTTCATATGCAAAAATTTATACCGCCTTAAACAAAGAAAATGGCAATTTCAATTTCTTCATTTAGAAGTTCAATTACATCATTTTTGAGAAAATGATCAAATTGAATTTTCACTTCAAAAGTGAAAATTCAGTGAAAAAAGTGGATGAAAAGTGCAAATTCACTGAAAATTCACTTTGTAGCATCCGGAAAACAAAATTTTATATTCCATTTTGTAATATTTTGTTGCAAAGTAGAATGCGCTGTGTTATACTATATACAACTAAAGATTTATAGTATAGGAAGGTGTACTATGGCAGTAAGTTATAAAAAGCTCTGGAAACTTCTAATTGAAAAGGATATGAAGAAAACCGACTTGCGTATCAAAGCCGGCATTTCAACCGGCGCTCTTGCAAAGCTCGGCAAGAACGAGAACGTTAATACCGAAATTCTCGCCAAGATCTGCAAAGTTCTCGAATGCGGTGTTGACGATGTTATGGAATTTATTCCGGAAGATAAGGAGTAATATAATGAGCCACTATTATCTGCCTTTTCATACCCTCGCCCCGACATGGCATCAAGGATTTGAAAGAGATTTGTAGGCAGAGAAAAGAGAATAAAAGATCCAAAAGTGTTAACTGTGGGAGTATAAAATGCCAACTTGTCATTTTGGAACTATAGTTTGTGTAAAAATAATAACTCAGTAAAGATAAAAAGGAGAATAATGTAATGGCACTTGTACGAGTTTTAACTGAAGATGAAGTACGGGACGGCTATACCGATGGGACTGACTTTCATAAAGGAGCTAAACAAATTCTTGAATTTGATAAAGCTGAAATGAAAGTGCAACAGGGTACTGGACAATTGAAGACTTTTAAACAACTGGGATTTTCCGGTAAGGGAAGTAATCATAAACCTGATGGATGGTATCTGCCTGATGATTGCAGCAAGGTTGCAATTATCCTTGAAACAAAAGCTTCTGATAAGGATATTAGTAATAAATCAGTCATTAAAGAATTGTTGGATAATGTCAAGATTGCTGGCAGTAAATACTCCAGAGTAATTGGAATCCTCTATAACGGCATTGAAACAAAGGTATTTCTAAATGAAAAAGAGAAAACTGATGGAACGAAAAATCTTGAACCTAAAGAGTACTATATTGATCTGTTTGATGACTTTGAAATAGATACAAAAGAAATCTATCTGACCACTATGAAGATCAACAACCTGTTGCATTATAAGTTTGGAGTAAACGACTATTATGACAGGATGGTATTTACTGCTTGCGCATTAGTTGCAAAGCGATATGGAGCTCCTTTAACTAAGGGAATGTCGTATACACTTTTCCATTATACAATCCTTGACACTTTATCAAAATCATTAGATGAAGCTAAAAAGCAAAACGAAAAACTTGAAATACTGCTTGAAACATATTCAAAAGTACAGATGAACATTACAGATAATCAGGCGGCGATAGATGATTTTATCGCAAATGTAGAAGTGATTTCAGAGCTAATTAACTCGAGAAATTGGAATGGTGAAGATGTTATGGCCATCTTTTTCAACGAGTTTAATCGTTATAAAGGAAAGTCGGAAAATGGGCAAGTATTTACGCCGTATCATGTTACATCATTAATGTATCGGCTTATAAATGTCGATTACAAACATGATAAAATACTTGACGCAGCTTGTGGAAGCGGAGCATTTTTGACTAAAGCTATGTCTAATATGATAAAACAAGCCGGTGGTCCAACAACAAAAAAATCGAAAGAAATAATGTCCTCTCAGTTATATGGAATAGAGATTGACAAACGAGTTTTTTCATTAGCGTGTGCAAATATGTTAATTCACAAAGATGGAAAAACCAATTTGGAGCAGATGGATTCAACATCACAAGAAGCCTGTGATTGGATTAAAAGCAAAAAAATAACCAAAGTCTTGATGAACCCACCTTATGAAAGAAAGTGTCATCCGGAAATAATCGTTAAAAATGTTTTAGATAATATCGAGCCTCACTCTATTGCTGCATTTCTTTTGCCAGATAAGAAACTTGAAAAAATATCTCAGAAAGCTGTTATGGATATATTAAATAAGCATAAGCTTCTGAAAATAATTAAGCTTCCCGAAAAAACGTTTGATGAAGGAATAACCACTTCCATTTTTATCTTTGAGAGTGGTATTCCTCAAAATGATGAAGAGGTATTTACATGTTATATCAAAGAAGATGGGCTTGAAAGAGTAAAAAACCAAGGTCGTCAAGACATAAAGCATCGCTGGAGCGCAATTGAAAACAAATGGGTGGATATTATCAAAAAGCAAAGTGGAGATGATAGTATAAAGTGGATAAAGCCAAAAGATTGTCTAAGTTATCAAAAAGATGAGATTCCATTTGAAGTGAATGAAGAAGATTTCATTAAGACTATGTTGGATTATCTAATGTTCAAAGATGAAATTGATGTCAAAGCTTTAAAGGAAAGCATAGCAAATAAAGTAATCTATCTCAGCAACTTGTCAGCAAAGCATGACGAAAATAAAATCGCAATAAATGTGGAAAGAGGTGAAACTAATGAACAAGGTTAACATTTCAGACTGGAAAGAATTTCAAATTTCTCGATTGTTTAAAATCTGCTCGCCTGCCTCCCGAAGCATAAAGACATACAACGAAGGTGATGTTCCCTATGTTTCATCGGGAAGCATTAATAATGGAATTATTTCCTATCTTGAACCCAATAAAGACGAAGATCTTGAAAAAGGAAATTGTATTACTGTTAGTCCCCTTGACGGATCCTCGTTTTATCAAGAAGATGATTTTCTTGGTCGCGGGGGTGCTGGTTCTGCAATTTCCTTACTATATAATGACAACCTAACAAGGTACAATGCCTTATTTATTTGTACCGTTATAAAAATTATGGCGCAAAAATTTGATTATAGTGATGCACTTACAAGCGATAATTTGAAAACGTTGAAAGTAAGTTTGCCAGCACAAAAAGACAAGAATGGTGAATTTATAATTGATTTAAATAAAAAATATTCAAACGAGGGTTTTATTCCCGATTGGGATTATATGGGTGAATATATGGAAGTAATCGAGGAGAAAGCACAGAGTCGCCTTGATATTTTGAACAAACTTTAGTTTTTAGACGAGTCCTTAACAGATTGGTTCTCATGGTATTTGAGTAGCAAGGCAAGCGTGCAGCTTATGAAGTATTTAACAAATATTCCCACAAAAAATTAAGAAGCAACATGAAAAAGAAAACATTGAGATTCATTATTCCAACAATAGTAGCTTTCGTTATATACTTAATATTAGATTATATAAATTTGGCTACATTTTTAGGTATAACACCTTCAAATATTGATACCGATATTTTTGGTGTGCTATTTGATGCGATGATAGTGATTATTCTATATGTAATATCGTTTTATTATATTGATAACAGACAAAACGAAAAAGATGCGAATGCACGGTCAACTGCTAAAGTATTAATTCAAAAAACTTATGATGAGTGCCTCAGCAATTTGAAATTGTTGGACAACAAAAATATGGTCGCACAATACATAATCCCAAAAGTTGATGGTAATAAAACTGATTCTGAAGATAAGGTTACACACAATTTACAAACATTGCCTTTTTCTTCATTTGATTCAATTATGTCATTAGCAACAAACGGATTTATAGAAGAAGATGTACTATATGATTATTTGGATGCAAAGAAAGAGTATCAGTATCTTGTTAGTATGAAAATCACTTTTTATGATTTAATTTCTCCGCAAACTTCTGATCAACAAGCTTTATACAATGATATAAAAAACAGAGACGAAAAATTAAAGAATAAAATGTCAGATTATTTAAAAAATTGTTCTTAAAAGTCTGGACTTTTCGATTTTTATGTGGTATTGTGTTGTGCTAACAGGAGGTGCAAGCAATGTAAAGCATAATCAAAGAACTGTGGCACGACAATATCATACCGCAAGAGGACAGCAGAACAAACTCGAAGGAGATGAAAGAGCTCCTTGGGTATATGGCACGGCATCACGAAGACCTCGAAAAGACTTTCAGCGATGAGCAAAAGGAGATCTTCGAGAATTACATGTAGCAAGTTAAAAACAACTGAGTGTTGTTTTTGACGCAGCGAAACCGCCCAAAGCAACGAGTTGGCAGAGCCGAGCCGGCGCAGGCGATAGGCAACGACTATGCGACGGTGGAGAGAAGCTGGAGTGAATACGCAAGCCTAGGTGAATGTGCGATATTCTGCTACGCATTCAAGCTCGGCATGCGAATCGCAATAGAAACGTTAACTAAATAAGATAGCGAGAGGGATAGGTTCAACCAAGAGCCTATCCCTTTTTGTGTTCTTTTCCCAATGATAAAAATAGCCTTAAATTCGCACCATGTGACAAATTAGAGTCCTCTAAGGCAAGTATCCCTCAAATAGTTTTCCAGGCGATTGTAGCGAGTTTTTCGCCCCGAAACCCCGCCTTTTTGCGTCAGTTTTCAAGAGGGATAATGGCAAAAACTTTACTGCCTTAAACAAAGAGCTGGCAAAATTCTTTTCATCATGTTAAAGCTTCTCTATTGACAATTAGAGCCTAAAAAGTCCAGTGTTTTCAAGGGGTTTCAGCCTCGCATCGAGAGGGGGTAGGCATATATGTACCCCCTCCCCCTCACCACGCATTTTACGCCCTGTGAGCCGAATTTTTTAAGGCTGATTTGAAACAATAAATTGAAGATAAATAGACATAATATAAACAGAATTCCTTTTTCAAAGTGCAATATTTGCACTGTATGAAAAAATATAAGGTGCAAAATTTGCACTTTCGTATTGACAACTTGGTGCAAAAGTGATATTATTATAATGCAAAGAAAGGAGATGCCTATATGTCTACTTTAAAGAAAATGCGAATCTCAAAAGGTTTAACGCAAGAAGAAGCCAGTGCTTTGCTTGGTGTCTCATTGCGTTCGTATAAAACCTATGAGAATGACGGAAGTAAGGTCGGAACACTCAAATACAACTATATGATCGAACAGCTTGAGAAGCAAGTTACTCTTGATGAAGAACACGGAATACTAACCCTCGAACAAATAAAGAAATCGTGCAAAACAGTCCTTGATGAATATTCGGTAAAATATTGTATTCTCTTCGGGTCTTATGCAAAAGGAAGCGCCGGAGAAAAGAGCGACGTTGATCTATTGATTTCCACTGATGTAACCGGTTTGAAGTTTTTTGGCATCGTCGAAGGACTTAGAAACGAGCTTCACAAGAAAGTGGATTTGTTAGACTTGAAACAGTTGACCAACAACAGTGAGCTTTTAGATGAAATATTGAAGGATGGTATTAAGGTTTATGAACAATCTGAAAAATGACGAATATTACGTACGCAAAATCTTGACGGACTTGTACTTTATCAAGGAACATATGCAGGGAGTTACAGAGAAAACTCTTGGAGAAAACCAAGTATTAATGTATTCTATGTCTTTTTGCTTAATTCAAATCCAGGAAAACGCAAAGAAACTAAGCGAGGAATATAAACTTGCACACAGTAATGTGCAGTGGCGAGATATAGCCGGACTTCGCAATTATATCGTACATGATTACGGCAACGTAGATTTATCGATATTGTTTTCTACTTTGACGAGCGACATTCCCGACTTGATCGAGGAACTTGAACAAGATTGAGTTAATTTGTAAAACGAGAGGAAATATGAAAAAGATAAAAAGAGTTCTTCCCATAATACTATCTACATTGCTTCTCACTGCATGTGCTCCCGGAAATTCTCTCGGATATAAGCAGATAACCATGTCGGAAGCTGTGAAGATGATGGCGACGGAAAAGAATTATATAATTCTCGACGTACGCAGAGCTGATGAGTTTGCCGAAGGTCATATCCCGGGTGCAATCAACGTTGCAAACGAGGTGATAGGCACGGAAGAAATTCCCGAGCTCCCAGATAAATCGCAGCTAATACTCGTATATTGCAGAAGCGGAAGACGAAGCAAGGAAGCCTCCGAAAAGCTAGTCAAGCTTGGATACACGAACATAGTTGAGTTTGGCGGTATCCTTGATTGGAAAGGCGAAATCGAGAAGTAAGAATAACGAATGCCGACGAGCACAAAACTCGTCGGCATATTTTATTTGCGTTTTATTTTACTTCTCGTTAGGTCGTAGCTAATACCGAGAAGCCATGAGATTGTATCATTGTCGCACTCGGAGAGAGCAACGGTTAACCAATGTGTTTTGTTCATGTGATAAGCGCGATAGATACCCGGCTCAATTCCTGCGAGTGATTCGATTACCTCGGGAGCGCACTTCAAATTAACTACGTCAATCTTTTCGTCACTGTCGTGACCTATTTTCCTCTCCCTAATATCCATTGCAAGCGCAAACCACTTGCCATTCTCGTGCCGGAAAACTCCCGTCACAAAATCGTCCTCGAAAGGATAATCTGCTCTTACGTTGTACGTGTCAAAGACAAGCTCTTCAAATTCTTTACGAGTCATAAAAATATCCTTTCAAAGTTTAGTAAAACAATTATATCACAAAGTGCAATCTTCTTCAATAACAAATGCTTAAATGCTCACGAAAAATAATCGTGGGCATTTTTCTTTTTTACCCACTCAAAACGTGAAAAAAGTCAGCAATAGATAAGTAGAAGGTAAAAATAAAGTGGCTCAAATTGAGAAAAAAGTCACTGTCTAAAGGGTGAGAAGCAGGTGCGTATCAAGAAAGTTTTATAAAATCGAAAAAAGTTTCATACGAATTGAAGAAAAAGTCACTGTCTGTATAGTAGAGGGAGAATTCTCTAAATGGTAAACAATTTGTGAATTGAACCTTTTTATTTCGTGCAAAAAGAGAAAAAAGTTCGCACTAGATAAGTGAAAGCAAAAAAATAATATGGCTCAAATTAAAGAAAAAGTCACTACTAGATAAGTGAGAGAAGATTCTGTTTCAAAAAGTTTTATAAATTCTAAAAAACTTTCTTTAAAATTATTGTTTCCAAATTTGAAAAAAGTGTGGAATAGAGAAATAGAGGGTGTTTTATAAAATTCATAAAAACTTTTGTAAAATCCACAAAAAAGTCACTACTAGA
>JAZQRU010000009.1:0-34185 GCA_045629745.1 Eubacteriales bacterium
TTTTTCAATACTTTTTTCGACAGACTCTTACGTCTGTCTTTTCGTCCTGCTTTTTTACAAGAAAAATGCACTCAACTTCGCTTTCTTGGCTTAGTTAAGTGCATCTTCCTTTTTGCCATTATTTTAACTTAATGACATTGAGTTTAAGACTGCCCTTTTTCTATTTTGTTCAACTCGCGGTTTATTGAAAGCAATTCTTCCCTTGTGAACTTAATTCCCATCATTTCGGAAAGCGAGGCAAAACGAATAAATGAGAAACCGCCCAGCATTTTAAGCATATCCGCATTCATTTCCACGTCCCCGCTTTTACTTGATTTGAGCTTTTCTGCGATTTCCGAAAACAGTATTCTTCCCTTTTCCGTTGCCAATATATCGGATATTTTATCGTTAAGAGAAAGCTTGCCTGCCGTTTCCGTAATATCGAACCAATTGAGAACCGCGTGAACTTCTTTAAGGCGGTACTCCTCGTTAAAGCTCTCGACCCTAACTATAAGTGCTGAGTCACTGCATTCCCCTGCTTTTGCAACAAGCGCGCTTTCACCCTCGTTCTTGATTTTGAACTTGAAAAAGGGCGCTCCCTGCTTTTTACCAACAGACTTTCCATTTACGAAAAGCTCAACCTCGGATAGATTTGAATACACACAAATTTCAGTTTCGCTTTCATTGCGCTTTTCGTATCGCTTACCCGCAATATGAACGAAAGGCTCGTCGGAAAGCCACGCTTTATACGCATAAAAGGCATCTTTTTTATATTTTCTGTCAAAGGTGACGAGCCCCTTGTGATTCATTCCCGCTTCTCCGCCCTCACAACGCGCATCAGCGGCAAAATCAAACATATTCCATACAAACGTTGCCCATAAATACTTTCTCGCACTTATGGTTTTTATCATTTCCTCGTGATAGTACGCTTGATATTCCTCGGTATAATCACCTTGCTTGGGTGTGGGACTGTGCCAGTCAAGCGCCTCGCACCCGTATTCGCTTATTCCAATAGGTCTTTCGGGATATTTTTTGTGAAATTCGTCGAACCACTTGCCCATCATTTCTACCTCACCTCCATACCAGCCGAAGTAATGGTTATAGGCAACAATGTCGGGGATTTTTAGATATTCCGCGTCTGTGGGACAGGTTGTAACGGCAGCAAGCGTGGTTAGTCTTTTTGAATCAAGTGCGTGGCAAAGTCCGTTAAGGAGAGTGTGAAGCTCGATAAGCCCCTCGTTATCTGCACCGCCCATAGTTATTTCGTTTGAAAGCCCCCAAAAGCAAATAGACGGGTGATTATAATTTTGTATCACAAGCTCTTGCATCTGATTTTCCGCGTTTTTGCCTCCGTTTGCAAGATGCCTTGAAATATAGGGAATTTCCGCCCAAACCACAAGGCCGGCCTCGTCACAAAGCTCGTAAAAATACTCGTCGTGCTGATAATGTGCAAGTCTTACGCAGTTTGCGCCCATTTCGAGAATCAAGCTTACATCCTCCTCGTGATGCTCGCGAGATAACGCGTTTCCTACCCCTGCTCTATCCTGATGGCGCGAAACTCCGCGAAGCGCGTATTCCTTTCCGTTTAATATAAAGCCGCGCTCCGAATCTACCTTAAATTCACGACAACCAAATCTTGAATTTATCTTGTCAACAAGCTCATCGTTCTCTAAAAGACTCACTTCTATAGAATAGAGATGCGGATCAAGCCTTCCCTGCCAAAGCCGCACGCTTTCTATTTTCATTCTGACTGTGCGCTCGTTTGTATCCGTCTTTATTTTTGACACGGGGCTGCCCGCGTGGTCTGTTATTACAAATTCAAGGCTTTGATTTTTCTTTGCGTGCTTTATATAAACCTCGACCTCAACTATAGCTTCGTTTCCCAAAACTTCAGACTGTATTCTTATTCCAGGCCCACCGTAATATTCAAGGTCAAAGTGCGAAAACGGCACTGCTATAATGTTTACATCTCGGTAAATTCCACCGTAAAAGGTGAAATCGGCAAACTGCGGATAAACACTGTCACTCGGTGAATTGTCAACCTTAATTATAATTAGGTTGTGCTCTTTTATATTTTTCAGTTCAACTCTAAATCGGGAATAACCTCCGTCGTGGTGACAAAGCTCCTCTCCGTTAAGAAAAACGGTAGCGCTCGAATTTGCGCCGTTCATCTCAAGATAATAAATATCGCCCTCAGGAAGTGAGGAAAGGTCAAATTCCTTGGCGTAATGACAAGTGCCACGATAATAATCGTTACCTCCGTCCTGCCCGTCCTCACAGTTCCAAGTATGCGGCAGATTTATTTCTTCACCCGTTCTATAGTCTTTAAACGTCAAAGGCTCCTTTGAAAAAATCCACCCGTCGTTAAAATTTTGTATTCTTCGCATTTTTCCTCCATTTTCACCCTCGTGTTATAAAACGCCAAAAGGTGAGCAAAATAAGTGCAAAATAATTCTGTATTCATCATTCTGGATATATGATTTGGCAAACTAAGAAAAAATATTCAAATACTCAGGAGTAAAAAATGCAAAATCAAGCTCTAACTAAGGAACATAAGCCATTTGGAATAAAGGATAAGCTGGGATACCTTTTCGGCGACTTCGGAAACGATTTCACCTTTATCCTCTCTTCAAGCTTCCTTTTAAAGTTTTATACCGACGTTATGGGTGTTTCGGCGGCAGTTGTCGGAATTATAATGATGCTGACGCGCTTCATTGATGCCTTTACCGATATAACAATGGGAAGAATTTGTGACAGAAGCCGCCCAACGCGTGTGGGAAAATTCAAGCCGTGGATACGAAGAATGTGTGCTCCTGTGGCAATTGCTTCTTTTCTTATATATCAAAGCTCGTTCAGGAATATGCCGATGGCTTTTAAAATTGCGTGGCTCGCCATAACTTATATACTGTGGGGCTCAATATTTTACACCTCGATAAATATTCCCTACGGCTCAATGGCTTCAACCATTTCGGCAGACCCTCACGACAGACAGTCGCTTTCTACATTCCGTACTCTTGGCGGAACGCTTGCAGGCGTTATAGTCGGCGCTGGAATACCGCTTGTGGCTTACACTAAAGATGCTGCGGGAAATTCAATACTAAACGGTACCCGTTTTACGTGGATAGCAGGAGTATTCTCAGTGCTTTCGATTATCGCTTATCTTCTTTGTTACTATCTTACAACAGAACGCGTAATGCCACCCGAAAATGCCGAAGCCCATAAAAGCAAAAAGGTAGGTGAACTTCTCAAAGAGGCTTTTTCAAACAGAGCCTTAATTTCTATAGTTTTCGCTTCAATTGTAATGCTTCTAGCGCAGCTTACCTTGCAATCAATGGCAAATTACGTTTTCCCGAACTACTACGGAAATCCCATTGCACTTTCCATATCGACCTTAACAATGATGCTGGGAATGGTGATTGCTGCGATAGGCGCAAAGCCGCTTGCCAGACGCTTTGGCAAGGCAGAAATTAGCGCAACTTCCAATATTTTTGCTGCTACTATTTTACTTCTGCTTTTCTTTATCCGTCCCGAAAGTGTTTGGGTTTACGTTGCCTTCAGCTTCGTAGCTTGGCTCGGACTCGGATTTTTCTCTATGGTATCTTGGGCGCTTATAACCGACGTTATAGACTACTCCGAAATCAAGCACGGCATACGTGAAGACGGCTCGATATACGCAATATATTCTTTCGCAAGAAAGCTCGGTCAAGCGGCTTCGGCAGGTGTGACGGGATTGCTTCTCTCGCTTATCGGATATTCCGATTCTACCGCATTCGAGCCCTCAGTGCTTGACGGAATTTTCAACATTTCAACTCTTGTTCCTGCGATAGGCTTCGCCCTTCTTGCGCTTATTTTATGGTTCTGGTATCCGCTTCACAAGAAAACGGTTGACAGAAACGTTGAAATATTAAAAGAAAAGCACGGAAACTAAAGGGTGCTTCATATTTAAGCATAGCTAAAAGCAAAAAGGAAGGAGTTTTACGCTCCTTCCTTTACTTGTATAACGTAAACCACTCTACTATCGCGTGTTTTTCGTTATACAAAAAAGAGGATGGCAGTGCCATCCTCTTTTGAATTAGGGTTTAAGCTAATTACTTAGCTTCTTCCTCTGCCTTAACTGCAACGAGCTTAACGATTGCGGTTTCAGCACCGTCTCCGCGACGGGTTCCCATTTTGTATACCTGAGTATAACCGCCGTTTACGTTAGCGTAAGCGGGAGCGATTACACTGAATACTTTTTTAGCTACATCTTCCTTAGTGATATAAGCAAGAGCTGCGCGATAAGCTGCGAGGTCACCCTTCTTACCGAGGGTAATCATTTCGTCTGCCTTTGCGGAAACTTCCTGAGCTCTGGTGTAGGTCGTTTCAATCTTGCCGTTTTCAAGAAGAAGAGTTACCATGCCTCTGAGCATAGCCTTACGCTGTGCAGTTGTTCTGCCAAGCTTTCTCATTGTGTATGTTCCTCCGTTTTTCTTATTCTTCGTCCTTTTTTAAGCTAAGTCCCAAGCTGCTAAGCTTCTGAATGATTTCTTCAAGAGACTTGCGGCCGAGGTTGCGGACTTTCATCATATCGTCTTCTGTACGCTCGATAAGATCTTCTACTGTGTCTATGCTTGCGCGCTTCAAGCAGTTGAAGCTTCTAATAGACAATTCAAGCTCCTCAATGGTCATCTCAAGGACTTTTTCCTTTTTAACCTCAGGTCTTTCAACCATTATCTCAGCCTTCTGAGCTTCATCAGACATATCGATAAAGAGTTTGAGGTGCTCGTTGAGAACCTTGGCGGCGAGCGACACTGCCTCGTTTGCTGCGATAGTTCCGTTTGTAAGAACCTTCATTGTGAGCTTATCGTAATCAATGCTGTTACCTACACGGGTATTCTCTACGCTATATTCAACCTTGTATACGGGGGTAAATATAGAGTCAACGAAAATAAGACCGATAGGAGCACCTACGTTTGCGCCTGCGTTTGCAAGGTAATTCTGCTTGTTAAGGTCGGAAGGTCTGTAGCCTCTTCCCTCGTCAAACGTGATTTCCATATAGAAACGAGCGCCATCACTTACGGTACAAATATGATGCTCGGGATTGAGTATCTTAAGCTCTGCATCAGGCGTAATATCGCCTGCGGTTACGTTGCAAGGACCGTTAACGTCGAGAACGACAGTCTTAGGGCCTTCGCACTCAAGCTTTGCAACAATGCCTTTTACGTTAAGAACAATCTCCGGAACGTCTTCCTTCACTCCGTTGCACGCGGAAATTTCATGAAGAACTCCGTCAATCTTAATGCTTGTTGCAGCGTATCCGGGGAGCGTTGAAAGAAGAACTCTTCTGAGTGAGTTGCCAAGCGTTACGCCGTAACCTCTCTCAAGAGGCTCAACAACGAGTGTTGCTTCATTCTGGTCTTCCGAAACGTTGCAAACGGTTATATTGAACTTTTCAATTGCGTTCAACATGTTTGTTTCCTCCTTGTTTTAATGTGTTTTAAAAACTAAATAAACTGATATGATGCGAAGAATAGAAAGTATATGGATTTCGTATTCTTCAGCGTCGTATCGGAGGGATTACTTAGAATAGAGCTCGACGATAAGCTGCTCTTCAAATTCGAAGTCGATATCGTCTCTTGCAGGAAGAGCTACTACCTTAGTGGTAAGGTTCTTAGCATCATTTTCAAGCCACTTGGGAGTGGTTACACCTGCCATCTCTTCAGCAAGCGCCTTAATCTTTACACTTTCCTTGCTGCTTTCCTTAACAGCGATAACGTCTCCAGCCTTTACAAGAATAGAGGGGATAGATACCTTTTTGCCGTTGAGTGTAAAGTGTGCGTGTAGAACAAGCTGACGAGCTTCCTTTCTGGACGCTGCCATACCCATTCTGTATACCACGTTGTCAAGACGTCTTTCAAGAAGGGTAAGAAGGTTAGAACCGGTGATCCCCTCCATCTTTTCTGCCATTTCATAGTAGTGCTTGAACTGGCCTTCAAGAACGCCGTAATAACGTCTTGCCTTCTGCTTCTCACGAAGCTGCTTGCCGTATTCTCCGACTTTCTTACGAGCTGCGCCGTGCTGACCGGGAGCTGTGCTTCTGTGGTCAAATGCGCACTTGCCGTTGGTGCAACGCTCGCCCTTAAGATAGAGCTTGCATCCTTCACGACGGCACTGTTTACAGTTAGGTCCTGTATATCTTGCCATTTTATTATACCTCCCTAAAATTAAACGCGTCTGCGCTTAGGAGGACGACAACCGTTGTGAGGAATCGGTGTTACGTCCTTAATCATTGTGATTTCGAGTCCTGCGGTTGCAAGAGCACGAATTGCAGACTCACGGCCTGCTCCGGGGCCTCTTACGAGAACCTCGACGGTCTTCATACCCTGATCAACTGCGATTTTACCTGCGTGCTCTGCAGCGGTCTGTGCAGCGTAGGGAGTGGATTTTTTAGAGCCCTTGAAGCCCATTTCTCCAGCAGTTCCCCAAGCGATAACGTTACCCTGCATATCGGATATGGAAACAATCGTGTTGTTGAAGGTAGAACGAATGTGCGCTACGCCTTTTTCAACGTTCTTACGTTCGCGGCGTTTCTTTACAACTTTCTTTGCTACTGCCATTGCGTTTTACTCCTTACTTCTTCTTGTTAGCGATGGTCTTTGCGGGACCTTTTCTAGTTCTTGCATTAGTCTTGGTGCGCTGACCTCTTACGGGAAGACCTTTTCTGTGTCTTATGCCGCGGTAGCAGTTGATTTCTACAAGACTCTTGATGTTGAGAGCTACCTCACGACGAAGGTCACCCTCTACGTTGTAGTTAGCTTCGATCTCATCACGGAGAGAAGCAACTTCACTCTCGGTAAGGTCCTTTGCACGAGTGTCGGGATTGATGCCGGTTTTAGCAAGAATGTCCTGAGCACTCTTAAGGCCGATACCGTAAATGTAGGTGAGCGCGATTTCTATGCGCTTGTTGTTTGGAATATCAACACCAGCTATACGAGCCATTTCGATATATACTCCTTTTTAAAATTTAATCGTCTGAACCTGCGTTTATCCCACAAATCAGCCCTGACGCTGCTTGTGCTTGGGATTTTCGCAAATGACCATTATTTTACCGTGTCTTTTAATGATCTTACACTTTTCGCAAATTCTTTTGACGGAAGGCTTAACTTTCATTTTTAATACCTTTCCTTTCGAATATAATTACTTCTTTCTCCAGGTTATACGACCCTTGGAAATATCGTAAGGCGATACCTCTACGGTTACCGTGTCACCAACGAGAATTTTGATATAATTCATACGAAGCTTTCCCGAAATTGTTGCGGTTACTATATGACCGTTCGGGAGCTTCACCTTGAAAATCGTGTTCGGGAGTGCTTCCACAACCACACAATCTTCAAATTCAATCAAATCGTTCTTTGGCAAAACTATCCTCCTATTTTGCGGTATACGCAGCTTAACCCTCGCATTCCGTGAGAATTATCGGATCGGAATCGGTTATCGCAATACTATTTTCGTAATGCGCCGACAGCTTGCCGTCTTGCGAAACGACAGTCCAACCGTCTTTCAAAACTCTCACCTCTCCTGTACCGACGTTTACCATGGGTTCAATGGCAAGCGTCATTCCCGAATAAAGCCTTGGCCCGTGTCCCGATCTTCCGAAATTAGGAACCTCCGGCTCTTCGTGAAGCTCTTTTCCAACGCCATGACCGACGTATTGCTTTACTATCGAGAAGCCATTTGAAATGACGAAATTTTCTATTGCCGAACCGATATCTCCGATACGGTTTCCAGGTTTTGCAACCTTTATACCTTCATAGAAGCTCATTTCAGTGACGGAAATAAGCTTCAGAGCCTCATCGCTTACATTGCCGACAGGAAACGTTCTTGCACTGTCGCCATTATAGCCGCAGTAGCGGGCTCCGACGTCGATTTTAACAATATCTCCCTCGTGAATTATAACCTTCTTTGAGGGAATTCCGTGTATGACTTCGCTATTGATAGAGATACAAGCGCTTGCAGGGAAGCCCCCGTAACCAAGGAATGACGGCACGGCACCGCATCTTTTAATAAAGTCGTGGATTTTCGTGTCTATTTCCTTAGTGGATACGCCAGGACGAATAGCCTCTTTTGCAACAAGAAGGGCCTCCGCCGTTATACGTCCCGCTTTTTTCATCATAGCAATCTGTTCGGAATTCTTTATAATAATCATATCAAACTCCGAGTGCTTTAAGTGTACGAAGAGAAATTTCTTCAACCTCGCCAACGCCGTCAACAAGGACAAGATTTCCGCGTGTAGCATAGAAATCCTTAAGCGGCTCAGTTGTAGAGTGGTATACTTCAAGGCGCGAAAGTACAACCTCGGGAGCGTCATCTTTACGAGTTATAAGCTCGGTTTTGCACTTATCGCAATTTACGCCATCTTTTGACGGATTAAATGCTACGTGATAAGATGCGCCGCAAGTTGAGCAAACTCGTCTTCCTGACATTCTCTCAACGATTTTTTCGTCGGGCACCTCGATAGATATTATCTTATCAAGGGCAATGCCCATATGCTCTAACGCCTCTGCCTGCGGTACCGTGCGAGGAAATCCGTCAAGGATAAATCCCGCGCCACAGTCCGATTCTTTAAGACGCTCCTTGATTATACCGATAACAACGTCATCGGGAACAAGTGCGCCCATTTCAATAAATTTTTTGGCTTTAAGTCCCAATTCGGTGCCGGATTTGAGCGCTTCGCGGATGATAGCGCCTGTTGAGACGGTCGGAATTCCGAGCTTCTCGGCTACTATCTCCGCTTGCGTTCCTTTTCCTGCGCCGGGGGCACCAAGAAAAATTATTTTCATAAAACTTTTTACCTCAACGCAAATATCTCAGGAATGTTTATCAAAGAAATCCTTTGTAGTTGCGCATTGTAAGCTGAGCTTCAAGCTCTCTGAAAGTTTCTATTGCAACACCTACTACGATAAGAAGCGTCGTACCACCAAAGGTGAACGTGCTTGCAAGGCTTGACTTAAGAGATGTGATATAGCTCTGAAGGTTTGCTCTGTAGTAGTATTCTTCAATAGAAGTGATAGACTGATTTGAAAGGTTCGCAAGTTCTCTTGCTTCGTTAGAACCGTCAACAATCCAGTCGATAAGATGCTGAAGCACGTGAGGTCCTCCCACAACGGGAAGAACCGCTATGATGCCAAGGAAGAGTGCGCCCGCGAGGGTAATCTTGTTGAGTATCTTTCTGATATAATCAGAGGTAGGTCTGCCCTGACGAATGCCGGGAATAGTACCACCCTGCTTCTTAAGATTGTTCGCGACCTCCATAGGATCGAAGGTGATCTGAGTATAGAAGTAAGCAAATGCAATGATAAGAATAAAGAGAGATACAGGATAAATAACTCCGCTCGGAGCAAGCAAATCGTTTACGGTGCCCCAGAACTTGGTAGTAGAGGTAACTCCGCAAAGAGCAAGGATAGTAGGAATAAGCGATACTATCGAGCTTGCGAAAATGATAGGCATAACGCCCGTCATATTAAGCTTTATAGGAAGATTTGAGTTCTGTCCGCCATACATCTTACGGCCAACAACCTTCTTTGCATACTGAATGGGAATTCTTCTCTCGGAGCCCGTAATGTGAATTACGAAGATTACAAGAGCGATAACGAATGCCACAAGTACAAGTGCGAAGAGTGTTGAAATTATGCCGTAAAGCCAAGGCTTTTCATTGTAGCTATAAGTGCTGATTACGAGAGATGCAAGCTGATATGCCTTGGAAGGAACAGCTGCTACGATGTTAGCGAAAAGTATGATGGAAATACCGTTTCCGATACCTCTTTCATTGATTCGCTCTGCAAGCCACATAACCAAGGATGCGCCTGCGCAGTAGCAAGCTACGATAACGATTCCGTAGAACCAGAAGCCTGCATTCTCACCAGGAGTTGCGGCATTCGTAAGAGCGCCGCCGTTTCTCAAGAGAAAGTAGTAGCCGATAGCAGTTATAATAGCTATAGCTACCGTTACTATTCTCGTGATGAAGTTCATCTTCTCTTTATCGTTCTTAGCAAGCTCACCGAGCTTGGGAAATACGACAGCAAGAAGCTGAATGATAATTGAAGCATTGATGTAAGGTTGTACGCCGAGCGCGAAAAGAGTTGCCGTTCCAAGAGCACCACCCGAAAGCGTGTTCATGTAATCGAGAATCGTTCCGCTAAACGTTGCAGCGAAATTGTTAGCCTCTACAAAAGGAACGGGAATTACCGTACCAACACGGTAAAGCAAGACGATAAGGAGCGTGAAAAGTATCTTGTTTCTTATTTCTTTTGTGTTCCATGCGTTTTTGAGAGTCTGAAGCATTTATACCACCTCAGTCTTTCCACCTACTGCTTCGATCTTCTCCTTTGCTTTAGCTGAGAAGACTGCGGCCTTTACAGTGAGTTTCTTGGTGATTTCTCCCTCGCCGAGTATTTTAACGCCATCATATACCTTGTTAATGATACCCATAGCAAGAAGAGTTGCACTGTCAACTACCTCGCCGTCATTAAATCTGTTCAAAGACTGTACGTTAACCGTTGCATACTTCTTTCCGAAGCGATAATTGTTAAAGCCTCTTTTGGGAAGCTTTCTGTAAAGCGGGAGCTGACCACCTTCAAATCCGGGTCTTACACCACCGCCCGAACGAGCATTCTGACCTTTATGGCCCTTGCCCGCCGTTTTTCCGTTACCGGAACCAGGTCCTCTGCCCTTGCGATAGGATTCCTTAACGGAGCCTTCCTGGGGCTTAAGTTCGTGGAGCTTCATTTTGTTTCCTCCTTTCAATTCCGTTAAACGGTTTCAACCTTAACAAGGTGTGAAATAGTTTTTACTTTTCCCTTAACTGCATCGTTAGCAGCAAGAGTGATGCTGTCACCGGGTCTTTTAAGACCGAGGGACTTTGCTGTTGCAACCTGATTAGCTTTGCAGCATATAAGGCTTTTTACAAGAGTAACCTTAATGTTTTCCATTTCCGTTACCTCCTTATGCCTTTACGTCTTCAACGCTAATACCGCGAAGAAGAGCAACCTCTTCAGCAGTTCTGAGCGCCTTAAGGCCCTCGAAGGTAGCCTTAACTACGTTCGTGGGGTTGGAAGAACGAAGGCACTTAGCGCGAATATTCTTTATTCCGGCAAGTGCAAGGATGGTACGAACAGTACCGCCTGCGATAATACCAGTACCGGGAGCTGCGGGCTTAAGAAGAACTCTTCCTGCACCGTATTCACCGATTACTTCGTGGGGGATTGTAGTACCGCTAAGCGATACCGTAATCATATTTTTCTTTGCATCCTCAATTCCCTTGCGGATAGCATCGGGAACTTCAGCTGCTTTTCCGAGGCCGAAGCCTACATGTCCATTTCCGTCGCCTACTACCATGATAGCTGCAAAACGAGCGATTCTACCGCCCTTTACGGTCTTGGATACACGGTTTAAAGTTACAAGCTGCTCTTGAAGCTCAAGCTCGCTTGCGTTAATAATCTTTGCCATGTTAATCTCCTTCTAGAATGTTTCTTGTGGAAACAGTGTACAAACCAGCGATTAGAACTTGAGGCCGCCTTCTCTTGCGCCTTCTGCTAATTCTGATACACGTCCGTGATAAATGTAGCCACCGCGGTCAAATACTACTGCGGAAATGCCTTTTTCAAGTGCACGCTTAGCGATTTCGTTACCAACCTTGCGAGCTGCTTCCTTGTTAGAGGTTGCGCCTTCGAAGTTCTTTTCATAGGTATTTGCGCTTACAAGCGTTACACCGTTAACGTCGTCGATAATCTGTGCGGAAATATGAGCGTTGGAGCGATATACAGCGAGACGGGGTCTTTCAGGAGTGCCCGAAATCTTGCCGCGAACTCTCTTATGTCTTTTAAGACGCTGTAAGTTGCTGTCTGTTCTCTTAACCATTGTTCTTGTCTCCTTTCATTATTTACCGGTCTTTCCGGCCTTGCGGCGGATTCTTTCACCGGAATACTTAATACCCTTACCAAGGTAGGGCTCAGGAGGTCTCTTAGATCTGATAACAGCTGCTACCTGTCCAACAGCCTGTTTGTCAATACCCTTAACTATGATGGTTGTGTTATCGGGAACGTCGAACTTAACGCCGTTACCTTCCTCGAAAACTACGGGATGGGAATAACCGAGACCGAGATTGAGCTTTGTGCCCTGCTTTTCAACTCTGTAGCCGACACCGACAATCTCAAGCTTCTTCTGGAAGCCCTGGGTTACACCAACAACCATATTGTTGAGAAGAGTTCTGGTAAGACCGTGAAGAGCACGGTTTTCCTTCTCGTCATTGGGGCGGGTTACTACAAGATTATTATCTTCCTGTGCAATAGTAAGATTAGCACTGAAGGTCTGCTTGAGCTCTCCAAGAGGGCCCTTGACAGTAACTACGTTACCGTCTGCAATTGTTACTGTTACGCCTGCGGGAACCGCAATAGGCGCTCTACCAATTCTTGACATAGCTTTTCCTCCCCTTTCTTACCATACGAAAGCGAGGATCTCGCCACCGACGTTAGCCTGTCTTGCCTTCTTATCCGTCATAACACCCTTAGAGGTAGAAACGATAGCGATGCCGAGACCGTTCATAACCTTGGGCATATCCTCACAGTTGGAGTAGATACGAAGACCGGGCTTTGAAACTCTGCGAAGGCCCTGAATAACCTTCTGCTTGCCGGGAGCGTACTTGAGGGTGATTCTGATAATACCCTGCTTGCCGTCCTCTACGATCTGATAGTTTTTAATATAGCCTTCCTCAAGAAGAATCTCTGCTATGGACTTCTTAAGGTTGGATGCGGGAACATCTACAGTTTCATGCTTAGCGTCGTTAGCATTTCTGATTCTTGTAAGCATGTCTGCAATTACGTCTGAAATTTGCATTTGTTTTTCCTCCTATATGCAAGCATTTCTTATTCTTGCTGCCGGAAAACCGGCGGCATATCGGCGGTTAAAAACCAAGGCTACCGCACAGTGCGGTTAATTTTGGAATTTCCTGCCGATATTTTGAGAGAATTAACTCTATTTTACCAGGATGCCTTTCTTACGCCGGGAATCTCGCCCTTGTATGCGAGCTCACGGAAGCAGATACGGCAAATTCCGTACTTACGGAGGTAGGCGTGGGGTCTACCGCAGATTTTGCATCTGTTATAAGCGCGAGTAGAGAACTTCTGTTCCTTCTGCTGCTTAAGTATCATTGCCTTCTTAGCCATTTTAAATCCTCCTTAATTACTCTGCAAAGGGAGCGCCCATAAGCTTGAGCATCTCTTTTGCTTCTTCATCGGTATTTGCAGTCGTTACGAAAACAACGTCCATACCACGAATTTTATCTACCTTATCGTACTCGATTTCAGGGAAAATAAGCTGCTCTTTGATGCCGAGAGCGTAGTTTCCTCTGCCGTCGAAGCCGTTGGGGTTGATACCCTTGAAGTCGCGTACTCTGGGAAGAGCGAAGCTGAAGAGCTTATCCATAAACTCGTACATCTTCTCACCGCGAAGAGTAACCTTAACGCCGATCTTCATACCCTCACGGAGCTTGAAGTTAGCAATTGATTTGTGTGCGTAGGTGGGAACTGCCTTCTGTCCGGAGATAAGGGTGATTTCTTCGATTATCTTGTCGATAACCTTGGAGTTTTCCTTAGCGTCGCCTGCTCCTACGTTGATAACGATTTTGTTGAACTTCGGAATCTGCATTACAGAAGAATATCCAAACTTCTTCATGAGTGCGGGAGCAACTTCGTTTACATACTTTTCAGAAAATCTAGACATTATTGCTACCTCCTCATTATATCTCAGCACCGCACTTGGTGCAAAGACGTACTTTTACCTGTTTGTCGCCAACGGTCTTGTATCCAACCTTGGTACGAACACCCTTGTCGCACTTGGGGCATACGAGCTGAACCTTAGATACGTACATAGCGCTCTCGGTCTTAACTATTGCGCTCTTGTCGCCCTGCTTGCGAGCCTTGGTGTGCTTAGAAACGATATTAGCACCTGCTACTATAACCTTTTTCTCTTCGGGAGACGTAGCAATTACCTTGCCGCGAACGCCCTTGGAGTTACCGGAGATAACAACTACGGTATCGTCTCTTTTAATATGAAGCTTTTCCATTGTAGTTATCCTCCTTGATTAAAGTACTTCGGGAGCCAAAGACATGATTTTGGTGAAATCATGCTCACGAAGCTCTCTGGCTACAGGGCCAAAGATACGGGTTCCCTTAGGTGTTTTATCTTCCTTAATAATAACTGCAGCGTTCTCATCAAATTTGATGTACGAACCGTCTGCACGGCGGGTTTCCTTTACAGTTCTTACTACAACTGCTTTTACAACGTCGCCTTTTTTAACAACGCCGCCGGGTGCTGCCTTCTTGACAGCGCAAACAACGATATCACCGATGCCTGCATAGCGACGTCCTGAGCCGCCGAGTACTCTGATGCACATAAGTTCCTTTGCACCCGTGTTATCTGCGACTTTCATTAACGATTGCTGCTGAATCACTGTTTTTTCCTCCTTTTTCGGCAAGCCTTTAACCTGCGTACTGGTTTAGTGATGTTAATTATTTTGCTTTCTCTACGATTTCAACAAGTCTCCATCTCTTCGTCTTGGAGAGAGGTCTTGTTTCCATTACAGCTACCTTGTCGCCGATACCGCATTCGTTCTTATCATCATGAGCGTGGATTTTAACCGTTCTTTTGATGATCTTACCGTACTTTGGGTGACGAACGTTATCTTCGATAGCAACTACGATGGTCTTATCCATCTTGTCGCTTACTACTTTACCGACTCTGACTTTTCTGTGTTCACGAATTTCAGTCATTTTCATTTCCTCCTTAAGCATTCTTCTCACGAAGAACTGTCATTACACGAGCAATGTCATGCTTAACTTCCGTGATCTTGTGAGGCTTGTCAAGCTGATTGATAGCAAGCTGGAAACGGAGATTGAAGAGTTCTTCTTTGAGTTCGCCGAGCTTTGCGTTAAGCTGCTCGACTGTCATATCTCTAAGTTCTTTTGCATTCATTGCGCTTAAGCCTCCTCGTTAGTTTCGTTGTCTTCCTTAACTACAAACTTGCACTTGATGGGAAGTTTGTTAGCTGCAAGACGCATAGCTTCTTTTGCCTGTTCCACGGTAACGCCGTCCATCTCGAACATAACTCTTCCGGGCTTAACAACGGCTACCCAATACTCGGGAGAACCTTTACCGGAACCCATTCGAGTTTCAGCGGGCTTTTCCGTGATGGGTTTATCGGGGAATATTTTAATCCAAACCTTACCGCCACGCTTTACGTATCTTGTCATAGCAATACGGGCAGCTTCTATCTGGTTTGAGGTGATCCATGCGGGCTCAAGAGCTACAAGACCGTAAGTACCGTTTGAAACGGTATTTCCGCGAAGGGCTTTACCCTTAAGACGTCCGCGCTGAACGCGTCTGAACTTTACTCTCTTAGGCATTAACATTATTTGTTGCCCTCCTCTGCGTTCTTTCTGAAGCCACGGCCACCCTCGCGGCGTCCGTTATTAGGACGACGGTTGTTGTCGTTATTTCTTCTCTGGCGTCTTTCAGGGCGCTCGGATCTCTGGTTCATGCTCTCTGCGAGAACTTCTCCCTTATAGATCCATACCTTAACGCCGATTTTACCGTAGGTGGTATTAGCCTCCCAGAAACCGTAGTCGATGTCGGCTCTGAGTGTCTGAAGAGGAATAGTACCCTCGTGGTAATGCTCGCTGCGAGCGATTTCCGCACCGCCAAGACGGCCGGAGCAGGATACCTTTATACCCTTAACGCCAAGACGCATGCTTCTGCCTATCGCAAGCTTCATTGCGCGGCGGAAGGATACTCTCTTTTCAAGCTGTGCGGAGATAGACTCTGCAACGAGCTGTGCGTTGATGTCGGGGTTTTTGATTTCGATTACGTTTACTACTACGGGGCGACCGACCATTGCTTCGAGTTCAGCTCTGAGTTTTTCAATCTCTGCACCGTGGAAGCCGATTACAACACCGGGCTTCGCGCACTGAATGAATACTCTAACGCGAGCCTGATCGCGCTCGATTTCAATTCTGGGAACGCCTGCGCCCTGAAGCTTCGTTTTAACGTACTCTCTGATTTTGTTATCGGATACGAGTGTGTCGCCGAAATCTTTATCGGAAACGAACCATCTGGAATCCCAGTTCTTGATTACGCCTACGCGCAAACCGTGGGGATTAACTTTCTGTCCCATTGTCAGCCTACCTCCTTCTCTTTTACTACAAGTGTTACGTGACTGGTTCTCTTAAGAATCTGGAATGCTCTGCCCTGAGCTCTGGGCTGAACCCTCTTAAGTGTGGGTCCGGGGCATACGAAGCACTCAGAAACGTAGAGGTTTCCAGCATTCATATTGAAATTGTGTTCTGCATTTGCTACCGCGCTCTTTAAAAGCTTGATAAGATGCTCGCATGCAATCTTGTTGGTATTCTTAAGAATTGCCATTGCGCTATCAGTATCCTTGCCTCTGATAAGGTCAAGTACGATTTTAACTTTACGCGGAGAAATTCTCACATATTTAAGATGTGCTTTTGCTTCCATTGTTGGAATTGCCTCCTCTCGCTTATTTGCGAATAACTTTCATTAGTTTCCGTTGTTCGATGTTTTTGAGCCCGCATGACCCTTAAAGGTACGGGTAAGTGCGAATTCACCGAGCTTGTGTCCTACCATATCCTCGGTAACGTATACAGGCACGTGCTTTCTGCCATCGTGAACGGCGATAGTGTGTCCTACGAATTCAGGGAATATAGTGGAAGCGCGAGACCAGGTCTTAAGCACTTTCTTCTCATTTTTTTCATTCATAGCTACAATACGGTCGAAAAGCTTTTTTTCAACGTAAGGTGCTTTCTTTAAGCTTCTGCTCATAATCTGTTATCCTCCTTCAATTACTTAGCGTTTCTACGCTTAATAATGAATTTGTTGGTTCTTGCCTTCTTGTTTCTTGTCTTGTAACCAAGAGCAGGCTTGCCCCAAGGAGTTACAGGACCGGGACGTCCTACGGGTGACTTGCCTTCACCACCACCGTGAGGGTGATCGCAGGGGTTCATTACAGAACCGCGAACTGTGGGACGGATACCCATGTGACGAGTCTTACCGGCTTTACCGATCTTGATCGTTTCGTGCTCGATGTTACCAACCTGTCCGATTGTTGCCTTGCACTCAAGACGGACTATACGAACCTCACCGGAGGGAAGTCTTACCTGTGCAGTTCCGTTTTCCTTAGCCATAAGTTGTGCAAACGCACCTGCGGAACGAACAAGCTGAGCGCCCTTACCGGGATAAAGCTCAATGTTGTGAATAACGGTACCTACGGGAATTGCAGAGATGGGAAGCACGTTACCGGGCTTGATGTCTGCGTTTTCACCGGAGCTTACTACGTCGCCGTCGGTAAGACCTACGGGAGCGATAATGTAGCTCTTTTTGCCTGCTTCATTTTCAAGCAATGCAATGTAGGAGGTTCTGTTGGGGTCGTACTCGATACCGATTACCTTTGCATTCTCTTCTGCGTTTCTCTTGAAATCGATAAGTCTGTACTTCTGCTTGTTTCCGCCGCCGTGGTGACGAACGGTAATCTTGCCATAGCTGTTTCTGCCAGCATGCTTTTTCTTAGTAGTTATGAGGCTCTTCTCAGGAGTAAACTTAGTTACTTCATCAAAGGAAGGAGTGCTCATATTTCTGCGCGACGGTGTGGTCGGCTTATACTGTTTTACTGCCATTTTATCTTACCTCCTGTCTTAGTTCATACTGTCGAAGAAAGCGATAGGAGCAGAGTCCTCGGAAAGAGTTACAACAGCCTTTTTCCACTCGCCGGTATAACCGAAGTGAACGCCGTATCTCTTGGGCTTCTTCTTCATTATTATAGTATTGACCTTTACAACCTTGGTCTTCTTGAACATAACTTCAACAGCCTTTGCGATTTCAGCCTTGGTTGCATCCTTAGCAACCTCGAAGCTGTAGCGCTTTTCAGCCACGCCGTCCATGCTCTTCTCGGTGATAAGAGGTCTTACAATGATATCTGCATAGGATTTCATCTTGCATATACCTCCTCAATCTTTGCTACGGCATCCTTAGCAACTACGAGAGTGTCGCAGTTAAGAATATCGTAAACGTTTACAGTGTTCCACTGAGTGGTCTTAACACCGGCGATGTTATCGCAGCTCTTGATTACGCACTCGTTTACTTCGGGAAGCACGATAAGTGCCTTCTTAGCAGCACCGAGAGCCTCAAGCATTGCAACCATTGCCTTGGTCTTGTACTCAGTAGCGGTGATTGCGTCAACAACAACCATATTATTGTTAGCAACCTTGTCGGAGAAAGCACTGAAGAGAGCCTTTCTCTTTACATTCTTATTAAGAGTCACGCGATAGCTGCGAGGCTTAGGACCGAGAGCAATACCGCCGTGTACCCACTGGGGCGAACGGGTGCTACCCTGTCTTGCATGGCCTGTACCCTTCTGCTTCCAGGGCTTTCTGCCGCCACCGGAAACCTCAGTACGAGTGAGGGTTGACTGCGTGCCCTGTCTTTGGTTCATCAAATATGCTCTTACTGCGGTGTGGAGGACTGCTTCATTCACTTCCTGACCGAAAACCTTTTCGGACAAAGCGATTTCGCCAACTTCCTTGCCCGCCATATCAACAACTTTAATATTAGGCATTGTGTGTTCCTCCTTCCGTTATGCTTTTACTGAATCACGGATAAACACGATGCCGCCCTTAGAACCGGGAACAGCGCCCTTTACCGCGATAAGATTTTTTTCTGCGTCAATCTTAACTACAACGAGATTAAGAATAGTTACCTGCTCGTTTCCATACTGACCGGGCATCTTCTTGTTCTTGAAGATTCTCGCAGGGTCGATAACGCCCATAGAGCCGGGCTGGCGGTGAACAGGACCTGTACCGTGAGTCATTCTGAGAATGTGGTGTCCCCATCTCTTTACGCAACCCGTGTATCCGCGACCTTTGGTGATACCCGTAATGTCGACCTTCTCGCCTTTAGCGAAGGTATCGACAGATACCACGGAGCCTGCTTCATACGCGCTCACGTCGTCAAGTCTGAATTCCTTAACGTGCTTCTTGGGGCTTACGCCTGCCTTCTTGAAATGACCGAGCTCAGCTTTGGTGAGATGCTTTTCTTTAGCGTCTTCATAAGCAAGCTGAAGTGCCTGGTAGCCGTCTGTTTCAACGGTCTTCTTCTGTGATACCACGCAAGGACCTGCTTCAATCAGGGTTACGGGTATTACGTTGCCTTTTTCGTCGAAAATCTGAGTCATACCCAGTTTCTTACCGATAATGCCTTTTTTCATTTTTCCTCCTTGATTATTGGTTGACGGCTTTGAATTTTCGCTTGAGCGATTCCGCCAACGTGACCACGAGGTGTGGTGTTTTTACGAGATTTGAAGCTCTCGTTTTTTGGCTTCGTGAGATTAAGCCTTGATCTCGATCTGAACTCCTGCGGGAAGCTCGATGCTCATAAGAGCCTCTACAGTCTTCTGCTGGGGATCAAGGATGTCGATCAGTCTCTTGTGAGTGCGCATTTCAAACTGCTCACGGCTGTCCTTGTACTTGTGTACCGCTCTGAGGATCGTTACGATCTCCTTGTCGGTAGGAAGGGGAATAGGACCGCTAACCTTGCTTCCATTTTTCTTTGCTACTTCAACTATCTTCTGTGCTGCGGCGTCGATAATAGTGGAATCGTAGCTCTTGAGTCTTACTCTGATTTTTCCCTGTGCCATTTGGGTGTCCTCCTTTTTACGTATTGCTTCGTTTTAAGAAGGGCGACTAGGTTTCACACTGCGCCGGGTGTTTCAAACGCACCCTAACAAAATCAGTTCTGATAGCCGTCCGCAGCGGCTAACTGAACCGAAAAAGAACACAGCTCTGCCATAAGGCATAACTCTTGCTTCGCCCGGTTAAATATCGGACATACTCCACGGAAATTCCCTGCCTCATAGGGCAGCCACCTCCCGCTTCACCGCATATCATAAGCTTTTATATTATACAACAAATATTTTGAAATTGCAATAGTTTACAAAAAAAAATAAAGGAAAATTACGAAAAAGTTTTACGATTTTTCAAGCTCGTTTTTGTGAATATTGCACAACGAAAGAGCTTTGTCACATTTAAAGACCATTTGCACTTTGCGGAAAATTTTGTAAAAATATTATCGTTTTTTTAGCGCGCCCACATTTTGTATACATTTTGTTAACAATTTTGTTGTACAATAGTTACATAATCTTTAGTTACTAAATTATATCCTTTATATTTGGAGTTATAAATGAATAGAAAATCTTTTATATACAAGGTTTATTTCGCCTCAACTCTAATTCTTCTTGCCTTTACGGTTACAATGAGATGTGTCGCGTGCTTATCAGATATGAACTATATAAGCGGATATTTCGAGGATAAGCTTATTATAAACATTGCCAACACTGCTCTTGTCGTTGCGCTTGTTTTTGCTTTATCGTATTCCTTTGCGGAAAACCGCGACAAAAAATTCATTTTCAACTTCTCCTCGCCCCTTAATTACGTTTTTGCGGGAACGCTCGGTGTGGCGCTTCTTTTCATATCCCGACACTCATTCGGGCTTTTCAGAAGCTACAAGCTTTACGTAGATTTGAACGTAGGCAATCCTTTCGTTAAAACGGGAACGGAAAAGCTCCTATCCTACGTATGTTTTGCGCTCGGCATTTTTGCTCTTCTTTCGGTGGCGCATTTTATTCTTGCGGCTTTGATAGTCAAGGACAAGGATACCAGGCGCGCAGATTTCGGGCTTATAACGGTTATTTTCTTTTCGCTTTATGCGACATTCCTTTATTTCAGTACCGATATGCCTATAAACGTGCCCGCAAAAATAGTCGACCAGACCGCATATCTTGCCGCAGCTTTGTTCTTCCTTTTTGAAACGAGAATCTCAATAGGCAGAGAAAGATGGCGCGCATACAGAGCCTTCGGACTTGCGGCGTTGCTTTTAACGGCATACTCCGCGATTCCTTCTCTTATCGTTTATATCGCAAAGGGTGTCGTTATCTCCAACAGCATTTACGAAACCGTCTTGACGTTGGCCGTTTTCCTCTTTATCGTGGCAAGACTCATTCTCACCTCATATCTTCGCGAGTCAGAGGAATCAAAAACGGTTGCTCTTATAAAAAGCGCATTCGCTTCAAGAGTTGACGAAATCACCCCGAAGGCAGTTGAAGAATACGATCCCGAAACCGACGAGGAGCTTGAAGGCTTGATTCTCGAAGACCGCGGCGATTATTACGAGCTTAATTTTGAGGAAAGCGACGACTCTCCCGAAGAAAACGACAGTGAAAGCGAGGATACGGCTTCAGATGAAGAAAATACTGGTAATTGACGGAAACAGTATAATCAACCGCGCGTTTTACGGTGTCCGCCCGCTTACGACAAAAAGCGGAAAGCATACTAATGCCATTTTCGGTATGGTTAATATTATCTCGCGCCAGCTTGAAGCAATAAAGCCCGATTACGCGGCAGTAGCCTTCGATCTTAAGGCACCGACCTTCAGGCACAAAATGTATACGGAATACAAGGCGGGCAGAAATCCCACGCCCGAGGAGCTTTTGTCACAATTTGCCGACGCAAAGGAATGTCTGTCTTTGATGGGACTTCACGTGCTTGAGCTTCCGGGATATGAGGCAGACGATATTCAGGGCACGGTTGCCAGCCTTGCACACACGGCAAAGGAAGAAACCGAGAGCTATATACTGACAGGTGACAGAGACCTTTTGCAGCTTATCGACTCCAAGATAAGCGTGCTTCTCGCAGGAAACAGCGATACTGCCTTAATGAAGCGCGACGAATTTTTCGCAAAATACGGCATTGAGCCGGAGGAATTCGTTGATATGAAGGCTCTTATGGGCGACTCGTCTGATAATATTCCCGGAGTTGCGGGAGTCGGCGAAAAAACCGCGCAGGGACTTATATCTCTTTTCGGCTCTCTCGACGGAATTTACGAAAATATCGACTCACCAGAAATCAAAAAGGGTGTGCGCGAAAAGCTCGTCCGCGACAAAGAAAACGCATATCTTTCCAAAACGCTTGCAAAAATAGACGTTTGCGCTCCAATAGAAAAAACTCTCGAGGAGCTTAAATACGAAGGCTTTGACAAGCCTGCGCTTTATAAGAAATTTACCGAGCTTGAGCTCAATTCCTTCATAACCAAATTTAAGCTCACAAAGGAAGACGAAAAGTGCGAGAAGCTTACCGAAGCAAGCTCGGCTTGCTTTACCGACGTCACGGCGGAGAAGCTGCTTTCTTTAAAGGGAAAACGCTTTGCCTTGTATCAGGCAAACGACGCGCTCTATATATATAATATAAATGAAGGAAATTTGCGCTATTCAGGCGAAATTTCCGAAATATCCGAGCTTTTTTCGGAAGGCGAGCTTATTTGCTATTCCGCGAAGGAGCTTTGGCATAAGCTCGATAAAAACGGAGCTGCTCCGAAGGAAAACCTTAAGCTTTTAGACCTCGAGCTTTACGCCTACGTTCTGAACCCGGGAAGCGGAAGCGCGGGACTCCCTGCCCTTTCCTCGATGTTTTTATCAACCGCTATAGGTGATGGTGAGCCTTGCCCCGAGATTATGATGCGCCTTGAAGAAAAAATGCGCGAAAAAATCAAAGAAGACGGACTTTCCTCCATACTTGACGAGCTTGAGTTGCCCCTTATCCCGATACTTGCGAAAATCGAAAAGCGCGGCTTTAAAATAAACGTTTCCGCAATGAACGACTTTTCAAAGGCTCTTTCGGAGCTTGAAGAGGAGCTGACGCAGAAAATTTACTTCGAGGCAGGCCGCGAATTCAATCTGAACTCTCCAAAGCAACTCGGAGAGGTTCTATTCGTTGATTTAGCACTTCCCCACAATGCAAAAAAGGGTAAAACGGGATATTCGACAGATGCAGAAACTCTCGAATCCTTACGTCCTTATTCCCCGATAATCGACGATATTCTTGAATACCGACAGGTTGCAAAGCTCCGCGGAACATACGCAGCGGCGCTTCCGAAGCTTGCCGATGACTTCGACAGAATTCACACGGATTTCCGTCAGGCACTTACGGCAACGGGCAGACTTTCAAGCCAGGATCCTAACCTTCAAAATATACCGATAAGAACTAAGCTTGGCAGAGAAATGCGCCGTTATTTTATAGCGGAAGAAGGCTATACTCTCGTTGACGCGGACTATTCGCAAATAGAATTAAGACTTCTTGCACATATTTCCGACGACTATAATATGAGGGAGTCGTTTATTTCGGGCGCGGATATCCACAGAAAGACGGCGTCTGCGGTTTTCGGTGTTCCCGAGGAATCCGTTAACGACGAAATGAGAAAGCGCGCAAAGGCGGTTAACTTCGGTATTGTTTACGGAATAAGCGGTTTTTCGCTCGCAAAGGACATAGGTACAACTACTCAGGAAGCTACGAAATATATCAAAAATTATCTTATGAACTACCCATCGGTTGACACCTATCTCGAGAACGTTGTCAAAGAGGCAAAGGACAAAGGATATACCGTCACTCCAATGGGCAGACGCAGATATATTCCCGAGCTTAACGCGGCAAACGGTATGCTCAGAGCTTTCGGCAAGCGTGTCGCAATGAATGCGCCTATTCAAGGTGCGGCAGCAGATATAATGAAGCTTGCTATGATTAAGGTTGAGAATGCACTAAAAAAAGCAAATCTTGACGCAAGAATTGTTATGCAGGTGCACGACGAATTGGTTATCGAAGCAAAATCCGAGAGTGCCGACGAGGTAAAGAAAATCGTTAAGCGCGAGATGGAAAATGCCGCAAAGCTTTCAATTCCCCTCACCGTTGACGTAACCGAGGGCGCGAACTGGCTCGAACAGAACTGATTTTTAAATAAAAATTTCAATAAAAAACGCAGGACTTCAGCAATACTCCGGCAGGGGTATCACGCAAAATCCTGCGTTGTTTTTTATCTTATAATGAGCTTTTTAAAACCCAATTTTGCGGGGATTCCGAGAGCCGTCGGCTCTGCTATCATATTGTCTTTCGCTATATCCGCAACGCTCGTGTAGAATTTCTTTGCAACGTCGAAAAGAGTTTCGTTTTCGTCAGGATAATAAACGGAAATGCGCGAAACCTTTTTCTCGTATTCCATATCACCAACTGTGTCACAGGAGGCTAAGCATCTGACGTTTTCCTCTTCGGAGAGCGAATGTGATATAGTATACCAAATGACAAGGTTTAAGTTTTCTCCATCTATCTCCCATTCGCATCCCGCGGGCGAAATTTTGGCAAAAAGCTTGCATTTATCAAGATTTTGACAACTTATATTTACATTTACAGTTAATGGAGAGTTGAACTTCAAGCTAGTGATATTGGACTCTCCATCCTCTGAAATTTCACACGCCACCCCACTAAACGCGACGTCGCCCGAAAAAAAAGGTGAATTTCCCTCTGTTTTGAGAGTAAGCCCTTTAAAATCTTGATTAAGAGCTAAGATTTCCTTAAGACTGCCCACATCAAGCGACGAAATCGGAATTTTAATACGCGCACTTTCGGATTTTGTTTCTGCCGATACCTGTGTGGAAATCTTTATGTTTTCATATTCCGCTACTGTATCCTTTGATTTAAGATACGCATCGGAAATCACTTCAACACTTTCGTTATAAAACGCAACAGACTTGAATTCCATTATAACGTTTGCGCAAAGCTCCGTTGAGTTTTCGCTTTCGCTGACACCGATATTAACTGAGCTTATCACGGCATCGCTCATAGCCGTCATATCACTGGTTGCTCCGCTAATCGACACCGTTTCGTCAAACGGAATTTCACGGCGTATGGCAAAAACAGAGGTATCGGGTGTGCGAATTATCGCACTCACTATAAGCTCGCCCTTTATATTCACACCGTTTTCAACGGGCAAGGATTCACTTATTCTGACGTAGGCATTGCTCGTTATAACCTCGATATCGTCTGCCGAAACGCCCTCGAGAGAAGCCACCTCCTCGGCATATTCACGCTCGAGCCTCTCTCCAAAAAGCGCGCTTTCAATATTAAGATTTCTCGTTATCTTTTCCGGCTCTTCCCTCACGGAAAAAGCGCTGCCCGTCTCCTCTCTTTCCCACTTTTCCATTACGCAAATTTCTGACTGTACGTTCGCCTTTGCAATCATTCTGCGCGGGCCCGTAAGTCTTACACCAAAATTTGCAAGCTGCGTCGTAACATACGCATCAACGTAATTATCACCGTTTTTAGAGAACGTAAAATCGTAATCCGAGGAAAAGCTTGCCGAGCTTAATTTATTCTCCGAATCAAGATATACTACGTCGTACGCAACGATGCCTGCGCACTCCACCTCTCCGTCACCGTCAAACTCACCCGACGGCACAGCTTTTGCCGTTGTCATAACAAGCTTTTTCACGTCGCCAAGATAATCCGGGAGTATATATTCGCAGCTGCTTTCACATTCCTTTTGAAATTTTTTATTCATACGCTTCTCCTATCCTGAGTATTTTCGTTAAATACTATGCAAAAAAGCCCGCGCTTATTACAGCGCGGGCATAATTATGTTTTACTTTAACGCAGGGTATTTTCCCGAATCTACGTCAAGATTTGATAAATCCCATATCGTTTCGCTAAAATTAAGATTATCTTTATAGAAAGAAGCTAGGTTTCTTTCATCGGCAGTGCAATAATTATCGCATTCGTGATACACAATCAGCGAATAACAATTCGTTACGTTCATTTTTTCTTTATCGTAGTTTCCTACGATTCCGCCTATAATCTTATTTCCGCTGCTGTCTTTCATAGAGACGCTTACGTCAGCAAAATTTATACAGTCAGCGATTTCAAAATAGATTTTGCCCCAGCTTGCATCATAAGGAAGAGTTATATAGCCTACAAGACCTCCGCCGCTGTATCTTGCGTCAATTGCACCGGCGTTAACGCATTTTGAGATGAGAATTTTAATTTCTTCTAAAATATAAATATTATTGTTTCTTCCAAGTATTCCGCCGGCATAACACGCCTTAATCTTATTTGTGTTCAAGCAATTGTCAACAGTATTATCACCCGTTGCTTCTCCAACGATACCGCCCGCAGCGGAAGCTTGATAATTTTCGTTTGCCGTTGCGCTTATTTCACCGTTGTTTGCAGAATTCAAGATGGTCGCGCAACCGCAAGCCAATATACCTCCGGCACTTGCGCGATGTGCCGTTTCGCTATTTGAAACAGCACTCACGTTAGCGTTATTAACGCACGACTTTACGACTGCGCCGCCGCTTTTTGCCATAATACCGCCTGCGTAGGACTCAAAAAGCGATACGCCGCTTACCTCAACGTTATTTATGCAACCTGTAGCGCATCCGTCAAGGCTTGCAAAAAGTCCTCCCGCAAGAGTCTGTTCGTTCGTTTTTTCGCTACTTGCATAAACCTTTCCGTTATTCGTACAAGAAACCGCATTTGCAATAGCGTATGCCGAGATGCCTCCTGCATTGGCGGCGCTTATAATTCCGTTATTCGTGCATTTTTCAAGCGTTCCGTAAATTCCGCCTGCAATACCTCCGCCCGCAAGCGTGCTAGTTACGTTTCCGTTGTTAACGCAATTTTTAATAACTGAGTTATCAAACTCATAACTAGTTCCATAGGGATATGCGTCAAGCTGAGCTACCAAGCCGCCCGCGTAAGTATAGACGCCCGTTACGTTTATGCCGGCGTTGTTTTCGCAATCGGTAAAATATCCTTTTGCCACGTATCCTGCCATACCGCCAACGTAAGTGTTGTCGAGATTTTTTATACTGAATATTGAATTTTTATCAACGCTGCAATTTTCAAACTCAAGAAATCCCATCTCGTTTTGTGCCACTATACCGCCGACGTACGCATAACCGTAATCCGCATTTATATCAACTACAATAGTCGTATCCTTGATATTGAGATTTTTAACAACACCGTTTCCCTTTTTGAAAAGCCCGGAATAGAAATTGCCTCCTTCAACTCTGTCAAGGCTTTTAACGAAAGACATATTCTTTATTGCGTAACCCTTTCCGTCAAACACGCCTGTGAAATCAGCCGGATGCCATTCAAGTCCGCTAAGGTCGATATCACACGTCAATTCATAATAATACCCCTCATTCATATTCAAAAGGTCGTTTGGCGTGCTTACGTATCTTATTTCATCAGTTTTAACTACACGGATATAGTTATGCTTCGCGACATCCGCTGTGCCGCTTATATATGCGTTGCTGTAGTCAATTTCCGTTACGACGTGTGAAATCAAGCTGCCGACGTTTACCGATAACTCGTAATACCATTTGTTATTGTCGAGCTTTTTAAGTTCAATATTGCTTCTGTCCGGTATCGAAACGTCATATCCCGTCGGGTTATTCAATTCTAAAAGAACGTAAATTTTATCAGAGGGGAATGCCCATCTTATTTCTTCAAAATCCTCATTTACAAACTTATATTCAAGGAATTCAAGCTTACCGTTTATGAATACACTGTCAGATAAAATGTTTTCGGGCGTTACGGTATACGTATTTCCGTCAATTTCCGTGTTGAATTTTTCAATCGAAAGCTCTGTATTTCCGCCTGCGAACTGATTATTATAAACTATTTCAATGAAAATTCTGTCCGAAGAAGACAATGAGGTTACGTTGTAGCTCGTGCTGTTTACCGTCACTGATTTTATTTTTAAGCCAAGAGGGTTATCAAGAGTTGCCTGAAGGTAAATGGTTTCACCCTCGCTTACGGCAGACGTATTGGCTATCTTGCAATCCGTAACGTTAACGACAGGCGCCGTCTTAACGTTTTTCTCAAACGAAGCGGTCCTTTCGCCAAGTCCGTCGTTGAGATTATATGTGTAATATATTCTGATTATATAATCCTTATAATATTCGAGTCCCGAAAAGCTCAAGCTATCGCCTTGGCATTCGGATATAAGCACATCACCGTTATAAATCGCAGATTTGTACGAAAGCAAGGTTGAATCGGGATTTGTAATCAGAACGTCAGCGCTTATTTCATAGCTACCGAAAACTTCGTCGCAGAGCTCGAAAACAGGCACCGTTTTTTCAAGAGTTTTAAAGTCAAGCTCCTTAACACTTTCTTTTATGCCTTCTCCGTCGTTGAGGTCGTAAGTATACGTTACCTTAATTTTATAATCGTTATTGGATAAAAGATTTTCAAAGCTTCTTACGTCCTGCGTTTCCGCGACTACCGTTCCCGTAGAATGCAAAAGCTCTATTTTTGAAATTTGACCAATATTACCGTCGTCGGTTTCTTTTAATTCAAAGCTTACAGACGTTTGGGTTTTATTGCTTGAAGCAAATTCTATATCCGGTATTGCTTTCTTAAGCGTGGTAAACTCTATAGAAATGCTTTCCGTATTATCACCGTTCATATATTCGGCAACTATCTCGTATTCGTTGTTTGAAAGAAGGCCGTCAACTAAAACTTCGTCAACCCCGATTTCCTTAACAAGCTCCGCGTTTTTATAAAGCTTAAGTGACACGATGGCTTTGTTTTCAACGCTTTGATGCCATTTAAATGAAAAAGCAATATGCTCCTCACCTATTACAACGTTATCAAAAAGAACGACAGCGTCGGTATATACCGCATTGGAATAAAGCGTATGTATTTCAGGACCTGAGCCGCTTAAATCGTCATAATACGCAAATATACCGTATTGATAAAGAGTGTTCGTTTTAAGTCCTTCAAAGATAATATTATTTTGACCTAGCTGAACGTCTTTGATGGCAATAATTTCTTCGCCGTCGTAAATTACAGCCTTAATAATCCCCTTTGAATACTCAATGAGAGAATCATAATCGTCAACAACGGCAGAAAACGATATGCCGTTTGTGCCTATCAAGGTGTTTTCGACCAAAGCGCTTACCTGATTTTCAACTCTTATTCCGGCAAGTACAGTCTTTTCACCGCCGATTTTTACGTCTTTTATCTCCGTTCCGTCAATATATTTAATAGCGTCTATTGTATACTCAACTATTCCCGAGCCGTAACCGACGTTGCGCTTCAAAATTATATTTTCCATATCCGATCCGTATTCAAACATATAACTTGAATATTTCTCGCCGTTTAAGGTGAACGACATTATTTCAAAGTTATCGGGATTATCGATATGTATGGTTATAAAAATATCCTGACCGGGTTCAGCGTAATAAATAGGCACTTCCGAACCGACAACGTTTAAAGAATCGCTGACTTCTTCCTCTATATTTTCTCCGTCTTCTCCCGTTTCAAAAGGATCCTCTTTATCAACGTTCTCATTTTTGCCGTCATAATCGCCGTTAAGCTCACCGCCGTCGTACTCGTCACTCATAAGAACAATTCCGCTTCGCGACTTTGAGTCGGCGCTTTCTTGAGCTTGGGAAATGCTCATACCGGTGTATACGGGCTCCTGATTTCCGCATCCGGTAAATATTATGGCGAAAGCTAAAATCATTGCGCAAATCAATATAACGCTTATTCTTCTTTTCAAGGCACCATCCCCCAAAAAAAGTATTTTTTATAATTCTACCACACAATATAAAAATATTCAATACGTTTTTATATCTATAGTATAAAGTTTATAAAAAGCAGAGCGAGATTCGGTTTAAAAACAATCTCGCTCTGCTGAATAAAGAAGCAATTAATTAAAGCATTGAAGCGCTGTCAGCATCGCAATAAAGCGTTGCATCTTTGTGCAATCTCATTACGGTGCGGAGTAATGCTCGTAAATTTTGTCGGTTGTAAGGGCTTCGTTTGCCACCCAAGCCTTCGTCTTTACGTGAGGGGAGAAAGGAGAGACGAATCCTTAATAAGTGAGCGTCAAAGCATTCTTGGGAACAGGCTCGAGGATTTTTGCTCTTGCATCTGCCGCTGCAAGAGTACCCATTTCGGCTCTTGTGTGCACGATTTTAACCTTAAGATTATCAACCTCTAATTATTGCATCTTAAAATATCGTCTATATTTATTAAAGATTTATTCTAACACATTTTTTTAGATACACTATTGTTGAAGTTGCGTTTTTTATTGCAAATTATTGTCCAAGCTGCATTGATTCCATAAGGCGCTTATTAAACTCCTCTGCAGTATTGTAGCCCATTCTTTTCTGTCTGTTATTCATTGCGGCAACCTCAATAACTACGGAGAGGTTTCTGCCGGGGCAAACGGGAAGAACTATCATAGGAACGTTTATTCCGAGAATATCCATCGTAGTCGATTCCATACCAAGACGGTCGTACATTTTTCCGTCTTGCCAGTTTTCAAGGTTTATAACGAGGTCGATTTTCTCGGTTTCCTTAACCGCACCCATACCGAAAAGACGGCGCACGTCAACGATACCGACGCCGCGAAGCTCGACGTAGTGGCGGATTATTTCGGGAGCTCTGCCAACGAGCGTCGTTGCGGATACTCGCTTGATTTCAACCGCGTCGTCTGCTATAAGACGGTGGCCGCGCTTTACAAGCTCTATTGCCGTTTCGCTCTTTCCTATGCCCGAATCACCGAGCAAGAGAACACCCTCGCCGTAAACCTCGACGAGAACTCCGTGGCGCGTCATACGCGGTCCGAGCTGAACGTTAAGATATGCAATGAGAGCCGCCATAAATTCAGAGGTTCTCTCCGAGGTTCTCATAAGCGGAACCTTGTATTTTTCAGCAATAGCCACCATTTCCTGAGAAACCTCAATTGACGAGGTTATAATAACTCCGACGGGCGAGGAACGGAAAAAATCCTCAAGCCTGCGTGAGCGCTCCTCGGGATCAAGTCGCGATATAAAAAGATGCTCAACCTTACCGATAATCTGAAGCCTTGATTCCTCGTAGTGATCGTAAAATCCGACCATCTGAAGACCGGGACGGTTCACTCTTGAACAAGAAATTTTAATCTTTTCGGGCAAATCGGGCAAATAAATCGTTTCAATACGGAACTCCTCAATTACTTTTGAGAGCTCAACGGTATAAAGTTCTTCCATTGATTTTCTCCATTCTTACGGAACTATTATCATTTTAACACAGTTTTATTAAAATTGCAATTATTTTTTTAATTTGCTTGATTTATTATGCTTTTTCTGTTAAAATTGACGTGTAGAAAATATATATTTCAGAACCTTATGAGTTCGGATATAAAAATTTAAGGAAGCAAAAATGAAGAAAATTATTTCACTTTTTCTCGTTGTTATTCTCGCGTCTTGCGTATTCACCTCCTGCGACGGCTACTATAGACCGCGCGAAAGCTCCGAAAAGGAGAGCGAAACCGTTATAAAGCTAAGCTTTGCAAACGAGGTTTACGAGGTTAAATACGAGCTTTACCGCGCGCTGTTTTTAAGCCTTAAGAGCGAGGTTGACGGCGGTAACGAAGGTGTTTGGCAAGGTGAAGAAAAAGACAAATACGTAAGGATAATCGACGAGCTCATTTTTGAACGCCTCACCGATATTTATGCTGTTTTTTCTCTTGCCAAGGCTATAGGTGTCAACGTTTATTCCGACAAATACGACGAGTCCGTTTTGGAAATAGTTAAAGCGAGTGTTGACGGCGGTATTATCGCAGGCACGGAATACCGGGGCTTTGACGGCGACTACGAGGCGTATCTTGACTCGCTTCGTGAAATGAATCTCAACTATTCGGTTCAGGACCTTATGATACGTTACGCGCTTGCCGTTGACGATATATTTTATTACTACGGCGGAAATATTGAAAACGACGCAACCACAGGTGCTCTCAACTACACGAGAGAAGACGTTTTATCCTTTTACAACAGTGACGATTGCGTAAGAGTTTACCAGCTCTATCTTTCAAAATACAAAACCTCGTTTACAAAAGAGAACACAACGGCTCTTCGCGACAGAATTGCCGAAAAAGGTAGCGAAGCTGAGGTTGTTGCAACAATGATAGGAAGCTCCACCTACGGCGACAATATAAAAGACGGAATCATTATCGGAAAATATAACCTCGACGAGTTTTACTACAAGGACCTCACAAACGCGGCCTTTTCGCTCGGGATTTTTGAAACGAGCCCAGTAATAGAAATTTCAAGCGCCTTTGACGAAGGTTATTTTATTCTATATCGCACGACGAAAACAAATGAGCATTTTGAAAAGTGCTACGACGATATTGCAGAGATTTACGTTGAAGAAGTACTCGGCAAAATGATAAGTGACAGAGCCACAGCGCTTCTTACGAATCTTGAAAAAACAGAAGGCTATTCAAAGCTTGACCACTCAAAGATTTCAATGGAATAATTTTTTAAAATTTAAAAGGCAATTTAAGGCATTTTATGTTGTGCTTTGAATTGCCTTTTATTTCTTTACATACAAAGCTTAAAATCGCAGAAATTATCTATAGCGAATTTTAGGCAAGAGTAAACAATCCGAATTCGCTCTGAATCCTTAATTTTCAGAGCTTTCGGCACTTATCTCTCTTGCAAAGTTTAACTTGGCCGCGAGAGCCAAGTACCAAAATCAACTAAAAATTAAGGCACAGAGTTCTTCGAATTTTCGAGAGAGTGAATTTTTCGTAAGACGAGGTGAAAATTTGACATAATATGCGAATATTATAAGAATTTTTACCGAAGTATAATGGATAATTCGCCTCTCTAAAACGAGTTCGGATTGTTTACTCTTGCCTAAGGAGAAAATTTATGAGGGCAAAAAATTTAAAGGCGTGCGCCTTTATTTTGTTTTTAATATATTGCTTTGGCGCGTTTTTCGGAATCGGGTCCAATGCTTTTGAAAATAATGCCGACGCGGAGCCCTGCGTAAGCTGTGACGTTGAGATTTCGTCAAGATTTTTCGAGCTTTTTTCGGGGCGCGCGGAGGAAAAGAAAACTCTCGCGGTGGGAGGCGGAGTTTTCGGATTAAGGATTAAGGAAGACGGAGTTTCAGTTATTGACGCGAAAGAGAATTCCGCCTTCAAGGCAGGCGACAGAATTATGAGGGTTGGCGGAAAGCGCGCGGAGAACGCCGCCGCCGTTGAAGCAGCGGTTAAATCGTCACACGGGGCGCCCCTTGAATTTGAAATCATACGCTCCGGTGAGTGTATTAAAATAAACGTTACTCCGATTTTATCAGACGGCGAATATAAGCTCGGAGTAAGCCTGCGCTCGAGTGCCTCGGGGATAGGAACGATAAGCTTTTACGATCCCGAAACGGGGCTTTTCGGCGGTCTTGGGCACGGAGTTTGCGACTCTCTCGGAAATCTTATACCGATAGACAGCGGTGCGACAACTAAGGTTATCCTCGGCGGGATAAAAAGAGGCGAGTGCGGAAAACCCGGCGAGCTTTCGGGCGCTTTAGGAAAAGTTAACACGGGTACTATTCTCTCAAATACGGAATGCGGAATTTTCGGCAAGCTCGACTCCTTCGACATTGAAAATGCCGAGCTTTACACCGTAGCTTCAAAAGAAGAAATAAGCCTCGGAAAAGCCGAGATAATTTCAACCGTTAAAAACGGAAAGACCGCGCGTTATGAAATCGAAATCAAGGAAATAAAGCTCGACGAGGAGGGCTCAAAATGCTTTAAAATTCAAGTCACTGACAAAGCCCTTATCGCCCTTACGGGCGGTATCGTTCGCGGAATGTCGGGCTCGCCCATTATCCAGAACGGCAAGCTTGTTGGAGCTGTCACCCACGTTCTTGTGGCAAACCCCACGGAGGGATATGGAATATTTATAGAAAATATGCTCGAAGCGGCAGAAAGTCAGGTACAGCCGAAGGCAGCGTAAGAAAACAGAAAATTCAAAGCAAAAGGGCAATATCTCGACACTGGGCGCGAGATATTGTCCAAAATTTATAAACGCAATACCTTTTACTCGTTTTCTTTTATCCATTCAAGTAGCGCTTCATATTTCATATCTCCGGAGGCGACGGCAAGACCTACACGGGCAACGTCCTCATTGGTTGGACGAATTTTAATGCCGTTGACCTCGAGGAAGGTCATCATTACGTACATCCCGATACGCTTATTTCCGTCGACGAAGGCATGATTGGATATGAGAGCGTATCCGAGCCTTGCTCCCTTCTCTTGCTTTGTGGGATAGAGTTCAACCCCATCGAAGGTTGCAAATGCAGATTCGAGCGCGCTATTAAGGAGCGCAATATCTCTTACGTTCGAGTCGCCGCCCGTTTCTTCCGTAATCAACTTGTGTAGCAATAATACTTTTTCTTCTGAAAATTTAATCATAAAATCGTCCTCATTCTCAACTTTCCATTTTCAACT
>JAZQRU010000010.1:0-8100 GCA_045629745.1 Eubacteriales bacterium
CCCCGTATCGTACGTTCACTCGGGAATTTTCGCCGTAGGAAAATCAATTTCCTTTTTCGACGATCCCATATTCATATCGGGTGTAGGAGTTTCAGCGCTTGATAAAAAGGCGGTAAATTCGCTTTCGCTTTCCATAGAAGAGGGCGAGCTATTTTCGCTGCTCGGAGTAAACGGCGCAGGGAAAACTACTACGATTAAAATGCTCACCTGTCTTGCCCGTCCAACGAGTGGGGAAGCATACGTTCTCGGTAAAAGCATTACTGAGGACTCGAATGAGGTTAAATCTTTGATAGGTGTATCCCCCCAGGAAAGTGCTATTGCAGAGGGGCTTTCAGTTTTTGAAAACCTCGATTTAATATGCGGAGTACACGGTTTTTCTAAAGATAAACGCAAAGAAAAAATCAGCGAGCTAACAAAGCTTCTTTCACTTAGTACTGTTATTTCAAAAAAAGCAGGGAAGCTTTCCGGTGGCTTTAAAAGGCGCTTAAGCATAGCAATGGCTCTTATAAGCGAGCCAAAAATCCTTTTTCTTGACGAGCCTACTTTGGGGCTTGACGTTATATCAAGAAGCGAGCTGTGGGACGTTATCCGCGCCCTAAAAGGAAAAATTACGATTATTCTTACGACTCACTATATGGAAGAGGCGGAAATGCTATCTGACCGTATTGCGATAATGAAGGACGGAAAGCTTCTCGTTTGCGCTTCGGCCAAAAAAATCAAGGAAAAGACGGGTGCGGAAAGATTTGAGGAAGCTTTTATTCATATAGTTAAGGGGGAAACTTTATGAAAATGTTAAGTCTTGCAAAAAGAAATGCGAAAGAGATACTTCGTGACCCATTAAATATCGCCTTTGGACTTGGGTTTCCTCTTGTTTTGATTTTGCTCTTAAGTGCAATACAGGCGAGTATTCCCGTTAGCCTTTTTGAAATAGAGCATCTGACACCGGGTATAGTAGTATTCGGTCTATCATTTATGAGCTTGTTTTCTGCAACCGTTATTTCAAAGGACAGAGCTTCGTCACTTCTTGAAAGATTATATACAACGCCTCTTAGGGCTCGCGATTTTATTCTTGCCTACGCGCTGCCGATAATTCCATTTTCCGTTATGCAGAGTATAGTCTGCTATCTTGCAGCGATAATTCTGGGACTTCGGATTACGGTTAATATTTTGTATTCCGTATTATTAGTGATACCGATTTCAATTCTCTATATTGCTTTGGGGCTTCTTTTCGGAAGCATTTTAAACGATAAGGCGGTAGGCGGAATTTGCGGTGCGCTTTTAACTAACCTTTCTGCTTGGCTCTCGGGTACGTGGTTTGACCTTGAGCTTGTCGGCGGAGCTTTTAAGAAAATTGCATATCTTCTTCCGTTCGTTCACGCAGTGGATATGGAAAGAGCAGTGCTGCTTGGAAATTTTGAGGGAATATTTCCGCATTTATGGTGGATACTTGGATATTCCGCGCTCGCACTGATAGGCGCTGTTGCTATGTTTTTGCGTCAAATGAAAAGACAGTAATACTTATGAAAAAGCCTTGATTTAAATCGGGGCTTTTTCCTTTGTTATTACTTGACAAAAGGTATAAAAAGAGCTATACTATAAAGGAAATTCTCGATTATATGAAGCTTAATAAAAGTCAAGCGCACACCCGTGTTAAATGAATGGAGGATGTTTCGTGAAATGTAAGGAATTGTTTGCTAAAATAGACAAGCATTTTGAGGAATACGTTGACGTTTGGCAGGAAATATGTGAAATTGAAAGTCCGACAGAATCAAAAATCAGTGTTGATGCCGTTGGAAACTACGTTATTAATATTGCAAAAAAACACGGTTGGAAAATCGAGATTCACGAAGAAAAGATTTCCGGCAATGCTATAGCTATTACTATGAACCCCGAAGCAAAGCTTCCTCCTATTGTATTCTCCGCCCATATGGACACGGTTCATCCGCTCGGCTCTTTTGGCGACGTACCTGTTAGACGTGACGAAAAAAACATTTACGGTCCAGGCGTTCTTGATTGCAAGTCAGGCATTGTGCAGTCGCTTCTTGCAATGCACGCATTAAAGGAAGTAGGCTTCCGCGAGCGACCTGTTATTTTGATTTTACAGAGCGACGAGGAGGTTGGAAGCCGTACCAGCGAAAAACGCACTATTAAATTTATGTGCGACAAAGCTAAAGATGCCGTAGGATTTATAAATCTTGAGGGCTCAAGCCGTGGGTACGCTATAATTCAGCGCAAAGGTATTCTTTATTATAATTTTCACGTCAAAGGCATTGAAGCACACGCATCAAAATGCGCTACCGTGGGTGCAAACGCTATTGCGGAAGCGGCTCATAAAATCATTGAGCTCGAAAAGATAAAGAATGAGGACGGTGTTACCTGTAATTGCGGTACTATAAACGGCGGAAGCGTTCCCAATACCGTTCCCGGCGAATGTCATTTCTGCGTAAATATCCGCTACGTCAATTCCGCAGAACGTGAGTGGATAGAAACACGTGTACGCGAGATTGCGGATACTGTTTACGTTCCCGGCTGTACCACGACGATAGAAAAACTGGGCGACAGAGTAGCTATGGAGTATTCCGAAAGAAATATGAAATTTCTTAATAAATTGAACGAAATATTCGAGCAAAACGGACTCACAACTCTCAAAGCGGGAAAAGCGACGGGCGGCTCCGATGCTGCATACGTTACGGAAGCCGGAATTCCTTGCGTTGACAATATGGCTGCGACGGGCGGTGAAATACATTCTCCCGATGAATTCGCGGAAATAGAAAGCTTGCGTGAACAAACTAAAAGAATTGCAGCGGTCGCATGCTGCATAGAATAAAGAGATTTATATGAAAATTGCTGTTGCTATAGATTCATTTAAGGGCAGTCTTCCCAGCCTTGTTTCCGGCGAAGCGGTGAAAGCTGCCGCAGAACGTGTTTTTAATGGAGTAGAGGTCGATATTTGTCCTCTTGCTGATGGCGGCGAGGGAACTGTTGACGCTATAATATCGGCAAACAAAGGCGAGCTCGTAACAGTTGAGGTTACGGGGCCTCTCGGAAAAACCGTTACGGCAAGCTACGGACTTGTTCGCGAAACGAATACAGCTGTAATAGAAATGTCAAGTGCCGCAGGAATTACGCTTCTTCGTCGTGAGGAGCTTAATCCATTAAAGACTACTACTTTCGGTGTCGGTGAGCTCATACGCGACGCTATTTCAAAATCTGCCAGAAGATTTATAATAGGTATCGGAGGAAGCGCGACAAACGACGGCGGAGTCGGAATGCTGAAAGCGCTCGGCTATGAGTTTCTTGATTTCGAGGGTAAACCTATCGAAAACGGTGCTTTGGGGCTTCAAGGTCTTGCGAAAATTAAATGCGATAATGCTTTAAGCGAGCTTTCAGAGTGCGAGTTTCTTGTTGCTTGCGACGTTAAAAATCCTCTTTGCGGAGAGCTTGGCGCAAGTGCCGTATACGGACCGCAAAAGGGTGCAACTCCTGAAATGGTAAGGGATATGGACTTATGGCTTCAGCGTTATGCCGCTATCACAAAGGACGTGATACCGGAGGCTAACGAAAACTATGAGGGTACAGGTGCAGCCGGCGGTATGGGATTTGCGCTTATGGCATATCTGCGTGCCAAGCTTACCTCCGGAATAGAGCTTGTAATGCGCGAGGTGGCGCTTGAATCTCACGTAAAAGATGCTGATATCGTAGTTACCGGAGAGGGTAGGCTTGACGGTCAATCCGCAATGGGCAAAGCACCGGTAGGCGTTGCGCGCCTTGCTAAAAAATACTCGAAGCTCGTTATAGCTTTTTCCGGTTGCGTAACCGACGATGCAGTGCTCTGTAATAAAAACGGAATTGATGCCTTTTTCCCAATTTTGCGCGCCCCCGTGTCACTTTCTGAGGCTATGAATATTGAAAATGCACGCAAAAATTTAACCGATACGGCAGAGCAGGCATTCAGACTTATAAAAGCATTGACAAACTGACAAAAATATGATATCATTTCATATAAATTCAAAGTAAAGGGACAAAAAATGACAAACATTGCAATACTTGGCTTCGGCGTAGTTGGCGGCGGAGTTGCAGACTTAATCACAAACAACAAAAATGAGGTTGAAGCACTCGGCGGCGACGGCATAAACATCAAATACATACTCGATTTGAGAGATTTTCCCGGCTCTCCATTTGAAAAGAAGGTAGTTCACGACTATAACGTGATAGTTAACGACGAAAGCGTTGATACGGTAATCGAGCTTATGGGCGGCTCTCACCCTGCTTACGAATATACGGTAGCAGCTCTCAAAGCAGGAAAGCACGTAGTTTCCTCTAATAAAGAGGTCGTTGCTAATTTCGGTGACGAATTTTTAGCGCTCGCAAAGGAAAACGGGGTAACGTACAGATTTGAAGCCGCAGTAGGCGGCGGTATTCCCGTCATTTCGCCTATGATAAGCTTTGTAAAGCAGAATAAGCTTTTGGAAATACGCGGTATTCTTAACGGAACAACAAACTATATACTTACTAAAATGTTTACGTTCGGCGATAGCTTCGAGTCGGCACTTAAGGATGCTCAGGAGCGCGGCTATGCGGAGAAAAATCCCGATGCAGACGTTTTGGGGCTTGATGCGGCAAGAAAAATATGCATACTCGGTGCGATTGCCTCTGAAAAGCTCGTATCACCCGATAATATTCACGTTGAGGGTATAACCAAAATTCGTTCCGAGGACGTTTGTGCGGTTGAAAAAATCGGTGCCTCAATAAAGCTTGTCGGCAGATGCATTATCGAAAACGGTGAGCTTCAGCACGTGCTTGTCGCACCATTCGTCATTGCAAAGGACGAAGCTCTCGCAGGTGTTTCGGGAGTATATAATGCGGTTGAAGCGGTAGGCGAGCCTCTCGGAAACGTAATGTTCTACGGACGCGGCGCAGGCGCAGGCGCTACGGCATCCGCGGTTGTCGGCGACCTTATGCAGATTATGAGAACGGGTGCCGCCTATGCTGAGCCCACCTTTGAAAAGAGTGATAAAATTGCCGATTTCGGTACGTTTGCCTGCAAGAATTATATCGCTTGCAAAAACGGCATAGAGGCAGAAATCGGTAAGATTTTCGGTGAGGTAAGCTTCATTGACGGTGAAGAGTGCGCGTTTATCACCTCCGTTCTTACAGAAAACGAAGTAAATGAAAAGCTCGCGCTTTTATCCTGCAAGCCTCTTTCGAGAATTCGTCTTCTTTAATAAGCCTTCATTTTCCGACAGGTAAACGAGCCTGTCGGAATTTTTTATAAGTGCGGAAAGCGATATTACGGCCAAGAAAAAGAGCAGATAATCCGATATCACGATAAGAGGCGTTATCGGCGTTAAGCTTCCTAAAAGCACCGAAGCCAAAAAAAGAAGTGTAAATGCGCGCCTTCCGCCTTTCGCAAGGTAGGAAAGCGAGCAAAGGCCGTAATAATACCAACAGATAACGGTTGAAAAAGCGAAGGCGAAAATAGAGAGTGATAGCACGGGCAGAGAAAAAGTGCCGAGAGAAATTAAGGCGGCTTTAACTATTTCAAGCCCCGACGAATATATTTCGGGGGAGGGCACGGCAAGAAGTACTGCAAGTGCCGTCAGCATACATAAAACCACGGTGTCGAAAAAGACCTCGCACATACCGACAAGTCCCGAGGACACGGGCGACGAGTCGTTTCTTGCGTGTGCAAAGGCAGAAGTGCCCGCACCTGCTTCGTTTGAAAGAAGTCCGCGTGAAAAGCCCTCTCTCATTTTTGAAATTATCGCAAACGCACCGATACCGCCGACTGCCGCGTCAGGAGAAAAGGCGTCGCTCATTATAGCTCTAAAAAGCTTGGGCAAGCTCTCACCGTTAATTATAATCACGGAAAGGGTGAGAATTATATAAACAAGTGTTGCAAGCGGAATAAGATACGCGCTTATTTTCTCAATTCGCCTGACTCCGCCAAAGACAGCAAGTGCTACGAGAAATGAAAAAACTATGCTCGGAATCAAAACTCCGCTGTCGCCTGCAAGGCTTTCAACGGCACTTCTTGATTGCAACGACGCGCCCATTGTGAGAGAAAGCAAAAGACAAAGCGTAGCATAGAGAAGGGCGGGGAGCTTCGTAGACTTAAAGCTCTTTTCGATAAGCTCCGTCATACCGCCTGAGGAAAGCTTTGCGTCGGCGCTTAAGGCTACCTCGGAAAACTTAATGACAAGCGAAAAAACGCTTGAAAGTAAAAGCCAGAAAACGCTCCCCGCGCCCCCGACGGAAATTCCGTAAGCAACTCCGACTATATTTCCGACACCGAGAGTGCCTGCAAGCGAGAGGCAGAGCGACGAAAAAGCACCTTTTTTTCTTACGGCGCGAGTTAAATACGAGAAAGTTCTTTTCGGGTGAAGTATAAAAAAGAAACGAAGCTTTACCAGAAGAAAAAGCCCCGAAGCCACGATAATTATAGGCAAAAAAGTCAAAACGTTCATAAAAAAGCCTCCGCAAAAGCCTATGCGGAGGCTAAAAAATATATTCTTACGGAAAGCTTATATTCGCCCTTTATAGAAGAAACGTTTTCACCCTCAAAAGTTTTTGAATAGCGGATTTTAACGGTGAAATCCTTATACAAGAGGGAAAGCTCACCCTAAGTCTCGAAGCCGTTTTCGAGGAAGCTTGATTTCGCCTGCACGTCATAAGGCTCGCCCAAAAGCCTTACCGCGAAGTAAAATAGGTAATTCCTATATCCGAGAGCGCAGAGCTTTTAACGCTTGGATTAAACGCATTTTCGACTATTCCTCACTTAAAATTATCGTAACGCGAGGAGTATTGGCAAAACTCGAAATAAACCTCTTTAATTTTTTCAAGAATGGGGGTCTTTCACGAAGGAAGCGCTTTATTGCAAAAGCCTCGCCCATACCATTTATTCATATCAGAAAAATCTTGTTATAAGCCAGTATGCGATAAAGCCTATAGCACCGATAAAAATTCCGAACGTTACCCAGTTCATAATCTTATCGAGCTTTTCGCCACGTTTCTTTTCGCGCTCGTCGCGAGCCTTGTCCTCCTCCGATTCAAGAAGCTCCACAGGGACTTCCTCAGGGGCCGATTCTTCGCCTATTTCGTCGTTCTCAAAATCGTAAACGCCGTTTTTTATCATTTCGCCGCGCTCAGTTGCGTTTTCGACTATAGCCGAAACAGTTTCAAGGATAAGCTTGTCGTCGTTATTTGCGTTTTGAATTTTCTTACCTATTCTTTCAATTGCCGCAGATATAATCTGGGGCTCTCTTGAAAGCGTGGCTTCGTCAAGGTCGTTTTCGCACGAAGCGCAGATATGGCGCGGATTTCCGAAGCCGGACATAGTAAGAACGGCAGGCTCCTCCGTTTCAATATTTGCGTGGCAAATTGAGCATTTTTTCATATCAGTTCTTTTTGCGCAAAGCAGCGCGGACCTCCCTTAGATATTCCTCGCGCAGGAGCTTTTGCTCCTGCTTTTCCGCATCAGTAAGCTCGCGCTCCTTCATAAGACGCGCAAGCTCGTTAATTCTGTCTACCTTCTTCTTTTCCATTTTTAATCCTTTTTTACGTAAAGCTTTACAAGTCCGCCCTCGCTCGTTTCACCGTAGTGATGGGAGAGGTCTTTGCCCGTATCCGCAAGAGAGCCTTAGAGTATAACCTCGTACGAATCTGCGTCGGGGTTCTCGTAAACGAAAATTCCCATAGCCTTGGCAGGGCCCATTGTGTGAGAGCTTGAAGGGCCTTTGCCTATCTTATATATGTCTTTTATGGATTTCATAGGAGAACTCTTTTTTAAGGCGTTACTTCATTTTAGCACAAATTGCGGAAATATTCAACAAGTATTTTAAAAATAATAAAATTTCGCGCGCGCGGCAAAATATTTACGCAGCGTATTTACTTTTCGCACGTAATGTGGTAAAATATCTATGTATATATTTTTACTGTTTTGAAAGGAGAGCTTTATGAAAGACGGGAAATTCAAGCTTGTAAGTGAATATTCGCCCACAGGCGACCAGCCCGAAGCCATAGAGGCTCTCGTTTCGGGTATAGAAGCAGGCGAGCGCGCGCAAACGCTTATCGGTGTTACAGGCTCGGGTAAAACCTTTA
>JAZQRU010000011.1:0-17798 GCA_045629745.1 Eubacteriales bacterium
CACGATCTCAGGCACTCCTGCGCATCTCTGCTACTCGCTAACAAGATACCGATGAAGATGATCCAGGATTGGCTCGGTCACTCGGATATGGGTACTACCTCAAATATTTACAGCCACCTTGATGCTAACAGTAAACTCGACAGTGCAAGGGCAATCGGTGTGGCTCTTGCAAGCGGATCGTAAGATAGTTTTTGTGAGAAGACCGACCGATAAGACGGTGGGAGGGGTATTCGCTGCGCGAAGATTTATCGCTCCGCCACTGGTGAGCAAGCTCCCCGATGGCTTACGCTCAAATGCGAACCCTGCGACTACGTCGCATGGTGAGAATCCACTTCCTCTGCGCCAAAAAGAAAGGTTCAATCCAACCCGAATGGGTTAAATTGAACCTTTGGCGCAGAGGGAGGGATTCGAACCCTCGTGTGCTTTTGGCACAAACTGATTTCGAGTCAGCCCCGTTATGACCGCTTCGATACCTCTGCGTATAAAAAACATATTAAATTTTACGGAATTTTGATAGAAAACTGTCTACCAGCCTTCAAAAAATCCTCACTTAAAATCCCGAAAAAGCGAGAGTTTACAAGGGATTGCAGAGATTAAATAGTGACGAAACCGAGTTTCTTTCGAGTCAGCCCCGTTATGACCGCTTCGCATATCCCACCGAAGCGTGTCAAGCTCGCTTGTCAGGCGCAGTGTGCGGTTATCTTCGCCAAAGGCGAAATACCTCTTTATGATGCGTACTGTACATATTAAATTAGAATCTGTGATATAGAATCACAAATTAACCGTGAAAATTTCACGTACTTAAGGATTATAGCACATTTTTTCAAAAAAAGCAATAGCTAACAACAAATTTTCCGATTTTATTTTAGCGACAGTTTAAAATTGACAAAGTGGGATTATTGTGTTAAAATTTTGCTAAGAGCATAGGAAAAATGCAATGTCATTACAATTTTTCAACAAACGCAGAAAACAGAATAAATCTTCCGAGCATTTCCCTTGGTGACGAGCATTTTTTTACGTTCAGAATACCAACGAAGAGAAATGCCGTGCTTATGCGGCAGCTATTTCCGAAGCAGGCTATGCCTTGTATGATAAAAACGAAACGTCGTAAGGGGATAACTATATAAAAAATAAATCTTGCCGATGCCTCGCATCACGTAAGCCGCGCCCTTTTTGCACACGTACGCCACGAATCTGAAAAGTGCCGAGAGCGTTACGACCATAGCGAAACGAGAAGCTTTGAAATGTAATTTGCAAAATTTGTAAAATCCTTAAGCTGATCGTTCTATTTTACAAAAAAATGTTCGTATTTACCTTGCATTTTCCTTGTGAGTGATTTATAATAATTTTAGAAGCTTAACTGTAGTTTGAGCTCATAAACTAAGACTAATAAAGGAGATTATATTATGAAAAATCCCGAGCTTGTTATAATGGCGGCAGGAATGGGCAGCCGTTACGGTGGACTTAAGCAGATTGATAAGGTTGATGACGAGGGCCATATAATTATTGACTACTCGATTTACGATGCTATCAAGGCAGGCTTCCGTGATGTAACCTTTATTATCAAAAAAGAAATCGAAAAGGATTTCCGTGAGGTTATGGACGCTCACCTTGCGGGAAAGAACATCAACGTTAAATACGTATATCAGGAAATAGATAAGCTTCCCGAGGGCTACAAGGTTCCCGAGGGCAGACGTAAGCCATGGGGCACAGCGCACGCGCTTCTTTGCTGTCTTGGCACAGTTGATGCGCCTTTTGCAGTTATCAATGCAGACGATTACTACGGCGCTCACGCATTTGAGAAGATTTACGACTTCTTGAAGAATGCAGAGGACGACGAAAAGTATCACTTTGCAATGGTTGGCTACCGTATTAAGAATACCGTAACAGAGCAGGGCTCCGTATCCCGCGGAATTTGCTCCTCTGACGAAAACGGAATGCTCACCGAAATCGTTGAGCGCACTAAAATAAGCACCAAAGACGGCAAAATTTATTACACCGAAGATGGCGTAGACACCGACCTTGATCCTGAGGTTCTCGTTTCAATGAACCTTTGGGGCTTCACCCCCTCCTATCTCAAGGAGTGTCAGGCGAGATTCCCTAAGTTCCTCGACGAGAACGTTCCGAAGAACCCCGAAAAGTGCGAGTTCTTCCTTCCTACCGTAGTTTCTGAGCTTATCACCGAGGGCAAGGCAGACGTACGTGTTCTCGACAACTGCGATAAGTGGTACGGTGTAACGTATAAGGAAGATAAGGAAGACGTAGTAAACGCATTCAAGGCGCTTAAGGCTCAGGGCATATATCCCACCAACTTCTGATTTTTAGTTTAGCAAAAAAGAGCTTCTTTAATTTGAAAGAAGCTCTTTTTTATTATGATACTGTTCTTTTTTTTGTCGATTTTTTGGTAGAAAACAAAGATTTTGTTCCTTAACGGTGCACAGTTTTATTCTTCTGTAAGCTTCTTTGCCAAAGTCGCAATAACTTCCGCCGTGCCCTCAATTCCGAGAGTTGAAGAGTTAATAGCCATATCATAGTTATCGTATTTTCCCCACTTATTGCCCGTGTAGAAATTGTAATACGAGGCTCTTCTTTTATCGGTCTTGTTTATAACGTCTATTATCTGACTTGACTTTAATTCTGGATGGCGCTTTGCAATTCGAGCCTTTCTATGCTCAAGGTCACCGTAAATGAAAAGTCTTAAAATGCTAGCCTCGTCTTTAAGCACGTAGTCCGAGCAACGTCCAATAATAACGGCACTGCCTTCGCTCGCGTATTTTTTTATAACGTCGGACTGAAGTATGAAAAGCTTATCGTTTATAGGCATTTTGTAACCGAATGCGCCGTGTCCCATAACGTTTGAGCCCATAGCAAGAGTATAAAGCAAGCTATTTGCCGCGGATTCGTCAACGTTTTTGAGAACTTCCTCACTGAGATTTCCGTTGGCGGCAGCTTCGGTTATAAGCTCTTTGTCGTAAATCGGAATTTCGAGAAGCTTCGCAATTCTTTCTCCTATTTCGCGTCCGCCGCTTCCGTACTGACGCGCTATGGTAATAATAATCTTTTTTGCCACTTTAAAATCTCCTTTCGGTCTTTCTAAATATATCTTAACACATAAATAAAGATTTGTAAATCCCGTTTTAACTAATTTTTATTCAAATCTTGTAATTTTAATTCCCTTATGCTACAATAATATAAGAAAAATTCGGAGGAATTTATATGAAGCTCGCCCTTTCGTCAAAAATCAGTAAAATCGACGCATTCTGCGCGGAAAAGCTTGGCATCTCAACGGAAAGCCTTATGAAAAAAAGCGGAGAAGCGGTTTCAAAGGTCATAAGGCGCAAGCTTTCTCTCGGTAAATCGGTCGTAATTCTTGCCGGGAAGGGAAATAACGGCGGCGACGGCTATGCCGCGGCTTGCGATCTTATATCCGATTTTTCGGTAACGGTTTTTGACATTTTCGGAGAAGGACAGAAAACCGAGGCGGGACACCATTTTTACAATGAATTTTCGCGTCTTGGCGGAAAAATCGAAAAATATGATGACTCACCCGCAACACTCTTGAAAATAAAAAATGCCGATGCTATTGTTGATGCAATTTTCGGTACGGGCTTTGAGGGGGAGGTCCCCGAGGAGCTTCGCTCGCTCGCAATAAGCATAAGAGAATCGGTATGCGCGTATAAGCTTGCCGTCGACGTGCCTCTCGGCATTAGCGCTGACAACGGAAGTGTCGGTGATTTTGCGATAAGCGTTGATACAACGGTGGAGCTTTCGATTATAAAGCCCGGTATAATTTCCTATCCTGCAAGGTCGTACGTCGGTGAGGTCGTATACGATAGCCTCGATATTCCTCTTGACGTGATTTATGAAAATTTTGATTTTAAATACGAAATGATAAACGAGGAATCTCTTTCCGAGCTTCTCCCGACGCGTGATGCAAATTCAAATAAGGGCAGCTTCGGTAAGCTCCTTATGATAACGGGAAGTAAAAAATACAAGGGTGCTGCCCACCTTTCGCTTGAAGCCGCGCTTCGCGGCGGTGTAGGCTATGTAAATTACCTTGGCGAAGAAGCTCTCGTCGCGGAGCTTTCAATGAAATTTCCCGAGGCAATTTACAAAAAAATCCCGGAAATTTCGGATATTTCGGAAAATGAAATAAAAGAAATAGCGCAGCTTTCTAAAAAATGCTCGGCAACTCTTATCGGCTCAGGCTCGGATAACACTAAAGGGCTTATTAGCTTGACTTTGGCTCTTCTTCGGGAAGAGGGCTCGCCCTTAGTGCTTGATGCCGACGCGATAAACGCACTTTCAGAATTAAAGGAAGAGGGAAGGGCGCGTCTTAAGGCGGCAAAGCGCCCCGTAATAATCACACCTCATCCGCTTGAGTTTTCACGTCTTGCAGGATGTGACGTCGCAGAGGTTCAGGCACACAGAATAGAACTGGCGGAAAGCTTTGCAAAGGAATACGGAGCGCTCGTTGTTCTTAAGGGCGCGGGAACTGTTATAGCTGACTCGGATAAGCTTTCAATAAATGCAACGGGAAGCTCCGCGCTCGCAAAGGCAGGAAGCGGAGACGTTCTGGCAGGACTCCTCGCGGCTCTCTTAGCTCAGAATATCGAGCCGCATAGCGCGGCAAGCCTTGCAGTTGCGCTCCACGCGCTCGCAGGTGACAGACTCGCAAAGGAATTTTTCTCTTACGGTGTAACGCCGTCTGATTTGCCGCGGGAAATAGCTCGCGTTATGGCATCGTTTGAAGCTCGTTAACCCATATCCGTGTAAAAAAGCGTTGATTTTGACGAAAATCAACGCTTTTTTCCTATCGATATCTTCGATTTGTCAAAAAATGCAAATAAATATTTACATTTGCAACAGCTTGTAAAGCACCATTGCGCATTCTTCTTTAGTCATTAAATCATCCTTTTTTATCTCGGAGAATTCAATATTGAAAATTCCGAGCGAGCAAAGAATATAAGCATCCTCTCTTGCGTAAATTGGAATTTCGGATTCAAGATAGGTTGGCACGTCAAGCTCGATTTTGTCACCCAGCGCGCGTCTTATGATGCTTGCCGCTTCGTAGCTTGTGATTGCTTGGTTAGGGGAGAAAAGAAGCTTTCCGTTTTCAAATTTTCCCGTAATAAGACCTATTCTTTCCGCAGTTCCGACGTAAGACGTCAAGCCCTTAGGTATAGCCCCGTTATCGTCAAAAAAGCTTTCGGTAATCGTTGTGTCCGCTTTTATATCCAAAGCTTTCATAACCATTGAAACGAATTCCGCACGCGTAACGTTCGCCTCAGGCATAAAATAAACTCCGTCACCAACGATTTTTCCATCCATTATTCCCATAGCGGAAAGCGCAACGGCGGCATTGTAGCCCTCGCTCTCTTTCATATCGCGGTACTCGATTTCGGAGAGTCTTTCCGAAACGTTAACGCTAACCCTTCCGAGAGTTGAGAAGTTGCCCCAAGAGTCACGCGCAACGTAGCAAAATTCGTCCTCTCCTACATATCCCTTAGGGGGCGTGTAACGAAATTTGCCTGTTTTTTCGTCTAAAACCTCAAGAGTTCCGTATTCGGGATAGGCAACTACCATATAGGTTATTTCGTCACCCTCTTTATCGGTTGCGCTCATTTTACCGAAAATAGTTATATCCCTCTGCGTTAAAATGGAAGTGGGGCTTGCATCCTCAAGCTCAGGCTCATAATTGATTTTATCCGTGAACTTAAGCTTGAATTCTATTTCGTTTTCGTCGGCATAGGGTGAAACCTTGAAATAAAAGCTGCTTTCCGCAACGTCCTTGTCAGTCGGAATGAAAACGAGCGAGCCGATATTCTTGCGTCTGATTTTCATTCCCTCGGAAACGCGTCTCCCCGCAAGAAGCAAGCTTCCTTCAGTCGAGGGCGGAATTTTTGTTATTGTTACGGAATCAAAATCCGTAATGGCAAGTCCTTGCTTGAAATCCGTGTCGGAAAAAACGAGCTTTTTACCGAAAAGTCCCGTTTTTATGAGGTTTTCGGATTTTGTCATAACCTCTACTCCTGCGCCGAAGCTTGCAGATGCATTTACGGCAAAAATGCCTACGAACACCGTTACGAGCGCAAGGGATGCCGCAATAATCTTCTTTGTGTTTTTCTTCATTTTTCCTCTCCTTTCGTGTTATGCCTATTTTGTGCCTTTGAAAAATGCTTTATTCACAACTTTAGAAAAAATTACATTTTTAAACTTTCTCGAATTTTCGCAATTTGCTTGACAAACACCGCCCTTTAGTGTATAATTTATTAAGTTAGAGTATTTTATATATTTTAGGTTGGTGTAAATGATAAAGAAAAAAGGATTGTTCCTTGGAGTTATTATTGCCGTCGTGACTATCGTTGCGCTCTCCGTTTCGCTTGTTTTAACGCTTGGCGGCAAATCCTTTGAAAAAGAAATATTTTCATACGATAAATTCGATTATGCAGTCCTTGACGATGGCACTGTTGAGATAGTTCTGTATAGAGGCGAAGAAAAAACGGTAACTGTTCCCGACGTAATCAAAAGCCGTATAGTTTCCGCTATCGGCGACGGAGCATTCCGCACTAACAACGTTACCGAGGTAACACTCGGAAGCTTTGTTAAAGAAATAGGCGACTACGCGTTTTCGGAGTGCAGAAGCCTAAAATACTTAATCACCGACGCGAAAATCGAGAAAATAGGAAGCTATGCGTTTCTTGACTGCAATGCGCTTCTCGGCTTTTCTTTCCCGAAAAGCTTAACTGAAATCGGTGAGGGTGCTTTCGTTAACTGTCTTGCTATGACTTCGGCGGAACTTCCGCCCGTGACGGAAATTCCCCCTCTTATGTTCGAGGGTTGCTCGTCACTTAAAAGCGTGAGCTTTCCCGCAAGTGTTTCCGTAATAAGCGACGGAGCATTCAAATCCTGCGAAAAGCTTGCCACAGTTTCCTACGGTGAGGGAATTGCAAAAATCGGAAGAGAAGCTTTTTTCGGATGTAAGAGCTTAACTTCGCTTTCATTTGGAAACGCACTTTCGGAAATCGGCAAGGGCGCTTTTCAGGACCTTTCTTCACTTGAAGTGATAAGCATTGCCGAGGGCAACGCGAAATATCAGACTCACGGCGGTGCGCTCGTTAATAAAACCGACGGTGAAGTAATCATTTTGCCTGCGAAAAGCGGTATCACTGCTTTTTCCGCCCCCGATTACGTTAAGAAAATTTCGGACTATGCTTTCTCAAATTGCCAAAGCTTAACAGACGTAAGTCTTCCCGAGGGACTTATTGAAATAGGGGATTACGCCTTTTATTTCTGCGACAAGCTTTCAAACGTCGCAATACCCGCAAGCGTTAAAAAAATCGGCGGTCTCGCCTTCTCGGGCACCGAATTTTATAAAGATTTAAAAGAAGAATTTACCGTCGTCGGAGACGGAGTTCTCTTAAAATACGTACCCGTAACCGATGCAAACGGAGCGCTTGTAACGACTCAGAATGCAAGCGTTGTCCGCGCAACCGTGACTGTAGGCGGTGCAAGTATTGAAAGAATTAAGGGCGTTGAGATTACTCTTCCCGAAGGAATAAAGTATATCTCTTCTGCTTTTGCATTTTGCAGAGATGCGATTGGAATTACACTTTCCCCGAGCGTCAAGGAAATATCATCTTACGCTTTTTATCAAGCGAATTTCCTTGAAAAAATAGACTTTGGCAAATCAAGTGTCAAGGCTATCGGAAATAATGCCTTTGAGCATTGCGAAACTCTTAAATCTGCAACTCTTCCCGATACTCTTACCGAGGTCGGAAGCTATCTTTTCCTTGACTGCTACGGTCTTGAATATTGCTTCGTTCCCGCAAGTCTTAAATCGCTTTCAAGCTTTATGTTTGCGGAGTGCGATAAGCTCGCAACGCTCGAAATTGCCGAGGGTGTCGAGGAAATAGGAGCTTATGCTTTTTGCTATACTAAGTCACTCGGAAGCTTCACTTTCCCTAAAACCGTGAAAACCGTTGGCGCTTACGCATTTTATTTGTCGGGAATTACTGAAATTACCGTTCCCGAAACTGTGGCCTCCCTTGGCGAATGTGTGTTTTTGCAATGCGAGTCACTTGAAAAAATTAATTATTCCGCATCAACCGAGAGTATCGCGGAAGGACTCTGTATGGGTTGTAAGGCGCTTACCGAGGTTAGCTTCGGCAAAAAATATACATCTGTGGAAGCCGATGCGTTTTACGACTGCGAGTCGCTCACCGAAATCAAGATTCCAAACGGTGTAAAGATTCTCGGAAACAATGCCTTTGCCGAGTGTACTCTTCTTGAAAAAGTAGAGCTTCCCTCATCACTTGAGGTAATATCCGACAACGTATTTTACAGAGCTGCCTCGCTTCGTGATATATCCTTACCCTCAAACGTTAAATCAATAGGCAACAATGCCTTTTATTCCTGTATTTCTCTTGAAAAGCTTTCGCTTTCAAAGGTTGAAAAGCTTGGTATGAGAGCCTTTTCATACTGTGAAAAGCTCAAAGCGGCAAATCTTTCCTCTCTTGTATTTACGCTTCCTGACGAAACGTTCAGGGATTGCCATAACCTTGAAAGTGTCAAGCTCTCCGACACTGTAGAAAGAATAGGTGACGGAGCATTTATCAACTGTCAGTCTATTACGAAATTTGAAATTCCGCGCGATACCGCCGTAATAGGTGAGGGCGCTTTTTCTGCTTGCCACGGACTTGCTCTTATAGTCTGGAATGAAAAGATAGAAACTCTTTCGGACAAAGCCTTCTTCTACTGCACGGGACTTGTCGCAGTATCCGTTCCCGAAAGCGTCAAAACGGTTGGCGATAACGTATTTGATTCCTGCTTAGCTCTTCGTACCGTTTCCTTGCCCGACGGCATTGAAACTCTCGGTAACGAGGTTTTCGCATCGTGCGAGATGCTTATTATAGTGAATATTCCGAAAGAGCTTGTAAAAGTGCCCGGCGGAACGTTTATGAATTGTAAATCCCTGACGGCAATAACCGTTCCCGAGGGAGTGCGTGAAATAGGCACCGAAGCATTTTTCGCTTGTGAATCATTGGTTAACGTAACTCTTCCTGCATCTCTTCTCACTGTTGAAAAATACGCATTCTTTGATTGCGCACAAATCAGCGGAGTAAAGTACGCAAGTGACGAAAATCACTTTAATGCGATAAATTTTGCTTTCGGCAACGATAATCTTACCGATGCTTACGGGGGTGCGTGATGTTTACCGTTAAAATCGCAGATATTGCCATAGGCATTGACAACAGATTTTCATACGTTGAAGATATTTCCCGAGATTACCTGACGCAAGATGCGCCCGAGTTTACACTTTCCGTAAGCGATGCCGACATAGATTATGAGCGCTCGCTCTCGGAAGAAAATTTCCCTGTCGGAGTCTTTGAATCCACCGCAATATACAGAAAAATGGCGGAAAGGCTTACGCAATACGATGCCTTTATCTTTCACGGAGCCGTCATAGAGTATGAAAAACGCGCGTATTTATTTACGGCTAAAAGCGGTGTTGGCAAAACCACGCATATAAGGCTCTGGCAAAATCGCTTCAGCAAAGAGGTTTCCGTGCTTAACGGTGACAAGCCCGTCATAAGAATTATAAACGGGGAAGTATTTGCCGCAGGAACACCTTGGCGCGGAAAAGAGGCTTACGGCAAGCCGGGTATGCTGCAACTTTCGGGCATTGCGTTTCTTGAGCGAAGCGAAATTAACGAAGCCTATCCCGTAAAGTGCGACGACGTTATTTTGAAATTCGCAACGCAAGCATATATCCCGAGAACCGAAGCAGCCGGCAAAACTCTCGCGCTTTTCGATAAGATTCTCTCGCGTGTTCCTCTTATCGTGCTTAAGTGCAATATGAATCCTGATGCCGCAGACGTGGCACGCAGGGCTTTTCTTGAAGCGCGTATTAAACAGTTTATCTAAAATTACTATATACACTAATTTTGAGGAGTAAAAAATGAGTAACGAAATTAAGGAAACCAAGGAAAAAGAAATAAGCTTTTCCGCACTTTTGCAGGTTTTACGAAAGAATGTAGTTATCCTTCTTATTTTAACAATTCTCTTTGGCGCAATTGGTGGCTTATATTCATTCTTGTTTCAAAAAACGAGATACGTAGCTAAGGCAGAATTCTACGTAAAGAACATTCTCGGAACCTCGGATTACATCACCGATGGAATGCTTACCGCGGGCGCGAAGATTGCAAGCTCGTGTGTTGAGGTTGCGGAGAAGGACTTGCTTGCTATTAGAGCAGTAGAGGCTCGCGGTCTTGACAAATATTTTGGCAAGACAAAGACGGAATCCGTCAAGATAGTAAAGGGAATGATAAACGCAAGTAAAACGAGCGTTGATTCTCAGGCGTTTTCAGTAACGGTTACCTCGTCTAAGGGTAAAGAGGACGCCTTGAAGGTTATGCTTGCCGTGCAAGACGTAATGGCAGAAGTTGTAAAGGAAATTACGACGGCTTCCCCCGATGCGATAAGCGCCTCCGACCTTGCGCTTATTGAGTGGGTTGAAACCGAAAACGATATATCGACAGTCAAGCCGTCTATGACGAAAATGGCTGTTATCGGTGCGGTGCTCGGCTTTGTTCTAACATACGTAGTATGCTTTATCATCTACATAAATGACACTAAGGTTTACGACGAAGAAAGCATTAAAACAAGCTTTAATTATCCGCTTATAGGTGTTATTCCTCAGTGGATACTCGAGGATGACTTGGAAACACTTAAGCTTTCAAGAAAAAAAATACTTTTGCGTGACCTCTCTAAAACGACGCGTAAGTATACGAAAAAGCTTATTTCAAAGGATACTCCGTTCGCTATCACGGAGTCCTTTAAGCAGTTAAGAACTAACCTTTGCTATTCGATAGCTGCGGAAAAATGCCCCGTATTTGCAATAACGAGTGACTTCTCGGGAGCAGGTAAGAGCCTTATTTCTGCAAACCTTGCTATAAGCTTTGCTCAGCTTGGCAAAAAAACCTTGCTCGTTGAGGGTGATTTACGATGCCCTGACTTCAAGCACATATTTGAAACCACTAATCCCATAGGACTTTCCGAGCTTCTTTCGGGTAACGTCGAAAATAATGCCGATGCTCTTACCGACGTCGGATACGGTAATATGTCGGTAATTTTCTCTGGAAGAATTCCTCCCAATCCCTCCGAGCTTCTCGGAAGCGGCAAAATGAGAGAGCTTATTGAAACATGGAATCAAGAATATGACGTAGTAATCGTTGACCTTCCTCCCGTATTCGAGGTTGCTGACGCAGGCGTTATGTCAACGCTTGTAAGCGGATACGTTCTTGTTGCGAGAAGCGACCATTCGGACACAATTGCACTTGCAGGCGCGGTTGACAATCTCTGCAGAGTTCACGGTAACATTTGCGGCTTCGTTATCAACGATATAAATATGAAGGTTGGCGCTATAAATGCCGCGCACAAGTACGGCAAATACAGTAAGTACGCAAAGTACAGGAAATATTCTGTATACAGTAACAAGAAATAACGCATATCAGGAACAAACTGAGGAACAAAACGCAAAATGAGTGCTGTGGCAATTTCACGGAAGCGCCGCGACGTTGATATGACAGAGGGCAACACCCTTCGTCATTTGATAAATTTCGCAATTCCGCTTCTTTTTGGCAACCTGTTTCAACAGCTTTACAATATGGTTGATACTTGGGTTGTCGGCAACTATGGGCAAGGTGAAGCCTTTTCTGCCGTCGGAACGGTTGGTCCTATAATAAATACTCTTATAGGCTTTTTTATCGGACTTTCAAGCGGTGCCGGCGTCGTTATATCTCAGTATTACGGAGCGCGCGACGAGGAAAAGGTATCAAAGGCAGTTCACACCGCCGTAATTATGACCTTGATTCTCGGCGTAGTCTTTACCGCCGTAGGTATTTTAATGGCCCCCTTTATGCTCGACCTTATGAATGCTCCCGACACGGTAAAGCCGCAGGCAACTACTTACCTGACAGTTTATTTCGCAGGAATTATCGGGCTTATGATTTATAATATGGGCTCGGGAATTCTGAGAGCGGTCGGAGACTCCCGACGTCCCTTTTATTTCCTCGTTGTTTCCGCAGTTATAAATACCGTCTTGGACCTTGTTTTCGTTCTATGCTTCGGTATGGACGTTTTCGGAGTTGCTCTCGCCACGATAATTGCGCAGGCTGTGTCGGCAATTCTGGTTATAATAACACTTTTCAGAACAAAAAACTGTGTAAGGCTTTCGTTAAAGGAGCTTAAGCTCTCAATTGCAATGCTCGGCAAAATAGTCAAAATAGGACTTCCTGCCGCCTTTCAGATGATGATAACCTCGTTTTCAAACGTCTTCGTTCAGTCGTACATCAACTATTTCGGCGAGGACTTTATGTCGGGTTGGACTGCTTATTCAAAAATCGACCAGCTTCTTTTGCTTCCTATGCAGTCAATAGCTCTTGCGTCTACCACATTTGTCGGACAGAACCTCGGAAAAAACCAGGTTAAAAGGGCAAGAGGCGGTGTAAAATGCGCGATTATTCTCGCTATTTCAAGCACTTTAATACTTATGATTCCCGTAATGATTTTTGCGCCGTATTTCGTAATGTTCTTTAATCCGAAGGCGGCGGTTGTAACGCACGGAGCAATGCTTTTGCGCCTGATTTCGCCATTCTACGTGCTCTGCTGCATAAATCAGATATTTGCGGGAGCGCTTCGCGGCTCGGGTAACACGAGAGCGCCGATGGTAATTCTTTTGTTTTCGTTCGTGTTTTTCCGACAGGGCTATCTTTTCGTCGTTGCAAATTACATATCCAATACGGTAACGTGGATAGCAATGGCATACCCTGCTGGTTGGCTTCTCGCAAGCGCGACGCTCTTCTTATACTATTACTTCTGCGATTTTTCAAGTAAAGTAATCAAACCAAAAGCCGAAACGGCAAAAGAATAATTTAAGGCGTAAGACCGCGAAGTCTTACGCCTTTTACGAATAAAAATATTCAGAAAGAAGCACACCGTGTACTCAAGAATTTACCTTGAAATAGGCAATATCTGCAACAAAAATTGCTCCTTTTGCCACGGAACGAAAAGGGAAGCTTGCCAGATGAGCTTTGAGGAATTCAAGCTCGCGCTCTCTAAAATCCGTCACCTGACTAAATATCTTTATTTTCACCTTATGGGCGAGCCTCTTTGCCACCCCGAAATAATCCGCTTTATAGAGTATGCAAAGGGAGATGGCTTTAATGTTGCCGTAACGACTAACGGAACACTCCTTGCGCGTCTTGGCGATGCTTTGATAGCATCGGGAGTTTATAAGGTGAATATCTCGCTCCACAGCTTTGAAGATGAAGCCGAAAAAACGCGCTATCTTGATTCTTGCCTTTTCTTTGCCGATAAAGCTTCAAGGGCGGGAGTCCTTACGGTTTTGCGCCTTTGGAACGGAGAGGAGAACAGCGGTGAAAACACCGAAACGTATTCAAAAATAAAGGATTTTTTCAAAGACTTCAAGTGGGTATTCGGCTCTCGCGGCGCAAGAATAAGAGATAAGCTTCACCTTGAATACGGTGAGAGATTTGAGTGGCCCGATATAAATGCCCGTGATTTAGGCGACGAGGTATTTTGCTACGGACTTTCCGACCATTTCGGCATACTTTCAGACGGAAGCGTCGTTCCGTGCTGCCTTGACAGTGACGGTGTGATAACTCTCGGCAATATCTTCAAAGACGGTATAGACGAAATCCTGTCTTCTCAACGTGCCAAAAGCATAAAATGCGGATTTAAAAACAAAAAAGCGCGTGAGGAGCTTTGCAGAAAATGCGGTTATGCAAGAAGATTTAAAATATAACGAAATTATAAAACGGATTTTTCGTTTAAAATAAGCATATATAAATTCAGAGCGAGCTCACCGCAAAAAAACGGTAAGCTCGCTCTTTTCCAAAACTCACTAAGTTTTAGAGAGTTTTATTCGGTTGTGTAGTTATCGAAATAGCCCTGAATATAAACGATAGGAGTACCCTTGTCGCCTGAGCCTGAGGTAAGGTCGCAAAGCGAGCCTATAAGGTCTGTGAGCTGACGGGGAGTCGTACCCTCGGAAGCCATTTTGCCGAAAAGGTTTTCGTCTTTTTCGTGTATTTTTTCCTTGATAGCCTCGCGAAGAGCCTCGCCCGAAAGAGCTGCAAAATCGTTATCTGCAAGGTACTTAAGCTTAAGCTCGTTGGGCGTTCCGTCAAGACCTGCGGTGTAAGCAGGAGAAACAACGGGGTCTGCAAGCTCCCAAATCTTTCCAACAGGGTCCTTGAATGCGCCGTCACCGTAAACCATAACCTCAACGTTTTTGCCCGTAGCTTCAAAGAGCTTCTTGTGAATAGCGTCAACTATAGGCTGGCACTCACGGGGGAAGAGCTTAACCTTATCCTCGGTTGCCTTGTTTGAGCCGAGAAGACCGTAGCTTTCGTTATATCCGCTTCCGTTGACGGACGCGTTAAGAATCTCGTCAAGACCGAGAACCGCCTCTGCGCCTGCCGCCTTAAGAATTCTCTTGGTTCTTGCTCTCGTGTGTATGTCGCAGTTGATAATCTTTTTTGCATAAGGAAGAACCGCGCGAGCGTCGTTTGCAAAGATTATTTCAACCTCAGCTCCCGATTCGCGAACAAGCTCCTCATAGTAAGCAACGTAATCAACACCCGTGAATCTATGGGTTTTGTATCCGAAAAGCTCACGGTATTTTTCAAGTGAGAGAACGTCGGAATAAGGGTTAACGCCCGCCTCGTCAAGCGCGTCAAGCGAAACGAGATGGTTTCCAACCTCGTCAGAAGGGTAGGAAAGCATAAGAACTATTTTATCTGCTCCCTTTGCAATACCTCTTAAGCAGATAGCAAAGCGGTTTCTGCTGAGTATGGGGAAAATAACTCCGACGGTACCGCCGCCGAGCTTTGCCTTAACGTCATTTGCTATATCGTCAACCGTTGCGTAGTTACCCTGCGCACGCGCTACGATAGCCTCAGTCATTGCAACTACGTCGCGATCACGTACCTGAAAACCGTCATCCTTAGAAGCTTCAAGCACACAGCTTGTAACGATATCAACAATATTGTCACCCTCTCTGATAATAGGTGCTCTGATACCGCGGGATACGGTGCCGACCATACGGCTCATAATTCAACTCTCCTTTTGCCCAAAAGGGCGCATAATTTTTCACCTTAATATTATAGCAGAAGCTCTTTCAAATGTAAAGAGATTTTTCAAAAAAACTTAAGTTTAATTGTGAATTTTTTTCATATACGCATAAAATTTAAGCATATATTAGTTTTTTGAAAATTCGCAAGCTCTCTTGACACAGGGGAATATTTGTGGTTTAATATCTTATAGATATTATTTTTTGGAAGTACAGCTTATGCTTAAGGTTTTTGATTTAAACAAAAAATACGGAAAAACGAAAGCCTGTGACGGTGTTTCTTTTTCTCTAGATAAGGGAAGCATTACCGTTCTTCTCGGCCCTAACGACGCGTGCTGCTTAACCTCGTCAAGATTGAGCTTGCGCTTGCGCACGTGACGTTATGGAAAACGGAGAATACCTTGTCATTTTACGCAGTAAGAGTCAATATACTATAAGGTATAACAAAATATGGTAAAAATCAATTTTGTCGAAAAATCTTGACTTTAAGGCGGAATTGTAGTATAATCCCCTTTGTGCTTTTAAAACAAATCGAAAATATTTAAAAAATTGGTTTCGGAGGAAGCAATGAAAAAGAAAAACAAAGCTTTAAGAAAAAGATGGTTCAAGGGCCTTAAGAAATTTATGCGCCTTTTCGTTAAAAAATCCGATTTCGTATATCTTGGCGATAAAATAGAAAGCAATTCCATAGTGCTCAGTAACCACGTAGGCACGTCTGCTCCGCTCGCTTGGGAGCTTTACAGTGACGTGAACTTCAGATTCTGGGGCGCATCCGATATGAACTCGGGACTTATCAAGCTTTATAAGTATCAATCCCGTGTTTTTTACCACGAAAAGAAGCATTGGAATTTGCACCTTGCGCGCCTTTTCTGCCTTTTGGCCTCTCCCTTAACCTACATATTCTATAAGGGACTTAACCTTATCTCAACCTATCACGACGTAAGATTCAGAACGACTCTTTCAGAAAGTATAAGAACATTCGAGGAAGGGAATAACATTATTATTTTCCCCGAAATTTCGGACAAGGGCTATCTTGACGAGCTCGAGGGATTCCATCAGGGCTTCCTTATGCTTGCAAGCATTTGCCATAAGAAAAATATGGACCTATCAGTCTATATCTCTTATTACAGAAAGAACGAGCACCTTTACGTAATAGACAAGCCCTTCAAGATTTCCAAGCTTTTTGAGGAAGGACTTTCCCGCGAGGAAATGGCGAAGAAGCTTTGCGACCGTTGCAACGAGCTCGGTAAAATGAAAATCGAGCCCCAAAAAGACGAAAAAGTGGAATCAACTAAAATTTCATAAAGTAAAAAATCCATCGCACGTAACGATGGATTTTTTCTGTTTTTTTAGTCGCTTTTATCAGTTGGATGTTTTACACCCGTATACCCGTTATTTCACTGTAAGCAGCTTTCAGATATTTTTTATTGAGAACCGCCTTTTCTCCCTTTTCGGAAAGGTCTTTAAAAACCTTTTCAAAAAATGCTAAGGTTTTGTGATTTGCAGGCGCAAGCCTGCCGTAGCGCATCCAATGCGCAAGAGGCATCGTGACGTTGTAAGCCTTGCCGCTGTAAACCTTCGTTGCTGCAATTTTATCGCAAACACACTCAACTGCATACTTGTAAGGCATAATGGGATGCTCCTTACAGTCGGGGTCCATCCAGTATTCAATATGGTGTTTGTTTCTGCCCTTATGGTGAAGCCAGGCATAGCTCATACCCGTAGCCTCACGGCAAACTCCAATAGGCGAGCGCTTACCCGTGTAATATTTTACACTCTCAAAAAACTCCTCTGGCGAGAACTTTGAAAGGTCGTGAACTATACCGCGCCATACTATTCCGCATTTCAGGCAATTTTTGAAAACCGCGTGTCTGTGCCTTATGACAAGAAACAGATGTCCGAAAAACTTTTTCATAAATCTACCCCCGTATCCTCTGTTTTAATTTTATCACAAAGGGAGCGCATATTCAATATTTTTTGGAAAATATAATAAAAACTTGACAAAACGGGTAAAATAGAGTAAACTATAAATAGAAATCCTATGGGACCGCAATGGTTTCGACAGGGATTTTTAGGTATGATAAGCGTAGCGCGCCGGATAATCGCGTCAAAATGTCCAAATTTAAATAATAAACGACAACAATAAAGTTGCTATGGCTGCCTAATGGCAGTGCCGCGGCATAAATTGCCGCCCGTGCCGCGAGAGAGGACTACGGCTCCCGCCGCGCGTCAAATCAGTAGTGAACTTGAACCGAAAGTCGCGCTTGTATCGGTCAAGGCTTAAAGCGCTACTCCAAAAAGAGCCTGTCATTCGGCGCTTGACGGAGGAATTTCAATAGACTGACTGCCTACGGAGAAAGTTATATCAAGAGGTCTTTGGACACGGGTTCAATTCCCGTCGGTTCCACCATTAGATGTTCCGACTAAGCTAAATGCTCGGTCGGATTTTTTATTTACTTTTTCAACTTTGGTTTTGTGGAACTGACATAGCAACACTCCCAAAATGAGTGTTGCTATGCCACGGGAATTGAAGGTTCCCCAGTCAAGTCGCATAGTCGCTCATTGTCGAGGATAAACCTCTTCGCGAGCTCCTTGCTTCGTTGACTTCGCTGCGTAAAAACGATATTTAATCGTTTTTACT
>JAZQRU010000012.1:0-36216 GCA_045629745.1 Eubacteriales bacterium
GACTTATTCAGTCCGAGTCTCCTATTCAGGATTACTACACGGCTGTTAAGAATGCACTCCTTTCATATAAGGGTGTTAAGGCAAGAACAAGCTGGAACTTCGAGTCCTTCAATAAGGCAAGACTCCAGTGCGCTAAGCTTAACATAAAGGGTAAGGCTATCCTTCTTTACATCAACCTTGATACTGCTCAGTACAATGCAAGCAAGTATCACTTCCAGGACGTTTCCGACAAGCCTAAGTTTGCCGACGTTCCTATGATGCTTAAGGTTAAGAGTGACAGAAGTCTCAGATATGCTCTCGAGCTTATAGACGAGGTTATGAAGAAGAACGGATTTGATAAGGATCCGAAATTTGTAGAGCAGGATTATCATATGCCTTACGAAACCACCGCAGCACTTGCGGAAAAGGAACTCGTTAAGCTCATTCTTCCTCAGGGTGTAAGCCTTGCAGAAGGTATCAAGCTTGTAAAGGCAGACGTCGGCGCATTCCTTGACGAAGCTAAGTCGGGCGAAGAAGACGACGAAGACTAATGGACTAATTCTTAAAAAACTGAGGACTACCGATTTTTCGGTAGTCCTTTTTGATTAAACGCAAGTTAAAATAATAAGGCTTGAAGTTTTTAAAAAATTACGCTATAATAAAGGTAGTGTTAAATAAGGAGGGGTTGTATGAAGCGTAATTTAAAGAAAATTATTACTCTTTTTATTTGTGTTTTATTTATAACCGGTTTGTTTTCGGTAAGTGCCGGGGCGGATACAGGTCCCAAGCCTTCCGTTCGCGTGAGCTTCAAAAATATGGGCGACGAGCTTTGCTTTGGAACCTTGCTTTCAAAGAACCCCTCAACAGGACCAAACTCAGTTTGGAACGGTAACGAGGACGACGTATATAACGATGGCTGTGAAATTGATATATGGCGAGCCTTCGTTGACTACGAGGACAGTGACGGTTTTTACTTTTTGCAAATCACCTGGCAGGTAAACGAGAAAAAGGAGCTGGCTTGGACTTATTACCCGCCCGAGAGCTTTAAAATTCTTCTTTACTATCCCGAAACGGAAAAATTTGTTGTCAGCGATATATGCGAAAGATATGCGTTTGACACTTATTATACCGTTGATATGATGGGCGTTGACATCGGCTCTGTTGATTACGACGAAAATTTATCGAATAACGACAGACTCAAGGCTTATAAATCATACGAATATACGGGTGAGATAATCTCTCTTTTTGCCCGTATTCTTATTACGCTTGCTATCGAAATGTGCGTTGCATTTTTGTTTGGCTTTCGTACTAAAAGGGCGCTTCTGCTGCTTGTGTCCGTTAACGCGTTGACGCAAATAATCCTGAACGTGCTTCTTAATATTATCAATTTTAATTCGGGTGAGGCTGCATTTTTTGCCGGCTATATTATGCTTGAAATTCTGGTATTTGTGGCAGAAGCATTGCTATATGCCGTATATATGAATAAGTTTTCAGAAAAAGCGAAGTCCAAAGCATTTTACGTTATTTATTCCTTCTGGGCAAATGCCGTGTCCTTCGCACTTGGACTCTTTATTTCCAATATTATTCCGGGTATATTTTAAACAGCATATAAAAACGAGGATGCAATTTTAAACATCCTCGTTTTTCTCTTTTAGTTGTTATCTATTAAGAATAAGCTTGGTAAGTTCGACGGGATCAACTTTCTGTCCGTCTTTGTAAACTCTCATATTACCGGAAGCAATTTCGTCAATAAGAATAACCTCGTCGTTATTGTAGCCAAACTCAAACTTGATATCCCAAAGATCAAGACCGATAGACTTAAGGTCGTCTGCAACTATCTTCGTGATTTTAAGAGTCTGCTCCTTCATACTCTCGAACATAGCAGGGGACATAACTCCAAGAGCCGCAAGACCTTCGCCCGTAACAAGCGGATCACCCTTTTCGTCGTTTTTGAAGGTGCACTCAACGTAACCGCCCTCAAGTACGGTTCCGTCAGCTATGTACTCACCGTATCTGCGGATAAAGCTACCCGTTGCAACGAGTCTGCAAATAACCTCAAGACCGTGACCGAATACTTTGCCGGGGAGAACTTCCATAGTTGCGTTTTCAACGTCTGCGCTAACGTAGTGGGGTTTGATGCCTGCCTTTTTGAGAAGGTCGAAATAGTAAACGGAAGTTTCAAGATTAGCCTTTCCGATACCCTCAATAGTAAGACCTACCGCATTTTCGCCCGGATCGAAAACACCGTCTTTTCCGGTGCAGTCGTCCTTGAATTTGAGCATAACGTTGCCGTTTTCAAGCGAATAAACGTCTTTCGTTTTTCCCTGATATACAAGTTTCATTCTGAATACCTCGTCTAAATAAAATTTAACGCTAATATTTTAGCACAAAAAAAATGATTTGTATATAGATTTTGCAAAAAAAAATCAAAAAAATTAAATGTTGATAAAATATCCGTCGTAGGCTACCGCAAATCCGTCTTCCGCGGCTCTTGCAGAAAGCTCCTCGTGAACGCTTCTTTTTTTCGGAGAGGGAATATGCGTAAGTATAAAGCGAGTTTTCTCGTTTGTAGCTCCCGCACTTGTAAGAATTCCGCGGATAATGCGGTTGACCTCGTAGCTCCCGTGCTTCATAAGATTTGCTCTCGGCGGCAAAAGCTCCTCTGCGGTATCCATTATAACCGCGTCAAATTTAAGCTCGGATATGAGCTTGTAGGCATCACAGTGCAAAAATCCACCGTCAAGCAGATAAAGCAAATTCCTGTCCCTCGAAACTACGTAGTTAAGCGCGCGCTCGCGCTTGTTTTCCGTTTTGTGATTTGCGGGAAGCGGCATAATTTTGTAATCTCTGTGCTCAACAAGGCGAAAAGGATAGGCTTCCGTCTTGATTATATTCTCGGAGTCTGGAATAAGAGAGAGAACCTCCTTGTCCGCATAAACCGAAAGAGTTTTGCCTTTGGCAAGTCTTATAACCACGTCCGCATCAAAATGCCCTGCGTGCGAGTGGGAGATAAAAAGAGCCGTAAGCTTATCAAACATATCGGAAAAGCCAAGCTCGTCTGCCACGTCGAAAACATCGCTCGGTGCGTCGAGAAGTATCTCGGCATCAATAAGAACTCCGCCGCGGTGTCTATAGTCCTTGGACGTGAATTTTTTGATTTTGCATTCGCCGTAGCCCGTTCCAAGCATACGTATCTTCATTAAAGATTTTCCATCCTTTCAAAAGAATAAGCTGTGGTCTGAACGTATTTTTCGCCCTTGCCGTAAAATCCTATGCCGTAATTTACGGAATTAGGCTCTGTCTGCGCCTCAAGGCAGAAGGCTCCGTGCTTTACTTGCTTCACGCCGCCCTTAAAGTCAGGGCCGTTTCCGAGAAAATTCGCAGTGTAAAACTGAATGCCGGGTTGGTCGGTATAAACCTTCATTTTGAGGTCTTTTGTGAAAACCTCTGCCGCAAGTCCAAGCTTTTTGCCGAGGAATTCCTCGTAAAGCTTCGGTGATAAAACGTAGTTGTGGTCGTAGCCGTCAAAATTGCTGTTAAATCTTTCACCGATTTTGTGAGCGCTTGTAAAATCAAAGGAAGTGCCTGAAACCTCGGGGTGATTTCCGTTGGGGATAAGATTTTCGTTAACCTCGGTGTAATGCTCCGCGTAAATTACAGCACTGTGATTTTTCACGTCGCCGCCAAAGCCGTCAAGGTTGAAATACGCGTGATTTGTAAGGGAAATAGGCGTTTTTCCGTCGGGTATTGCCTCGTAATCTATTATAAGGCTCGCGCACGAAAGTACGTAGCTTACTCTTACGGTAAGACTCGCGGGGAAGCCGTCTTCTCCGTCGGGCGACGTGTATTCAAAGGTGATTTTTTCGTCAGAAGCTTCAAGAACCTGCCATACTTTGCAGCTAAAGCCCGTGCCGCCGTGAAGGCAATTTTTGCCGTTGTTTATCGGGAGCTGATAGGTTACACCGTTCATTGTAAATCTGCCGTTTTCAACGCGATTTGCAACTCTTCCGATAACCGCGCCCTGATACGAGCTATCCTTTTCGTAATCCGCGAGCGAGTCAAAGCCGCCGACAACGTCTCGCCCGTTAACAAAGAGCGAAACTATCGTTGCGCCCCTATCCATAACGGAGAGCTCAAGCACCTCGTTTTTGAGGGTATATATTTTGACCGTCTCACCGCATTTAAGAGTGCCGAACAACTCGTGTTTCATATTTTGAAGCTCCTTTTTATTTTATAGATATTTTAGCATAAGTTTTAAGAAAAGTAAATAGAAAAAACAGTTTATTTATTGACTTTTGTCAAGTCTTGTGTTACTATAAAATTAACCTGAAACTGAAAGGCTCACAGTATGAAAAAAACTGCAATAGTGATAAACGGCAAGGGCGGTGTTGGCAAGGATACTCTTTGCGAGCTTGCCGCCAAGCACTTTAAAATCAAAAATATATCTTCTATAACTCCCATAAAGCAGATAGCGGCAGAGTGCGGTTGGAGCGGTGAAAAAACCGACAAGGCGAGAAAATTTCTTTCCGACCTTAAGCGCCTCACGATAGATTATAACGATTTTCCAACAGTCTGGGCTATCCGTGAGTACGAGGATTTTCTTAAAAGCGACGAGGAATTTATGTTTCTTCACGTAAGAGAGCCCGAGGAAATTGAAAAATTCGTAAAGGCAAGCGGCGGGGGCGCAAAAACTCTTCTTATCCGCGGTGGAGAAAGAATGACGAAAACCGCCTACGGCAACGCCTCCGACGACTGCGTCGAGGATTATAGCTACGATTATTATTTTGTAAATGATAAAACTCTTGAAGAAGCCGAGCGTGATTTTGTAGAGCTTCTTAAAACGATTTAAGGGGCTTGCTTGCGCGCTTATATTCAAATAAAATAAAAAGTAGAGGCTAAAAACCTCTACTTTTTATTTGTATGCAATTTGTTTCTCCTTATCTCGCTATAAAGGAGCTTCGCAAGATAATGCACGTTTGCGCTGCGGCGGCCGGAGGCGTTCCCGAGAACTGTTATGCCAATCCCGCGCTTTACGTTGAAAATCATAGAAGAACGGTAAGTGCCGACACCGCCCACGTGCCAGAGCTGGTTGGAATTTTTGTAGGCATGCCAACCTAGCGCGCAGCCGATATTGCTCTTTTTTGAAAACGCAGCTTCAAAAACCTTGTGCGAGTCTTTTATAAAAGAAATATCCTCTTTTAACTGAAGCGCCATATAATCCGTCATATCAACGATATTTGAAACGATACCTCCGCCCGAAACGTAAGGGTTGCTGCGCTCCCAATGCCACGAGGGAATTGCCTTTTTAGATAGATATGAAACATCTTTTCTAAAAGGCTTTGCAACGTAGGATTTTGAAAGCTTAAGCTCGTCTTTTATAAATCCGTCAAGAAGCTCGAAAAAGGGAACGCCCGTTACGCGCGAAGCGATAATGGCAAGAATTGCGTAAGCAAAATCCGAATATCCGTAAGAAGAATTTTCGCGCGTCTTATTTCGCCTTGCAAGGCATTTTATGACGTTTTTCTCAGTCACACGTCGGTATAGATTTGCAACGCTATACCTCTTTTTTAGCAGAGCGGGAATTGTAATCTCCGCAGGCGTAAAATGCCAATAACCCGCCGTGTGCGTAAGAAGCTGCGATATTTTAGGATAAATACCCTTCGGCAAGTCGATATACTCGTCGGCTCTCGCATCGAGTGATAGCTTTCCCTCTGAAATAAGCTTTAAAATCAATGCCGCCGTAAAGGTTTTGCTTATCGAGCCTATATCAAACTCCGTCTTTGCATCCGCGTTTTCGGAAACGAAAAAATCCCGCGTTCCGTCTTTGAAGATTATACCTATAGCGAGCCTGTTCGTTTCCTTTATTGAGAGATATTTGTTTATAGTTTGATTTGCTTTTTGACTAAAATTCAGCATATAAATTGTTATTTATTTTTATTTATTCAAATCTTATGGATTTCATAGCCTAGACTCTTGTTTGAAAATGGCGGTTTTAAAATAAATTTAGCTTTAAGACTTGACATAGATCTCTATATATGTTAAAATTTTCAAGGATTTTTTTCTTAGAGGATTATTAATGAATTACGCAAAATCACGGGATTTAGCTTGGAAAATGCTTATAAACAGCGGCGCTGACAGCTTGCCTATTGACGTCGTCAGTATATGTAAAAAAGAGAAAATAAGCCTTTTCACTTATAATCAAAGTATAGACTTTATAAAAGACTTGAATTTAGAGGAAAACACGAAAGACAACGACGCCTTCAGTATAAACTCTATGATATTCTACGACGATACGAAGCCTCGCGAAAGACAGCGCTTTTCAATAGCTCACGAGCTTGGACATATATTTTTACACTCGGAAAGCTCGGGAAAAGGCACGGTTTATAATAGAGAGCCCTCGCCTACCGATAATCCGCTTGAAACTGAGGCAAACGTTTTTGCCTCTCGGCTTTTGGCTCCGCTTTGCGTTCTTCAATTTCTGAATCTCAACTCGATAAAAGAAATATCGGAGTTCTGCGAGATTAGCTTCAGTGCGGCAAAACTCCGATTTGCAAGACTTTGTGAAATAAGACGGCGCAACAGCGAAAGGCGAAAAACTAAAAATCACGGCACGTTCTTAATTTCGAAGCTCGAAAGAGAGCTTGTTGAAAATTTCAAGGATTTTATAGAGAAAAATAAAAAGCCTTAGCCGTTCCCATCTTCATCTGTTTCACCGGGCATAGCCTCAAGAAACGCGTGAATAGCTTTAATCTGCTCGGGAGAAAATCTCTTTACGATGTTTTTTCCGTCGCGGTGATAAATAACGATTTCTTCGGAAAGCTCGCTTTCAAGCGGGCTTTTTTCTAATTTCTCTTGCATAGAAACCCCGTGTCCTGCAAGCCACGCGGGCGAAACGTCAAGAACCTTTGCAAGAGCAAACAAATTTTCTTGCTTAGGCTCGTATCTTCCCGACAAATAGCAGGAAATAACGCTTTTATCAATTCCTGTATATAAAGCAAGCTGGGATTGTTTCATTTTTTTAGTATCCATTGCATAGCGCAGTCTCTCACAAAAAATGTTCATTTTTCTAAACTCCTTTTATTAAATTATAACCTAAACAGGCTTCCGTTTCAAGCAATTTAAACAAAAAGTTTAGTTTTGATAAAAAACTGTTGACAAATCTAAACAACAGTGCTATAATATGTTTAGAAAAACTAAACAAATTTACAGAAAGCATCTGAAAGGGCGGAGCAATGTATAAATATTTGACAATAAAGGAAAAGCTTTTTCACGAAGACGTAGGAAAATACACGTCTTATGGAATTGTTTGTATAAACGCGGAAACGGGCGAGCAGGTTGACAAAATTTCAGACGTTTCCGTCGAGCGTGATTTCGTCACCGCCCTTGCGGAAAAATTCACTCGCCACAGCCTCTCACCCTTGCACTTCTTCGATGCCGTCGTCGACGCACTTGAGTAAGCACGATTCTATAGATAAGGTGAAAAATATCTGACCGAATTTTGACAACACAACATCTGTTATAAGTGTTTAACAGAATGCCTTTAACAAAAAATAAAAGCTGAAGAAAAATCTTCAGCTTTTTGGCAGGGGCGGAAGGACTCGAACCCACGACCCATGGTTTTGGAGACCAGTACTCTACCAACTGAGCTACACCCCTACAAACGAATGTAATTATACAGGATTTTTTAGCGTTTGTCAAGATGTTTTTGATAAAATAGAAGCAATATTTTAGAAAAATGCAAATTAGCTTGTTTTTATACAAAAAAGATTTTAAAAAATATCCAAAAAACTTTCAAAAAAGCCTTGACAAACAATTTTATTTAGTGTATAATACATATCGTGTCCGCGGGAGTGGCGGAATCGGCAGACGCGCACGTTTGAGGGGCGTGTGTTTCCAACGTACGGGTTCAAGTCCCGTCTCCCGCACCAAGTAAAAGACGGAGTTCTTGTGACTCTGTCTTTTTGCTTTATAAGGATGGCGTACTTGAAGTAGGAGAGGTAGTGAATGACAGTCCGGTAGTTGTTTGCCACTCGCGGTGAAATTCCGGATATTTGTTCCACCGTTGATTAAAGGCACACTATCATCTGCTCGTTTTGCAATATACCGCAAGCGGTATGCAGAGCCGCGAATGACCGCAGCGCGCAGCTCGCGCGAGACCAAGTCCCGTCTTTTTTTCCAAGCCGCAGGCTTGGTATGAAATCACCACAGGTGTATGTAATACCATAGGTAATGGCACAACGCTTCAGCATGTATATATTTGCGCTTTTGCGCACGTAAGAGAGAAAAGGTGTTTTTATGATTATCAGAAAATCAACTTTAAGTGATTTGTCAGCGCTTATGTCCATTTTCGCGGAAGCGCGTAAAACGATAGCACAGCTCGGCATAAATCAATGGCAAAACGGTTATCCTGAAGAGAAAATCATAAATGACGATATAGAAAAAGGCGTGTCTTATGCCGTAGAAATCTCGGGAAACGTTATCGGAACTTTCGTTATGATTTTGTCGGGTGAGCCGACTTACGATAAAATATACGGCGGCGCGTGGAAAAGCAGAAACGAAACGGGAGAATATCTCACCGTACACAGAGTTGCGATTTCTGTTTCGAGTCGCGGTACGGGAATTTCGGGTGAGATAATAAAATTTGCGGAAAAATTCGCGCGCGAAAACGGGAAAAGCTCTATTCGCATAGACACACACGAGGGAAACGCTGTTATGCGCCGTATGCTTGAAAAGCATGGTTTTTCTTATTGCGGAGTAATTTATCTTGAAAACGGAGAGGCACGTGTTGCTTACGAAAAGATAGTATAAATCAAAGCGCAAAATTCGAAGGAGAATTTTGCGCTTTTCTATTGACAAGACCTGATATAAATGATATAATCAAATCAAACGATTGAACAATCGTTCAACTATAAAGGAGGAAATATGGTAAAAAAGGGAATAGCTCCCGTTTGCGAATGCGAGGAGCTTCGCGAGAATATAATTCTTGAAAGAAAGAAAACAATGCCCGGTGATGAAATGCTTTACGACTTAGCAGACTTTTTTAAAATTTTCGGTGATTCCACGAGAATGAGCATACTTTTTGCAATAGACGGCGCGCCTATGTGCGTTTGCGATATTGCCAAGCTTCTCGGAATGACGAAATCTGCGGTTTCGCACCAGTTGAAAATACTGCGCGCAAACGACCTTGTCGTTTATAAAAAGCAAGGTAAAAACGTGATTTATTCGCTTGCCGACGACCATGTTAGAGATATAATTGAAAAAGCGCTTGAGCATATAAATGAAAATGAATAAAAGGTAAAAAACAATGAAACTTAAGTACACTGTAACGGGAATTGACTGTCCAAATTGCGCTGCAAAGCTCGCGGGAATAATGTCGGGAAAAGAGGGAATTGACTCTGCTAAAATCAATTTCCTAACCGAAAAGCTCACGGTTGAAACAAGTCTTTCGGAAAGCGAGGCTTATGAAGCTCTCTCTTTGGCGGCAAAATCGTTTTCCAAATCCATTAAGATAAAAAAATGAAAAAAGCGTTTCTTTTTATAAAAAGCGAAATAGGAAGAATTGTATTCGGCTTTGCGTTTTTTGCAGCCGCTATAATTTTTGAGCAATTTACAGAGGGCGCTTTGCCGCTCGTTTTGTATATAATAGCGCTTCTCGTTTCGGGGTATGCCGTCTTTTTTGATGCCGTGCGAGGAATTCTGCGCCGTGATTTTCTTGACGAAAAATTCCTTATGTCAATAGCTTCGCTAGGAGCTATAATAGTCGGAGAGCTTAGCGAGGGCGTCGCGGTTATGCTCTTTTTCCTTGTGGGAGAATTTTTTGAGCATAAAGCGGTTTCAAAATCACGCAAATCCATAAAAAGCCTTATGTCTATCTGCCCGGATACCGCAAACGTTTTAATTGACGGTGAAGAGCAAGAAACCGACGCTGAGGACGTAGAAATAGGCTCGCTCATTGTTATAAGAGCAGGCGAGCGCGTGCCGCTTGATGCCGTAGTTATTGAGGGCACGTCGGATTTGGATACCTCTCTTCTCACAGGCGAGGCAATTCCGCGCTCTGTTAAAGCCGGAGATGAAATCAAAAGCGGAGTCGTGCTTTTAAACGGTGTTCTTACTGCGAAAACGGTAAGAATGGCAGATGACTCCGCCGCATCGCGAATTCTCGCGCTCGTTGAAGAGGCAAACGAGAAAAAAGCACGCGAAGAAACGTTCATAACTAAGTTTTCGCGTATTTATACGCCCGTGGTTATCACATTAGCCATTCTTCTCTCTATAATTCCGCCTATCTTTGATTTAACAAGCTGGCGAGATTCTGTTTACCGAGCGCTTATATTTGTAGTTATTTCCTGTCCCTGCGCTCTCGTTATATCCGTGCCGATGGCATTTTTTGGCGGTATTGGATGCGCCGCGGCAAACGGAATTCTCTTCAAAGGCGGAAACGTCTTTTCTCCGCTTTCAAAGCTTGAAACCTTCGCCTTTGATAAAACAGGCACCTTAACAAACGGAAAAATTAAAATTTTCATCAAAGAAGCTTACGGTATTTCGGAAGAGGAGCTTCTCTCTCTTGCGGCAATCGCGGAATATGCATCAAATCACCCGATTTCGCTCGCGATTAAGAGTGCGGCAAAAACCTTCCCGAAGCCCGATTTTGCTGAGGAAATAGCAGGGCAGGGAGTAAGAGCTGTGATTGCGGGATGTGAAATTCTTGTCGGAAACGAAGCGCTTATGAAATCGTTTTCTATTGACTTTGAAAATACCCCTGCGGGAATTTACGTTGCCTGTAATAAAAAGCTCATCGGGCTTCTTTCGGTAAGTGACGAAATAAAAGCGGAAGCAGAAGCATCGCTTAGCGCTCTTCGCTCGCTTGGTGTGAAAAAGCTTATAATGCTCTCCGGTGACAGACGCGAGAGCGCAGAAGCCGTATCGAATGCTCTCTCACTTGACGAATATAATTATTCTCTTCTTCCCGAGGAAAAATATAAGCAGGTCGAGGAGCTGACGAAATCAAGCGACGGAAAGCTTGCCTACGTCGGCGACGGAATTAACGACGCGCCATCTCTTGCGCTCGCGTCGGTTGGAATTGCAATGGGCTCCTTAGGCTCGGATAGCGCAATATCAGCATCAGACGTCGTTTTGGTTTCGGATAATCTTGAAAAGCTGCCCCTCGCTATAAGAATCGCAAGAAAGACCTTGAGAATTGCGAAAGAGAATATTGTATTTGCTCTCGGCATAAAATTTCTTATAATGATACTCGGCGCTCTTGGCTATGCGAATATGTGGCTTGCCGTCTTTGCAGACGTTGGAGTTGCCGTTATTGCAATACTTAACTCAATGCGTGCCTTAAGGCTTAAAAAGTGACACGAGGCATCGCTTGAAGAATAAAAAAAGACTGATTTTCTTGTGAAATCAGTCTTTTTTGGTAAATAAAAGTTTACTTATAAATTGTTTTTAATATGCCTTTCAATATCTCTGTTAGCATCCTTTTTTGCTATGTCTTCGCGCTTGTCGTAGAGCTTTTTACCCTTGCAAAGTCCGAGGGCGAGCTTGACGCGCGAGCCCTTGAAGTAAAGAGAGAGTGGGACTAAGGTATATCCGTCGCGCGAAACGAGTCCCGCAAGCTTCATTATCTCTTTTTTGTGCATAAGAAGCTTCTTCGGACGAAGAGGCTCGCGGTTAAAAATGTTTCCTTGCTCGTAAGGGCTTATATGTATGCCGAGGGCAAAAAGCTCGCCTTTATCAACCTCGCAATATGAATCCTTAAGGTTGACGCCGCCTCGGCGCAGAGATTTAACCTCTGTGCCGAAAAGTTCAACGCCCGCCTCGTAGCTTTCTATAACGAAGTAGTCGTGCTTTGCTTTTCTGTTTTCGGCTATGATTTTCTGACTTTGTTTATTTTCTGCCATAGTGTTTCCCTTGTTAGTTCGATTCTCTTTACTACCATCCTTGCCTTGCTATTTTACCACACTTTCAGCTTAAAATCAAGGCTTTATTTGAAAGCATCGGACAAAAGTTCCAGAATTTTAAATTTAACCTTATATTTTTCGTTTTTGATAAGGCTTATCTCTTCTTTCGTGTAGTCGATAATTCCGTCGTCGGCAGGAGCATTTTCCGTTGCTATATCAAGACAAAGAGGGGGGAACATAACGCACCACCAATTTTGCCCCTCTCCCTTGCCGATTACAATTCTCAGTGAAGTGTATGTGCCCTTGGGAAGCGTAAAATCTTCATATTCGCGAGTGTCGTACCATTCCTCGGAAAGCGTTGCCGTGACGGAATAGCCGTAGCCTCTTTCTTTGATTTTCGCTTCTGTAAACTCCTCGATTTCGGCAAGATATGCCGTTATCGTTTCCTTTGCGGCATTTATATTTTCGGAAGCTTTGAGTATTTCTCCGTATTTTTTCAAAAGTTCGTCGCGGATTTCAAGCTTAAGCTTTTGGTCTTCTTGGCTATCGGAGGCTGCTAAAATATGTAGCCTTACCGTGTCTTCGTAAATTGCCGCTTCGGCTTCCGTCGGCATAGACGCCATAATTAAAGTTGCAAAAAGCAGTGCAAAAACAGGTAAAAAAAGTTTTTTCATTTTTCGGCTCCTTGTGTTTTTCAAAATTCTTGCCCCGAAATCAAAACTTTATTCAAAAATTCAAAAAAATGGCAAAAATACTGACAAACGGGTGCAAAGATGAGAGAATGTCTCAATATATTTAAATATTTAAAAGAATTCCCATCATTTCAAAGATTTCCAAAATAAAAAATCCGAAAATATATTCTGATTTAGATCTTCCTCGCAAAAAGCTTGAGTACACCGCCTTATCGCTAACTGTATTCTTAACGCGCCGATTCTTACTGGGCAAGCGAGGTAACGGTTGACGAAAATTATCAGGCAAATAGCTATGAGCAATTTAATTTAAGCGCGAGGAGCATTTGCTTTATCGCCACGGTTTTGTAATAATTCATTTTCGAGTTTCGTACCTTAAAATAAAAGAAGAGGTACGTTTTTATGAAAATTGGAGTTGTTGGTTATGGGAATCTCGGTAAGGCTATTGCAAAAAGAGCGAGTCTTGAGAAGGATTTTGAGCTTCTCGGCATATTTTCAAGGAGAAATATATCCTCGCTTATTGCGCCTGTTTATTCTATGGAAGAGTTAAAAAACTTCAAGGATATGATTGACTGCTTGCTCCTCGCAGGAGGAAGCTCTAGCGATTTGCCGCACCTGTCGCCGATGCTTGTAAAGGATTTCAATATAGTAGATTCATTCGATAATCACAAAAAGATAAGAGAGCATTTTCAAAACGTTGACTTTGCCGCAATTTCCAAAGGACACGTCGCAGTAATTTCTGCTGGGTGGGACCCAGGGCTTTTTTCTTTATTCAGGCTTCTCGGTAAAAGCTTTTTTATAGACGCAAGGCTTTCGAGCTTCTGGGGCAAGGGAGTAAGCCAAGGGCATAGCGAGGCTATGAAACGCATAGACGGTGTAAGGCACGCGGTAGAGTATACCGTGCCAAAGGAAAATACGATAAACGAAGCGCGTATGGGAATCTCTTGTGACGTGAAGAAAAGCCATATAAGAGAGTGCTACGTTGTGGCTGAGTCTTCGCGCGAGAGGGAAATAGAAGAAAAAATCAAAGCCATACCGGAGTATTTTCTAGGCTATGAAACAGTCGTTAATTTTATCTCCGAAGAAGAATTTTTAAAATCGCATAATTTAGCTTATCACGGGGGGCGCGTGATTTCTTTCGGTAAAACGGGGGCAGAACAAAATGACGTTGCCTTGATGGAGATTGCTGTAAAAATGAGCTCGAATCCCGATTTCACCGCAGGGATAATGTTGCTTTACGCACGTGCTGCGAAGCGATTTTTCGATATGGGTGATTTTGGCGCAAAAACACCGCTTCACGTTCCGCCAAGCTTTTTATATAGCGGAGATTTGTTCGATTTTATATAAAAATTTTGTGAAATTATGCTCGCATAAATAAGATATTTATGGTATAATTATCCTGCGTAAATAAGTTATTTGCGTTATATTCATTAGTTACACAAGGTATAATAGGTTGATGCTATGAAAAAAATTCTTAAAAGTTTGGTTTTAGTTCTGGGAGTAGCGCTCGCTGTTTCTGTTTTTGCCATTTCAGCAAGTGCTATAGGCAACGGATATACCTTAGCTATTGATTTTGGAGGTGTACTCACCGAAACAAGCGTTAGCGAGCTTCCCTCGTATTCCGTAGGTGAATACGTTGAATATAAGTCGGGGGATTTCAGAGCGAGCTATAGAATAAGCGCTGTTTCCGACACCGGCAATACTCTCACCGTAACGCTTGATACGGAAGACGTGCGTTACTATGCAATAAAAGCTTCAAGCGGTGACATTACGTACGTAACCAAAGCTATCGTTGGAGAGGGCGATTTGGGTGAAAAGTTCCGCGTGGATATGAATGCGCTTGCAACCGGCAGTACGGTTAAGCTCTTGTCAGACATCTTCGTGGACACCGGTTCTGTCACTGTAAGTGCTAAGACCGTTTATCTTGACCTTAACGGCTTTAATCTCATATTCACGAATAAAACTTGCACTAGGGGCACGGCTTTCAGCGTTAAAATTTCAAATTTCTATCTGTATTCAAGCCGTACTGACGGAACCCTTTTCCACGTATCACCTCAAGCTTCTTACGAAGAGACGACCGACATCACAACGCCTTTAAAGCCTGCGTCTCATGCGGTTTTCTCCTTAGGTGAAAGCTCAAAGATTAATCTCGGCGCTTACGGTGACGCAAGCGGTGATAATCTTTCGATTTACGCGTATAGAATTGCCGATACTCCCATAGTCATTGACGGTGGAGGCGGAACTATGACAACACTTTCTTCAAACGTATCGCTTGGAGAGGGAGAAAAGCAAAACATCACGAGAAACCTCTACGTAACAAGATGCAACGTCACGGTACAAAACGTTGTTCATAATATTTACAATGAGCCTGGTGAAACAGGTCATACCTATTCAGGCTTCTTGTATACGGGAAATGCCTACAATGTAGAATTTAACAATTGTGTCGTTCAGTCAAGAGTTCGTTGCGTTGGCGGAACTTACGATATCGGTGTATATGATGCCGTTGACGTTCGTTTTATAAACTGTACTCAGTCAAATTTCTATAACGAGGGCACCGACGTTCCGAGCACTAATAAAACATGGTACGTAATGGGCTCAAACTTCTGTAAGAACATCACGTACGACGGTTGTATGCTCACAAGATTTGACGCTCACTGCGGCGTTTACAACGCAACCATTAAGAATTCCACTATATCCGTTTTAACACTCACGGGTGGCGGACATTTCTATATGGAAAACACCACCGTAGTGGCTGTAAAAGATACGAAGGCAGGCTTTATCGAGCTTCGCGAGGACTACGGAAGCACGTGGCGCGGAACTATTGAGCTTAAGGATTGTACGTACGTAAATGCTTACTCTACAACAAACGACACTTTAGCATTGATAAGAGCAGTATGGGTAAACCACGATTTCGGTTATCAGACCTATTTGCCTAACATTATAATTGATAACCTTATGCTCGAAAGCGACCTCAGTACTATTCAAAACATTGAGATATTCTGCCTTTCAAACGGTGCATTCTTGGATAACGCGGTAGATGGCGGAACTCCCGACTATGAAGAGGGACTTTCAAGTGAAGATTACCGTCAGGAAACGCTTTATCATACCAACGGAACGACAAAGCCTAACGTCAATCCTTACGTAGCCCCCGACTTTATACTTATAAAGAACGATTTTGCGAAGAAAAATTACGTAGCGCCGACACACGTAGTATTCTCGGAAACGAGCTTCAGGGAATTGCCCGTATTTGATGATATCGATACTCCTATTATACCTTATCCTTGATAATCAGGCTTATCGGTAATCGAACTTAATCAAAAACCAAACGTAAAAAAACGCGGAAGCAGTTATTGGCTTCCGCGTTATCTCTTTTTAAAAATAAAATTGGCGCATTATCACATAAAATGCGTATAAAGCATTACGAGTTCTTCTGATGCCCCTTGCAGTTCCCGTCAAACATTCCCGCCATATCGGAAAAATATTCGCCAAAAGCTTCCTTGAAGCCGATGCTCTTGAAAAGTCTTTCTTCTCCTGCTGCAAGAGAGGCTCGGCATTTGTGCGCGCCGCACATATCAATGAAATTCATTGTGGCTCTGCCGAGAATAAACATAGCCTCGAAATCCGAAAGTCCGGGAGCTTCTCTTAAGTCGCTTATGTAGCCCGTATCCCCCTCAATTTCAAACTGAGATGCGCCCATAAGAGTTCCGCTTTCGTTATCAACCATTGCGTATGCAAAATAATCCTCACGAAACGTACCGCCAAGGGATTCTATAATATCCTTTTGCGCCGCCTTTTCTTCAATAGGTGAAATTTTAAACATCTTTATTTCCTCGTGGCCTTATATAAATAGTCAACCTCTTCTTTTTCAAGGAATCTCCATTTTCCGACGGGAAGATTATTAAGCTTAAGGTTTCCGATAGAAATTCTTGAAAGCCTTTTAACGACGAGTCCTGCCGCCTCGCACATCTTTCTTATCTGTCTGTTTCGTCCCTCGAAGAGTGTCATTTTAAGCACCGTACCGCTCTCGTCTTTTTCCGCAACGTTTACGGTAACTGGGCGAATTTTATAGCCGTCTATCACAAGCTCTGAGGTAAGAATGCCGTATTCCTCCTCAGTAACTTCGCCCCAAACCTTTACGCGATAAACCTTGGGAAGAGAGTGTGACGGATGCGTAAGCTTGTTTTTCAGCTCTCCGTCGTCGGTGAGCAGAAGCATACCCTCGGACAAAAGGTCGAGTCTGCCGACGGGGTAAATTCTCGCATCAACGCCTTCGATAAGGTCAGTCACGCATTTTCTTCCTCTGTCGTCTGAGGTGCTTGTGAGGTATCCGCGCGGCTTATTCATCATTATGTAAACGTGTTCGCGCTTCTCGTAAACCACTCTTTTTCCTCTGAAAGCAACAGTGTCGCGCTTTGTGTCTATTTTCATACCAATTTCGGCAACGTGGCCGTTAACCGAAACGTTGCCGAGCTCAATTTCTTTTTCTGCTGCTCTTCGTGACATAAGTCCCGAGTCTGCCAAAAATTTCTGTAATCTTAAAACTGCCATTTTTTAATCCTTTTTCAAAAAAGAGAAAAATCCCTTCTTTGCTTTTTTATTTACGTCTTTATCTGCCGTAAGAGGAAGTCTTGCAATCTCCTTGCCGTCTTTTGTGAAAATAATTTCTCCAAGCACGTCACCCTTTAAAATCGGTGCCGCAAAATAGCGGTTAAGCTTGATATTTACCTCAAAATCCGCATCGTTTTTACTAAAAATTTTAGAGAGCGAGTCCTTGTTGGATACGGTAACGAAGCTTTCTTCACCGTCAAGAACGGGTAAATTAAACTTATATTCACCCACCGCCGCAAGAGCTTTCTTCTCTATAAGAGAAAATCCCAAATCAAGAAGCTCCGTGTGGTCGCGCCAGTCGTTAGGCGCGTCAATTGTAACCGCGATAAGAGTAAGTCCGTCGCGCTCGGCCGCACTGACGAGCGAGCGCCCGCTTTTTTTAGTGTAACCGGTTTTTACGCCGATACAACCCTCATAGCTTTTTAAAAGCTTATTGTGATTCACAACGAGCTGAAATTTTTTCGAGCTTTCAATTTCTTTTTTGTAGCAAGAGCAAATCTTCTTGAAATTCTCGTTTTTGAGTGCCTCTGCCGTTATTTTTGCAAGGTCGTGCGCGGTTGTGAAATGTCCCTCGTCGTCAAGCCCGTGAGGATTTTTGAAGCTTGTATCCGAAAGCCCGATTTCGCGCGCCCTCTCATTCATAAGCTCGGAAAAGGCTTCAATCGAGCCTGAAATTTCAATTGCCAAAGCTGTGGCGGCATCGTTTGCACTTCTTAGCATAAGACCGTACACTAGGCTCTCAGCCGTAAGAATTTCTCCCTCCTCAAGATAAAGAGAAGAGCCTTCGATGCCAACCGCCTCTTTGGGAATTTCTATAAGCTTATCAAAATCTATATTTTCAAGCGCAATAAGCGCTGTCATAATCTTCGTTGTGCTCGCCATTGAAAGACGTTCGTTTTCGTTTTTTGTATAAATAAATGTGTCTGTTTCAGGCTCATAAAGCGATGCCGCGCGAGCGCTTAGCCCAGGACCTTGAGCCGAAGATATATAAATTGTGAAAAACGAAAAAACAAGCGCAATGATTATAAGAATAGTGAATATTCTCGCTTTATTATCATACATATCTATACCCCCGAAATTATTTTATCTCGCGGAGCATTTTCTATGCACGGTTAAAGCAGGGCATTTTTGATTTTTTCTATTATTTCGGGTGAGCGCTCTATAATTGAAGCAATTTTTGAAACGTCTGATTCACCCTTATCCTGAAGACTTATAAGTGACACCTCTGCATTTGAATTAACAGTAAGAAATGCCATCGGAGTGACGGAAACACCCGTAGTTCCGCCGCCGCCGAAATTCTGCGTGCCGATAAGCTTTTTTGTGCCGTAGTCAACACCGCCCGTAGCCATTCCAACCGAAATTTTGGATATAGGAATAACCGTAACGCCGCTTGGTGTTTGTATTGCCTTTCCTATCCCGACGTCAACGTCGGTAAAGCCGCGTATTCCATCAAGGGAAGATTTTATAATATCGCTCATTTTGTTTTCAGACATTTTGCCCTCGCTTAATAATTCTTTTATTTTTAAGTATTATAAGCAAAAACATAGCTGCCGCTTTAAGTATGACGTATAAACGCGCTTCAATACTTATGTCAAACGAGTGCCGTCTTTCGCTGCCGTTATCACTGAAAACCTCGATAGATGAGTCATTTAAGCTTAGTTTTTTGGTTTTCTTTGATAAATATACCGTTATAGCCGCAAAAAGTGAAAACAGATTTTTATATCTTAAAATAAAGCTTTTAGGCTCTCGGTCGCCTGATTTGATTTTTATTTCGGATACCGTAAGAGTCGAATTGCGAAGCAGAAATTCCAAAACGCGCTTTATTTTTGGAAAAAGCTTCGGTTTTATTTTTAAAGGGGCTCGTTTTTTCCCGTCATCCTTTAAAACAACGGTGAAAAAAGAGTAATCAATTTCCGCCGAAAGCTTATCCCTGAATAAAAATCTTATTGAAATTTTCTGAATTAAAATTAAGAGAAAAATCGCAGTGACAGAAGATATTATAACCGTTTCTGCCATATAAATCCCTTTGCATTTAAATATCTACTATATCGTCTTCTGCCGTAGGCTCGTCTTTGTCTATATCAAAGGCACTTTCGCTTTCCTCTTCGGTTTCTTCCGTGGCGTCTTCCGTCTTAGCGACGTTTTTCGCGTCATTTGCACCTTCTTTGTCAAAGTCGGGGGCTTCTATAGGCTCGCCGTTTTCGTCAAGCATAGAAAGCTGTTCGGCATCATCTGCCTCGTCCGACTTCGCCTTGTTGAACATAGCCATAAGCTCGTCGCTTGTTGCTGGAAGCTTGTCAAGCCCCGAAAGACCGAAGGAGCGAAGGAAATCCGAGGTAGTTCCGTAAAGCATAGGCCTGCCGGGAACGTCAAGACGGCCCTTGCATTCTATAAGTCCGCGGTCAATAAGGCTATTTACCGCATACGAGGAATCAACGCTTCTGAGAGTATCGACAAAAACTCTCGTAACCGGCTGATTATAAGCTACTATCGCAAGCACCTCAAGGGCGGAGGAGGAAAGAGTGCCGCTTTTTTTAATACCGAGGGTGTCGCGTATTTCGTTAAGATAATATTTTTTAGTGCAAAGCTGGCAGGAGTCCTCGTATGTAAGAAGAATAACTCCGCGAGGAATTTTAATGTCGTTGTATTTTTCCGCGTAGCGAAGAACTTTATTCTTGATAGCTCCCGGGGTATAGTCGAAAACTCGCGCAAGCGTTGCGTATGAAATAGGGTGTCCTGCGGCAAAAAGTATTGCCTCAAGAGCCTCTTCAAAAACAACATCGCGCTTGGGAGCTTCCAAAGCCTCATTCGAGCTTTTTTCCTCTAAAACTTCATTTTCTATTATTTCTGCCATCATTTGTCCTCTTCTTCATTTGTTTCTTCAAAAATAACGTCAAACTCGCTCTCTGAATGCTCAGGTGGCACATAATCAGGGTTTAGCTTGAATTTCATCATAAGTCCAAGCTCGTCATATTCCGCAACGTCTTCTACGAAATGCACGGTTGTGATAATAATTCTGTTTATTTTTATAAGCTCAAGCACACCCATAAACCTTGCGACAAGCTCTGCGCGCGATGTTGAATCCTTGAGCAAGAAGAAAAGAGAAGCTTCGTCGCGTTCTTCAAGAAGGGAGCACATTTCTTCAATTTTTTCTTCAACCGAAACAACGGTTCTTTTGATAAGCGGGTTAACGAGATCAACGGGATTTTTCGCACTCTCTGTTATTTTTATGCGCTTCATAACCGAGTTTAAGGCTTTTATGAGAAGCTCGGGGTTAAGGTCAAGCGGCAAGCCCTTTTCGGGCGGAATATCGTCCATACCCTTTACGTAACGGCCTGAATATTCGTCGTAAAGCGGTCGAAGCTCCTTTGCCGCCTTTTTCGCCTGCTGGTAAAGCAAAAGTGCGTTCTGAATCTCGCGTCTCGGGTCGTTTTCCGTACCCTCCTCGTGAGGAAGAAGCATCTTGCTCTTGATAAGCATAAGCTCGCTTGCCATAACTATAAAATCGCTGGCAACCTCAAGGTCCATACGCTGAGCTTCGTTTATATATTCCATATATTGATCGCAAATCATAGCGATGGGTATATCCGTAATACTTACTTTATTTTTACTGATAAGCGTTAAAAGAAGGTCTAAAGGTCCTTCAAATTGGTCTAACCTGTAGGTTAACTGTTCTGTCATATTTTTCTCCGTTTCGCCTCTTTCGCGAAAGTGTTATTTTAAAAAAGGAATAAGGCTCCAGAATCCCATAAATCCCTCGGAAATAAGCGAAACCAAGCTTCCGAGAATATTCGTGAGGGAGACGTAGGTCGCAATCGTTGAAAGCACGGGGCTTGCCGCGATAATAGGCAGGGAAAGAAGGAAATTCGATATAAAAGAGCCGCCGATAAGCCATATAATAAGACCGAAATAAATTTGCCTCTCGTATTTCATTATTCCGAAATAAACCTTTGGCGGCAAAACCACGCTAAGAAGGCGCGAGCCGTCAAGGGGCGGCACGGGAATAAGATTAAAAAGAGCAAGGCTCAGGTTTATTACGTGGAAAATAAGGAAAAATCGCGCCGTGTTTTGCGCCAAAACGACGAGAAACTCCGTGGGGAATATTATTCTTCTGAAAACAGCGTTCAAAAGAAGATAGATAAAAGCAGAGAAAAATGCCATCAGAAGATTTGAGAGGGGCCCTGCGAGCGCAGTCAGAGCAAAGCCTCTTTTCGGATTTTTGAAATTTCTCGGATTTATCGGAACGGGCTTTGCCCAACCGAAATGAAATACAACCATACAAAGCGCACCGAGGGGATCCAGGTGGCGCATTGGGTTCAACGAGAGTCTTCCCATATCCTTTGCGGTATTATCGCCGAGCTTGTAAGCCATATATCCGTGAGCGAATTCGTGTATCGGAAGTATTATAAGCACGGCAAGCGCAGATAGCGCCAAAGTAACAATATCAGTCATTGCTTTTCCTATCTATACTATCAGAAATTTTCTGCCAGACGAGGTCGCGTCCGTCGCGCGTTACTGAGGAAAAGGGAATTATCTCTATTCCCGTTCCCGAAAAATATTCCTCGTCAAGCTTTTTTAAAGCTTCAGCGCAAGCGGTTTTTGAAAGCTTATCCGACTTTGTGGCAATGACTATGAAGGGGAGATTTTCGTCGATAAGCCAGTTAATCATTAAGACGTCGTCTTCGGTGGGTCCCGTTCTTATATCAATAAGCTGAAGAACGAGTTTTATAGTATCTTTTGAAGGGTTTTTTACAAAGAAATCCTCGGTAAGAGTGCTCCATACCTTTTGTGATTCGCGCGAGCGCTTTGCGTATCCGTAACCGGGAAGGTCAACAAGAAAAAGCTTTTTATCAATGTCGTAATAATTGATTGTTATGGTCTTTCCGGGCGCCGACGAAACCCTTGCAAGTGATTTTCTGCCGAGAAGCGTGTTTATAAGTGAGCTTTTTCCGACGTTTGAACGGCCCGAAAGAGCAATCTCCGGGCGCGCATCACGCGGAAATTGCTTGAAATTACCTACTGTGAGGGCTATGGAAGCATTATTGACGTTAATTTTCATTTTTATAAGTCCTTTATCCAATAAGTGCGTGGCTGAGCACCTCTTCCGCCGCCTTGCACGGAATAAAGCTCAAGTTTTCGCGCGCTTCTATGTCTATTTCGTCAAGGTCGCGGAGGTTTTCCTCGGGGATTATAACCGTCTTGATTCCCGAGCGATAAGCCGCAAGCGTTTTCTCCTTAAGTCCTCCTATCGGTAAAATCTTTCCGCGAAGAGTCACCTCACCTGTCATTGCAACGTCGCGTCTTACAGGCTTGCCCGAGAGCGCGCTAACGATAGCCGTCACCACCGTAACGCCCGCAGAAGGTCCGTCTTTGGGAATTGCTCCCTCCGGGAAATGTATGTGAATGTCAAGATTTTTATAAAATCCCGCGTCTATTCCGTGGCTCTTTGCAATTGTTCTGACATAGGAATGCGCAATTTTTGCCGATTCCTTCATAACGTCGCCAAGAGAGCCTGTAAGCTCGATTTTGCCCGTACCCGCCATAGCCGCAACCTCAACTTTCAAAAGGTCGCCGCCCGTCTGGGTGTAGGCAAGTCCGTTAACAACACCTATCGGGTTTTCGCTCTCGGGAAGCTCGGGTATGTACTTCGTTTTTCCGAGGAAATCGGAAATGTTTTTCTCGCTTACGCTTACTGAGGAAATGCCCTCTTCCGCGATTTTCTTCGCACTTTTTCTTATAAGGGATGCGATTTCTCTCTCAAGATTACGCACTCCTGCCTCTTTAGTGTAGCTCTTTATGAGTGCCATAAGGCCGGAGTCTGTGATTTTAACCTGCTTTTTTGTCATTCCGTTTCTCTTAAGCTGCTTTGGAAGCAGGTGGTTTTTAGCTATCGCAAGCTTTTCGGTGTCCGTGTAGGTAGAAAGCTCGATAACCTCCATTCTGTCGAGAAGCGGCGCGGGAATACCCTCGTAATTATTAGCGGTAGCAATGAAGAGAGCGTCTGACAAATCTATGGGAATTTCAAGGAAATTATCTCTGAAAAACTTGTTCTGCTCGGGGTCTAAAACCTCAAGAAGCGCAGAGGTTGGATCGCCTCTGAAATCCTTTGCCATCTTATCTATTTCGTCAAGCACGATAACGGGGTTTTCAACCTTTGCGTTTATAAGCGCCGATACAATTCTTCCGGGCATCGCGCCAACGTAGGTCTTTCTGTGACCGCGAATCTCCGCCCCGTCGTGCATACCGCCGAGGGAAACTCTTGCGTATTTTCTCTTAAGAGCTCTCGCAACGGAAGCCGCAACAGAGGTTTTTCCGACACCGGGAGGGCCGACAAGACAGATTATCTGATTCTTAACGTCGGGTGAAAACTGTTTAACCGCAACGAATTCAAGTATTCTTTCCTTAACCTTTGTAAGTCCGTCGTGGTCCTGATTAAGTATCTTTTTTGCTTCCTTGACGCTCACCTTATCCTGCGATTTTTTTCCAAAGGGAAATTCAAGGCAGGTGTCAAGATACGAGCGAATAACAACTCCCTCTGCCGCGCCGAAAGGAGTTTTTGCAAGCTTTGAAAGCTCTTTATAAAGCTTTTCCTTGACTTCCTCGGGCATTTTTGACTCAGTGATTCTTGCGTCGTATTCGGTTATTTCGTCATCATCATCCTCTCCAAGCTCGGACTGAATTGCCTTGATTTGCTCGCGAAGATAGAAATCCTTTTGGTTTTTATCAATTTTCTCTCTTATCTGCATCTGAATATCGCGCTCGCAGCGTAGAAGCATAGCCTCTTCCTCAAGTGCGATAAGGAGCTTTTCAAGACGGTTTTTAACCGTGAAGCACTCAAGCACGGACTGCTTGTTTTTGTAATCAACAACTGCCGCGGAAGCAACGAAATCCGCAAAATAACCTGCGTCGGTTATTGCTGAGGCGGCAAGCGCCATTTCTTCTGTAAACGTCGGGTGAATGTCCTTAAGGTCGTTTATGTGGTTTTTAACCTTGAAAAGAAGTGCCTCTGCGGTGGCGGTAGGCGCACTCTGCGATTTCGTATCGTTCTTTACGAGAGCTCTTGCCGTAAGATGTCCGTTTTCAACGTAGCACTCCTCAAGTCTTGCGCGTGAGATTCCCTCGAAAATAACCGAGAGCGCGCCCTGCGGATTTTTAACAACGTGCTTAATTTCTGCAAGAATACCGATTTTGTAAAGGTCCTTTTCCTCGGGTGCTTCCTTAGCTATATCCTTCTGAGTGAAAAGAAGAATTTTCGCGTCGTGTGTGGTTGCCGCCTCGGAAAAAGCCTTGAGCGACGACGGTCTTGCGATGTCTATATTTAATTGAACTCCGGGAAAGCCGACGATTCCTCTTAAGGGGAGGAGGGGAAGAGTCATTTCCGTATAATTCTGATAAATTTCTGCCATTTTTTACCTCGAGATTTGCGTTTAGATATATAAATACATTATATTATAACATATACTTTAATAAAAATCCATAGCTTTATAAAATATTTTTTATTTTATTTTTAGCTTCGCAATTTTCTCTTTAAAAAAACAGATTTTTTTGAAAAAGCTATTGACAACTCGGAAAAGCTGTGCTATAATACCCTAGAAGCAAGACTTCAACAATAAAGCAGAATTTCCGTTCTCACCATACCGCAAGGGCGCGTATGGTTAATATTTGTCCTTCTTATTGGGGGATTTTAGGTGCGTGCGGAAATTTTCTGTATGCATTTTTTGTTTTCGGAGGTACAAAACCATTAGCGCGAATAACAACAAGGATATGCTGATTAACGAGGACATCAAGGCTCCCGAAGTGAGAGTTATAGGTCCTAATAACGAGCAAGTCGGAATACTTAAAATTGATGATGCAAGAGCTTACGCGGAAAATAACAACGTTGACCTCGTGCTTATCGCTCCCACCGCAACACCCCCCGTGTGCCGTGCAATCGACTACGGAAAGTTCTGCTTTGAGCGCGATAAGAGGGAAAAGGAAGCTAAGAAAAAGCAGGTTATCGTTAAGGTTAAAGAGGTTCAGCTCTCCTGCCGTATAGAGCAGCACGATTTTGAAACTAGAGTTAATCACGCTAAGCGTTTTCTTGGCGAGGGCAATAAGGTTAAGGCAGTTGTAAGATTTAAGGGACGCGAAATGGCGCACCAGGATCTTGGCCGTGAGGTTATCGAGAAGTTCCAGGCAGCTTGCGAGGGATTCGGCACTGCTGAGAAGAAGCCGATACTCGAAGGTCGCTTTATGTCGATAATTCTTTCGCCTGTAAAACCCGAGAAGAAGTAATACCTCGAATAAACTAAGTTAAATAAATGGGTAAAACCCGAAAAGGAGAATAAAAATGGGAAAAATCAAGACTCATAAGGCATCTTCCAAGAGATTTTCTCTTACCGGCAGCGGAAAGGTAAAGATGTCCCACAACAACCACCGTCACAATCTTGGTCACAAAACGTCTAAGCGTAAGAGAGGTCTTCGTAAGGGAGCTATTCTTAGCGAGAGCTTTGCGCCCATATACAGAAGCCTTATTCAGAAGTAATAGGCATTAAGAGAAAACTAGGAGGATAACGTAAGATGGCAAGAGTAAAAGGCGCACTTATGACGCGTAAGAGAAGAAAGAGCGTTCTCAAGGCAGCAAAAGGTTATTGGGGCGCAAAATCAAAGCATTTTAAGATGGCAAAGCAGGCAGTTCTCAAGAGCGGTAACTACGCTTTCGCAGGACGTAAGCTTAAGAAAAGAGATTTCCGTTCTCTTTGGATAACCAGAATTTCCGCTCAGGCTAAGGTTTGCGGAATGAACTATTCCACCCTTATGCACGGACTTAAGGTTGCAGGCATCGACCTCAACCGCAAGATGCTTGCTGAGCTTGCAGTTTCCGATAAGGAAGCATTCGCACAGATTTGCGAAAAGGCTAAAGCAGCTCTTTGATAAAGTTAAAACACGGTTTTCCGCTTGCGGCAAAACCGTGTTTTGTTGTTTAAATTATTTTTGTCTGGAGATATAAAATGATAATCCTTGAAGAAGTGATTTCAAGCAGAAATAACCCTATTATAAAATGGGCGGCGTCGCTTTCGGATAAAAAAGGACGTGATGCCGAAGAATGCTTTATAGTTGAAGGAAAAAAACTTGTCTTTGAAGCTCTTGATAATTTTTTGCCCGTTAAGCATATTTTTGTCGCAGAGAGCAAGAAAAAATTGTATTTTCCCGAAATAATGAGATTTTTCAAAGAAAAGTTCTATGATGGAACCAAAATTTCGGTACTTTCTGATTCCGCTTTTGAAAAAATTTCAACCGAAAAAGCACCTCAGGGCATTATAAGTGTAATAAAATATCTTGACTTTTTTCGTGAGTTGGATATAATATATAAGGAAGACTTTTTTCTTGAAGACTTTGAGCGCGCTATAGTTTTGTCTTCTGTTAGAGACCCGGGTAATTTAGGCTCTGTTATAAGAAGTGCCGTGGCATTTGGTGCTACGCATATAATTCTTTCATCGGACTGTGCCGATATCTATAATCCGAAGACGGTAAGAGCCGCTATGGGAAGTCTTTTCAAGGTGAAGGTAAGCTACGTGAAAAATCTTGAAAGCTTCGTTCTTTCTGCTAAAGAAAACGCAAGACGCGTGTTCGCCGCGGAGCTTAGCGAGGGGGCAAAGTCACTCTCCGAGCTTCGCATGCGTCAGGACGACCTTTTCATAATCGGTAACGAGGGACACGGAATAGATAAAGAAATTTCGCGCATTGCTACGGCAAGCGTTTATATTCCCATTTCTTCCTTAACGGAATCACTCAATGCGGCGGTTGCCGCAGGGATTTTTATGTGGGAGCAGTCTAAAATTTAGGAGGCCATAATGGAAAATATGATTCATTGGATATGGCTGTCGCTTTCCGTTCGAGCAGGCAGCGAGAGTTTTAGAAAGCTATACGAGCGCTTTGGCTCGGTAGAAGGGATATATTCTGCCGATGAAAGCACACTTGCCTCTATTATAGGCTCGCGCTCTCACGATTATAGCGCTTTAGTTGACAAGAATCTTGAAAAAGCAAAAGAAGTTTTAAATTTTTGTAGGGCGAAAAGCGTCGGCATTCTCCTTTATTCCGACGAAAGATTCCCTGAAAATCTGCGTAAAATCAAAAATCCGCCCGTTCTTCTTTATTATCGCGGAAATCTTCCAGATTTCAAAAGCGAGCTATGCATTTCCGTCGTAGGTACGCGCTCGGTGAGTGAATACGGGCGCAAAAATGCATTTTACGTATCGCGTGATTTGGCAAAATCCGGAGCAACTATAGTTTCGGGTATGGCTATCGGTATTGACGGAGTTGCGCTCGCGGGTGCACTTTCCGAGGGAAAAGCAACGGTTGCGGTAATAGGAAGCGGAATTGACGTCTGTTATCCCTCACAGCACAAAAGGCTTGCAAGAGAAATCGTCAAGCGCGGATGCGTTGTGACGGAATATGCACCAGGCACACGGCCAAACGCTGTGAATTTTCCCGTAAGAAACCGAATTATAAGCGGTCTTTCAGAGGCGGTTGTTGTGATAGAAGGGCACGAGAAAAGCGGAGCAATCATAACGGCGCGCAGAGCGTTCAGTCAGGGGCGCGCAGTATATGCGCTTCCGGGTAACGTCGGGCAGAGGAACAGTGAGGCAACGAATCTTCTTATCAAAAACGGGGCGAAGGCCTTTTCCTCGGCAGACGATATAGTGCGCGATTTTGAAGCTACGCAAATAGGTAAGCTTAATCCGTTTAAAATGCTCACTCCGTCAAGTAAAAGTCTTATGTCTGTTCTTACGGAGTATGAGGTTGCGGCGCTCTCGCCAGGTGACAAGGTGTTTATTCCGTCGGGAATAAAACGTAAAGCTCCAAAAGACGAAAAAAGCGCGGAAACCAAACCTCCGGTTGTTGACGAGTGCGAGCTTAAAAAGAAACTGTCGGGGCTTGACGCTTCACTTCGCTCCTTGTATGAAAAAATCCCCGTAGGTAAAAGTATATCTCAGGAATATCTCGTATCCGAGGAGCTTCCTATGCGCGAGCTTATGCGAGCGCTGCTTAAGCTTGAGGTGGCAGGGCTTATTTCCTTGCTTCCGGGTGAAATGCTTAGGCGAAATTAAGAAAGGATAGCAGCGCGGCTGCTGAATTTATGGCAAACTTAGTAATTGTTGAATCTCCTGCAAAGGCACACACTATAAAAGGATATCTCGGCTCAAACTATAAGGTTATAGCGTCAAAAGGACATATAAGGGATTTGCCCAAGAGCGACCTGGGAATTGACGTTGACAACGGCTTTGAGCCTCACTATATAAACATTCGCGGCAAGGGCGACGTAATAAAGGAACTCAAAAAGGAAGCAAAGGCTGCGAATAAGGTTTTTCTCGCAACGGACCCCGACCGCGAGGGAGAGGCGATTTCCTGGCACATTGCAAGCCAGCTTGGAATTCCCGCCAGTGCGGAATGCCGTGTAACGTTTAATGAAATAACCAAAACGGCGGTTAAGGAAGCTATTAAAAATCCTCGCAAAATAGACGAAAATCTTGTAAATTCACAGCAAGCAAGACGCATACTTGACCGTCTTGTCGGCTTCAAATTAAGTGAGCTTTTATGGAAAAGCATAAAAAGCGGCCTTTCGGGCGGAAGAGTTCAGTCCGTGGCTGCGAGAATTATAACCGAAAGAGAAGAGGAAATACGCGCCTTCGTTCCTCAGGAATACTGGATAATCGAGGCAAATCTTGAAACCGCAGGCGGCGAGAGCGTTACGGCAACCTTCCACGGCAACAAGCGCGGAAAGGTGAAGGTATCCTCGGAAAATGACGCTAAAGCAATAACTGAAAAAATCAAAGGCGGAAGCTTTAACGTGCTTTCCGTAAAGCACAGCGAGAAGCAGAAACTCCCCGCGCCCCCCTTCACAACCTCAACACTTCAACAGGAAGCCTCGAAAAAGCTCGGCTTCCAGACTCAGAAGATAATGAAAATCGCCCAAGAGCTTTACGACGGTCTTAATCTCGGCCACGAGTTTGGCGGTGTTCAAGGTCTTATCACGTATATGCGTACGGACTCCTTGAGAATTGCCGAAAGCGCTCAGGCGGCGGCAAGAGATTTTATAAAAGAAAATTACGGAGCTTCGGCTCTTCCAAAATATCCGAGAAATTATAAGAGCAAAGCGGCAGCTCAGGACGCGCACGAGGCTATCCGTCCTTCAAACGTAAGAATTGAGCCTAAGGCAATCCGAAAAATGCTAACCCTCGACCAGTACAAGCTTTATAAGCTTATCTGGGAAAGATTCGTTGCAAGCCAGATGCAGTCGGCAGTGCTTGACACCGTAAGCGTTGACGTTGAAAACTCAGGCTATATATTTAAAACCGGCGGATATATCGTAAAATCCCGTGGTTATATGGCAATTTACGACAACACGGGTGACGACGGAGAAGAGAGCGTAAGCCTTTCAAAGCTTCCTGCTGTTAAAGAGGGTGAGGTCTTCGTAAAATCTGAAATCAAGACGGAGCAGCGTTTTACCGAGCCGCCCGCAAGATATACGGAAGCTTCGCTCATTAAATTTCTCGAGGAAAACGGCATAGGCAGACCTTCAACCTACGTTCCGATTATAAGCATTATAACAACGAGAAATTACGTAAGACGCGAGGGTAAATCTCTCGTAGCAACGCCTCTTGGCGAGCTTATAACCAAGTTTATGAGAGAGCACTTTCCCGACGTCGTTAACTATGAATTCACGGCTTCAATGGAAAATCAGCTTGACGGTATAGCAAACGGAGAAAGCTCGCTTATAGGTATTATTTCCGAATTCTATGAAAAGTTTAAAACCGATATAAAAACCGCAGAAGCCCTTATCAAGTCAGCTCCGAGACTCACTCCCGAATATGAGGTAAGTGACGTCGTTTGCGAAAAATGCGGTGCGAAAATGGTATATAAAGACGGCAAATTCGGCAGATTCTTAGCCTGCCCGAGCTATCCTGCCTGCAAAAATACCAAGGCACTTGACAAAAACGGTGAGCTTCTTCCCGAAAAGGAAACCAAGAAAGCAGAGATTGCAGGCTTTAAATGTGACTTGTGCGGCGGCGAAATGCTTGTAAGACGAGGCAGATTCGGCGAGTTTTATGCGTGCGAAAACTATCCTAAGTGCAAATTCACCAAGCAAAAGGTAACGGAGCTTGCCGTGCCTTGTCCTAAGTGCGCTTCTAAAATAATTGCGCGTCACGGAAAGGGAAAATCTCTTTTCTATGCTTGCGAAAAATATCCCAAATGCGATTTTTCAAGCTGGGATATGCCGCTTTCGGAGATTTGCCCCGAATGCTCCTCGCCTCTTTATTACAGAGCGAGCAAAAAACACGTGATTTGTAAGAACAAATCCTGCTCCTACAAGCGCGAGGAAGAAATAGCGGTAAAAGCTTGATGTGTGCAAAAATTAAGGTTATAGGCGCAGGACTCGCCGGTTGCGAGGCGGCATATCAGGCGGCAAAGCTTGGAGCTTCGGTTGAGCTTTACGAAATGAAGCCGAAAAGGTTTTCTTCTGCGCACAGTAATAATAATTTCGCGGAGCTTGTCTGCTCCAATTCCTTCCGTTCAAACGACGTAAGCAATGCCGTAGGACTTCTGAAAGCAGAGCTTTCGCGACTCGGCTCTCTTATAATGGAAGCCGCTTACGAAACGGAAGTCCCTGCGGGAAGCGCGCTTGCGGTAAACCGCGACGAATTCAGCGCTTACGTTACGGAAAAAATTAAAAATCACCCGAATATTACCGTTATCGAAGAAGAGGTAACGGAAATAGATAAAGACGAAATTACGGTAATAGCCACAGGACCTCTTACAAGCGGAGCTCTCGCGGGAACCATAAAGGAGCTTACGGGCGGCGGCGAGCTTCACTTTTTCGATGCCGCAGCTCCTATTGTGGACTTTTCAAGCGTCGATATGGAAAAGGCTTTCTTCGCCTCTCGCTACGGCAAGGGAAATCCTGAGGACTACTTAAATCTTCCTATGACGAAGGAAGAATACGACGCTTTCTATAATGAGCTTATAAACGCAAGGGTGGCAGAGCTTCACGATTTTGATGCCGAAGAGCAAAAGGAACTTACCGTTTTTGAGGGATGTATGCCCGTTGAGGTAATGGCAAAGCGTGGCTACGATACGCTTCGCTTCGGCCCAATGAAGCCCGTAGGGCTGCCCGATCCCAAAACGGGTGAGGATGCCTTTGCTACGGTTCAGCTTAGACGCGAAAACAAAGAGGGAACTATGTATAACTTAGTTGGCTTCCAGACACACCTGGCATTCCCCGAGCAGAAGCGCGTTTTCGGCTTGATACCGGGACTTTCGCACGCGGAATTTTTCCGCTTTGGCGTTATGCATCGCAATACGTACCTAAACTCTCCCGGGCTTCTTACCGATACGTATTCCGTAAAGGCTTATCCGAAGCTCTTTTTCGCGGGGCAGATAACTGGAGTTGAAGGGTATATAGAATCTACCTCGTCGGGCTTTGTCGCGGGTGTTAACGCGGCAATGAAGGCACTCGGACGTGAAGCCGTTATATTCCCGAGAGAAACCGAAATAGGTGCTTTAGCAAGCTACGTAAGCCTTGGCGGCGTATCTTCGGTATTCCAGCCTATGAACGCAAATTTCGGAATTATCGCTCCCTTTGAAAAGAAAATAAAAGGAGGAAAGAAAATGAGAAACGAGGCATACGCTTCGCGTTCTCTTGAAATAATCGAAAACGATTTTTCATTCTTCAAAAGCTAAAATGAAAATACTAATAGATGCAATGAGCGGCGATAACGCCCCTCTTGAAGTAATAAAAGGCGCTTCAATGGCGCGCCGTCAGTTTAAAGACGAGCTTATACTTATAGGAGATGAAAACGTAATCTCCGACGTAGCGGTAAAAAACGAAATCTCTCTTGCAGGCGTTGAAATCGTAAATGCGCGTTCCGTCATAACGATGGAGGATAAGCCTATGTCCGTTGTAAGAGAGAAACGCGATTCCTCTATGAGCCTCGGTCTTAAAATGCTCGCAAACGGCGAGGTAGACGCATTCGTAAGTGCAGGTAACACTGGCGCACTTATAACCGGAGCAACGCTTATCGTAAAGCGTATGGTGGGTATCAACAGACCTGCAATTGCCTCCGTTCTTCCGCTTTCAAACCCCGTTTTGCTTATGGACTCGGGCGCAAACCTTACCGTCACCTCGGATAATATAGCTCAGTTTGCCTTTATGGGCGCAAAGTATATGGAAAAAATATACGATATCGAGCGCCCGAGGGTAGGTCAGCTCAATAACGGAACCGAGTATAATAAGGGACACGAGCTTCAGGTTGAATCCTATCAGGTTCTTTCCGAAAGCGGACTTAACTTCGTTGGAAACGTTGAGTCAAAGGAAGTTCCCTTTAACGTTTGCGACGTTCTTGTAACAGACGGCTTTACGGGTAATATTTTCTTAAAGAGCGTTGAGGGTATGGGCAAATTTATGATGAATTTGCTTAAAGACGTAATAACGACTAACCTCGTAACTAAGCTCTCAAGTCTTACAATGCAGGATAAAATCAAGGAGCTCAAGCATAAATTTGACTCCTCTGAGCACGGCGGAGCGCCCCTTCTCGGCATATCAAAGCCTGTAATCAAGGCTCACGGCTCGTCGGACGCAAAGGCTATAATGAACGCAGTCCGTCAGGCTATCAACTTCGTTGAAACGGGAATAAATAATGATATCGCAAAATTCGCAGAGGATTACGACGATAAGAAAATCCTCGCAGACGCGGAGCGTATATACGGCAACTAGGAGGTAAATATGGCAATCGGAAAAGAAATTTTTGAATTGCAAAGCGTAATTGAATACGAGTTTTCCGATTTGTCTTATCTTGAAAGGGCGGTAACTCACTCCTCGTTCTCGTATGAGATGCGCACAAAGGGTATGAACGTACTCTCTAATGAAAGGCTTGAGTTTCTCGGAGATGCCGTTCTTGAAATCGTAATTTCCGAGCATCTTTTCGGTGTTTTTGAAGGTCTTGACGAGGGAGTTCTCACTAAGATGCGCCAGTATCTCGTGTGCGAGAAAACTCTTGCTAAAATCGCGGAGAGAATAAATCTCGGAGCTTATCTTAATCTCGGACGAGGCGAAGAGGGGGCAGGACTCCGTGCGCGCCCAAAGGTTCTTGCCGATGCGCTTGAGGCGCTTATTGCGGCTGTGTACCTTGACTCAAAGGAAAATTGCCCTAATTGCGCGAAAGAGCTTATTTTAAAACTATTTTCGGAGGAAATAAGCAATTCACGCAATATGCAAAAGGGCGACTATAAAACTATGCTTCAGCAGCTGGTTGAAAAGGATGGCTCCGCTATACTTGAATATAAGCTTGTGCGCGAGGTGGGCCCCGAGCATAAAAAGCTATTTGAAATAGAAGCGTACGTAAATAACAACCTCGTCGGAAAGGGTGCGGGCTTCAATAAAAAGGATGCCGAAATGGCGGCGGCGAAGGAGGCTCTTCTCCTTTTCGGTGTAAAGCTATGAAGCCGCACGTAAACATACCGGTTTTTATTCCTCACTTAGGATGCCCGAATCAATGCGTTTTTTGTAATCAGAGAGCCATATCGGGAGTCAAGGAATTCGGGGCTGACTGTGTACGCGAAATTATAGACGAAGCGCTCGCAACCGTAAGGGGCGGACAAGAGTCGGAAATCGCTTTTTTTGGCGGCTCGTTTACAGGTATCGACAGAAGCCTTATGATTTCCTTGCTTGATATAGCTAAAGAGTATATCGACGCGGGTAAGGTGTCGTCAATACGTCTTTCCACAAGACCGGATTACATAAATCTAGAAATCATAGAAATTTTAAAGAAATACGGTGTTAAAACCGTTGAGCTCGGACTTCAGAGCACATCCCCTGACGTGCTTATGCTTACGAAAAGAGGCCACGGCTTTGAAGAAGAAGAAAAAGCCTGCCGTATGATAGTTGAGGCGGGATTTGAGCTTGTCGGACAAATGATGATAGGTCTTCCTGGCTCGGACCTTCAAAAAGAGCTTGAATGTGCGGAATTTATCGTAAAATCGGGCGCCACCGGCGCGAGAATATATCCAACCGTGGTTTTTTATGAAACCGAGCTTTGTGAAATGGCAAAGGCAGGGCTTTACGAGCCTATCTCACTTGAGGATGCCGTCGTAAGATGCGCCGCGGTTTTTGAAAAATTCTACGAGGCGGGTGTCGGAGTTATAAGAATAGGAATTCACTCCTCGGAAAACCTCACCTCGCGCGACTCTTGCTTCGGCGGTCCGAATCACCCCGCTTTAGGCGAGCTTGTTATTAACGAGTTCTTCTTCGGAAGAATATCAAAAGAACTCTCAAAATACGAAACAAAAGACAAAACCGTAAGAATTTGCGTCGCAAAGGGCGCGCTTTCAAAGGCGGTTGGACAAAAACAAAAAAATAAAAAGCGATTAAGCGCCGAGTTTTCGGCAGAAGTAATATTTTCGGAAAGCGACACGCTTTCAGATTACGACTTTTTGATTAAAATAGTGGAAAGGAAAAAAGATGTACTTAAAAAGTCTTGAGCTTCACGGTTTTAAATCGTTCCCAAATAAAACGGTTCTTACCTTCGAGCGCGGCGCGACTGTTATCGTCGGTCCTAACGGAAGCGGAAAATCCAATATATCGGATGCTATGCGATGGGTTCTCGGTGAGCTCTCAAGCCGAAATCTCAGAGGTACGAAGATGGAAGACGTTATCTTCGGCGGTACCGACGACAGACGTCAGATGGGCTTTGCTGAGGTTTCCGTTACCTTTGATAATACGGACACTGAGAACAGACTTGATTCGGAATACGACGAGGTAACCGTAACTCGCCGTTACTTCCGTACTGGTGAGAGCGAATATCTTATAAACAGACAGCCCAAGCGTCTTCGTGATATTTACGAGCTCTTTATGAATACGGGCGTTGGCCGAGAGGGATACTCCATCATAGGTCAGGGTAAGGTTGCCGAGATAGTTTCCAAGAAGAGCGAAGAGCGCAGAACCATATTTGAGGAAGCCGCAGGAATATCCAAATACCGCCACAGAAAAGAAGAGGCGGAAAGAAAGCTTAAGCATACCCAGGAAAACCTTGACAGAGTAAAGGATATACTCTTTGAAATAGAGGGACGCGTCGGACCTCTTGAAAAGGAAGCTGAAAAGGCAAGACAGGGTATGGCTATAGCCGAAGAAAAGAAAAAAGCAGACGTCTCTCTTTGGCTTTACGATACGAAGAAAATACGCGACGATATAGAAGAAGCGGAAAAGGTATATAAGCTCTCTCAGAACGAGCTTGATATTATCGACCAGATAAGAAGCGACCTTGAAGCTCAGCAGAACGACCTTTTCTATAAGACACAAAGCAACAGACTTGCCTCGGAAGAGCTTATGAAGAAAATAAGAGACGTAGACGCAAGAATGCACTCTCTTGATAATTCGTTAAGACTTGCCGAGCAGGACTTCTCTCACTCTCTTGAATCAATTGAGGAGTGCAAAAAGAGAATAGAGGAGCTTGAAGAAAACCAGAAAAATCTTTCTGGCACGAAAGACGGACATATAGAAACCAAGCTTTCTCTTGAAGCCGAGCTCAGACGTCTTATGGATGAAAGACTTGAGTATCTTAGCGAGCAGCAAACGCTTGAAGCTGAAATTGAAAATGCAGATAAGGCTCTTGAAGATGCCCTTAACGACATTACGATAGAAGAAAATGCCGCAACGGACCTTAAAATACGAATAAACGTTCTTGAAAATGCGGTTTCAAGCGGTGAAACAAAATCCGTTGATATTAAAAAGGAAATCGACGATTACGAGGAACGCGGAAAGACACTTAAGGAAGAGGCGGACAGATGCGAAAAGAATGCCTCAGGCTTTAAAAAGCAGATTGCCGAAAAGGACGAAATTATCACTGTATCCTCTGAAAAAGCGGAAAATCTCCAGACTGAAAAGGAAGAAATCACCGAAAGACTTAATTCCTTTACCCTCGAGCGCGATACTCTTCTTCACAGAGCAGATGCTCTTCAGAGAATGAACGATCATTTCGAGGGCTATGAGGAGAGCATTAAGTTTG
>JAZQRU010000013.1:0-106026 GCA_045629745.1 Eubacteriales bacterium
AAATATATTTTTTGCCGACAGAGTTATAAAGGTTACACAAGGTAAATACGAAATAGAAAAATAGGGATTTTTTATGTACTTACATATAGGAAATGGAGAAAGTGTAAAAGATGGTGATATAATAGGTATATTTGACCTCGACACTTCAACGGTATCTAAAATAACTAAAAGGTTTATAAGTGAAAAAGAGAAAAAAGGACTCGTAGAATACAGTGATTTTGATTTACCGCGAGCTTTTATATTAACTAAATCAAAGAAAAAAGAAAAGATTATATTAACAAGAATATCCTCCGTAGGACTCAAACAGAGAATTAACGGAGATCAAAGTTTGATACTGCGAGAAAGGAAAGATTAAAAGTGGAAGAAATTAAAAAAGAAAACGGTTATGACGACAGTCAAATACAAGTTCTTGAAGGTCTTGAAGCTGTAAGAAAAAGACCGGGTATGTACATAGGTACAACCTCAATAAGAGGATTACACCATCTTGTTTATGAAATTGTGGATAACTCCATTGACGAAGCTCTCGCAGGAGAATGTGAGTCAATTAAAATTACTATATGGGAGGATAACAGTGTTTCCGTAGAGGATAACGGACGTGGTATTCCCTCGGGATTTAATGAAAAACTCGGACTCCCTACTCTTGAAGTCGTATATACCGTTCTTCACGCAGGTGGAAAATTCGGCGGAGAGGGATATAAAATAGCAGGCGGTCTTCACGGTGTTGGCGCTTCTGTTGTTAACGCTCTTTCTGAGTGGGTTGAGGTAGAAAACCATAGAGACGGTCTTAAATATACCGAAAGATTTGAAAGAGGTATAGTTGCACGTCCTTTCAAATGTGAGGGAGATTGTGGAGATAAACGCGGTCTTTACGTAAGATTTAAGCCTGATCCTACTATTTTTGAAGAAACTGAATTTGACTTTGATATTCTTCTTACAAGAATGAGAGAACAGTCATTCCTCAATGCAGGAGTTAAAATCATTCTTACAGATAAGAGAGAGGGAAAAGAAAGAGAAGAGGTACTTCATTTTGAAGGAGGTATAATCTCTTTTGTTGAATTTTTGAATAACGAAAAGCGAGGAAGCGCAATTCACCCCAACGTTATTTATATGAAGGGGGAAAAGAATGATTCTATAGCTGAAATTGCTATGCAGTATAACGACAGCTATAATGAAACTCTCGTTTCTTTTGCAAACAATATGGCAACCATTGAAGGTGGTACGCACGAAACAGGATTTAAAGCAGCTCTTACTCGTGCTCTTAATGAATACGCAAGAAAAGTAGGAATTATAAAAGGGGACGATAAGGGACTTTCAGGTGAAGACGTAAGAGAAGGTCTTGTTGCTATAATTTCTGTTAAGCTCACTGATGCTCAGTTTGAAAGCCAGACTAAAGCAAAGCTTGGTAACAGTGAAATAAGAACTCTTGTTGATTCTGTTGTTTATAGTAAGCTTACTGAATTTTTTGAAGAAAATCCTCAGACGGGAAAGATAATTCTTGAAAAAGCTATGGCAGCAAACAGAGCAAGAGAAGCTGCTAGAAAAGCACGAGAATTAACAAGAAAGAAAAACATACTTGAGGTTTCAACTCTTCCAGGAAAGCTTGCAGATTGTAACGAAAGAAATAAGGATTTAACAGAAGTTTATCTTGTAGAGGGAGATTCTGCGGGCGGTTCTGCAAAAGACGGACGCGATAGCCGATTCCAAGCTATACTTCCTCTTCGTGGTAAGGTTCTTAATGTTGAAAAATCAAGACTTGATAAGGTCTACGGAAACCTTTCTCTTATTCCTATTATTCAGGCTCTCGGATGCGGTATAGGAGATGACTTTGATATAGAAAAGCTCCGCTATGGAAAAATTATAATAATGGCGGATGCTGACGTTGACGGTTCTCACATAAGAATTCTTCTTTTAACATTCTTCTTCCGTCATATGCGTCAGCTTATTGAAAATGGAAATATTTATCTTGCTCAACCCCCTCTTTATAAAGTTCACAAAGGTAAACAGGTAAGATATGCTTTCTCTGATGATGAAAGAGATAAGTATATTGAAGAGCTTGGTGTTAAGGGTGTTGAAGCAGAGAGATATAAAGGTCTTGGTGAAATGGACCCTGAACAGCTTTGGGAAACTACTATGGACCCTGAAAAAAGAACTCTTCTTAAGGTTACTATAGACGATGCGATAAAATGCGACGAAACCTTCTCTGTTCTTATGGGTGATATGGTTGAACCCAGACGTGAATTTATTTCATATAATGCAAAATTTGTTAAAAATCTTGATATTTAAGAGAAAGGGGTAGAAAATGGAGCATTTAAATAATTCAATTGAATATCCTTTTCAGAAAATAGAAGACGTTGATATGGAAAAAGAGGTTAAATCCTCATTCATAGAATATGCAATGAGTGTTATAACCTCAAGAGCTCTTCCTGATGTGCGTGACGGTATGAAGCCCGGTCAAAGAAGAATACTCTACGCTATGTATGAGGACAACCTTACGTACGATAAACCTTTCCGCAAATCTGCGACTACAGTTGGTAACGTTCTTGGTAGGTACCATCCTCACGGTGACTCTGCTGTTTATCAGTCAATGGTAAGAATGGCGCAAAATTTTTCTCTCCGTTATCCTCTTGTAGAAGGACACGGAAACTTCGGTAACGTTGACGGCGACGGTGCAGCTGCATACCGTTATACCGAAGCAAGAATGAGTAAAATTGCCGACCTTATGATGAGTGATATCGAAAAGAATGTTGTTCCTATGACGAGAAACTTCGATAACACGAGAAACGAGCCTATCGTATTGCCGTCAAGAATACCTAATCTTCTTGTAAATGGCTCTGTTGGTATTGCGGTTGGTATGGCTACTAATATTCCCCCTCACAATCTTTCTGAGGTTGTAGACGGAACTATTTACAGAATAGACCATCCTGAATGTACTACAGAAGAGCTTATGGAATACATAAAAGGTCCTGACTTTCCAACTGCCGCTATAATTTACGGTTCTAAAGGAATAAAAGACGCTTATGAAACTGGTAGAGGTAAGGTTTATGTAAGAGCGAGAGCAACTATTGAAGATGATAAGAAGAGAATTATCTTTACCGAAATTCCTTATATGGTAAACAAGGCTCAGATAGTTGAAAGTATTGCAACTCTTCACAGAGAAAAGAAAATAGAAGGTCTTTCTGCGCTTCGTGACGAATCAGGACGCGGAGGTATGAGAATTGTAGTTGAATATAAGCGTGATGCTAACGGAGAGGTTATTCTTAATCAGCTTTACAAATATACTCAGCTTCAGGATACCTGCTCTATAAATATGCTCGTTATAGTTAACGGCGAGCCTAAAACTCTTTCACTTGCAGGTGTTCTTGACGAATACATTAAATTCCAGAAGAGTGTAATTGAAAACAGAACTAAATTTGACCTTGAAAAAGCAAGGAAAGAAATTCATATTCTGGAAGGTTACAAGATAGCTATTGATAATATTGACGCTGTTATTGAAACCATCAAGAAGAGTGAATCTATCCCTGCAGCAAAAGAAAGACTTGTAGAAAGATTTTCACTTTCAGAAGCTCAGGCTCAGGCTATAGTTGAAATGACTCTCGGTAAGCTTTCAGGTCTTGAAAGACAGAAGGTTGAAGACAGAATTGAAAAACTTGCCGTTATAATAACGGAGCTCGAGGGTATTCTCGCAGACGAGAATAAAATAAACGATATTCTTAAAGAAGAACTCCTTTTTGCTAAGTCTAAGTTTGGTGATGCAAGACGAAGCGAGCTTGTTGAAGCTACTGAGGAAATTGACCTTGAGGACCTTATTGAAAGACATACCTGTGTTATAACGGTAAGCCATACAGGTTATATTAAGCGTCAGAGAGCTGATACCTATACCGCGCAAAACAGAGGCGGTAAGGGTGTTATAGGTATGAAGACTAAAGAAGACGACTTTGTTGAAGACGTTATAGTTGTAAACAGTCATTCACACCTTCTCTTCTTCACAAATAAAGGCCGTGTATACGCAAAGAAGGCTTACAGAATTCCTGAGGCTTCAAAAACCGCAAAAGGAACAAACCTTGTCAATATAATAGAGCTTGGCGAGGGTGAAAAGGTAACTGCTATAATTTCTATAGCAGATTTCCTTGAGGGTGAATATCTTACTATGGTTACTAAGCGCGGTATTATAAAGAGAACGCTTCTTTCCCACTTTGAATATCAAAGAAAAGGAGGAAAGATAGCTATAAATCTTGACGAAGATGATGAGCTTATTTTTGTAAGACATACCACAGGTAAAGAAAGCCTTATTCTCGCAACACGAGAGGGAAATGCCGTAAGATTTGATGAGAACAACGTTCGTTCAATGGGAAGAACTGCACACGGTGTTAAGGGAATTACTCTTGTAGGTGACGATTACGTTGTTGGTGTAGCAGTTGTTGATGAAACTAAGAAGCTTCTAACTATTACTGAAAACGGTATAGGAAAGAGAACTGAATTTTCTGATTTCCGTCTTATGAAGAACCGTGGCGGACGCGGTGTTTGCTGCCAGAATATCAATGATAAGACAGGTAAACTCGCATCTATTATAACAGTTGACGATGATGATGATATTATGATTATAAGCAACGAGGGAACTATAATAAGAACCTCCGTTTCAGGTATAAACGTATATTCAAGAAGCGCAACCGGTGTTATAATAATGAGAATGGACGAGGGCTCTTATATAAAAAATATAACCCGTCTTGAAAAAAATGAAGATATCGAAAAAATAACCAAGGAAATAGAAGATGAAGAAAGCCGTCACTCTGAAAACAAAAAGGAAGTTGAAAGGGAAACACTGGATTCCGACGGAGAATCTTTCTGATGAAGCGAATATTGACGTTGTTTATTGCTTTTTCTTTGATTTTTTCGCTTAGTTTGAGCTTAAGTTCTTGTGACCGTGAATATGACGAAGCGGAAGTAAAAGCTGTGGCGGAAGTTCTTGTGGAGAAATCTCTTTTCCTCAATGATATATATTGGGGAAAAGGAATTCCATATACTTCTTCTATTTCGTCGTCACTTTATTGCGAAGCGGATATAATCGCTCTTTCGGAGCTTGGTTTTTACACAGTAGACGAATTAAAGAAAAAAACAGAAGAGGTTTTTTCTAAAGATTATTGTAGAGATATATTTTCAACCTCTTTTTCTTCAATAAAAGACGGTGAGGAAATTCAATTCTATGCCCGTTATTATCAAAAATACGAAGACGAGTTTCAAACAGTTCCTATTTGTATAATGGTTTATTCAAGATTTGAAAATATGCTTCCCGATAAAGTTGAATATCTTTATGATACTCTTACTGTAACCCATTCGGATGGAGATGTTGTTTACGTTAAGCTTCAGGCAAAAGTAACGCGCGATGAAGAACACGTACAGACAAGAGAAATGGTTATCGGTCTTATAGAAGAAGAAAACGGATGGAGAATTGACACGTCTACCTACCTTAAGTATAACGACAGGCAGGAAGAATACGAAGATTTGTTGGAAAAAAATAAATAAATGTGAGGATTTTTTAAGATGAAATTCAATGAAAAAATCGTTAAACTCAGAAAACTTAAAGGTCTTACTCAGGATGAGTTCGCGGCTGCGGTAGGTGTTTCTCGTCAGGCGGTTTATAAATGGGAATCGGGACAGTCTTACCCTGAAGTTCCGAAGATTCTTGAAATGAAATTGCTTTTTGGAATTTCTATTGACGACCTTCTTGACGAAAGTTTTGAGGTTGTTCTTCCTGAAAAGACTAAAAAAAGAAGAATAAGCCGCGAAAAGAAGATTGAGATAGAAGAGAGTGTGGCAAAGGAAGTGAAAGCTCATGAAGTAAAAGAAGAGTTTGTTACCGTTTCCGCACCTGTTGAAGAAAACGCAGGAGAAAAAGAAAACACCGCTGAGCCTGTAATAGAGGAAGTTCCTGTTAAAGAAGAGAATTTTTCGGAAAAGAAAAAATCGGGATTCTTCGGAAGACTTTTTGGAAGAAAATAAAAAACAGAAAACAATAGTTTACATAAAGCCGAAAGCTTGCAAAAAGCTTCCGGCTTTCAAGCCATGTGCTTGAATATTTTTTTGAAATATGATTATAATTTCCTAAAAAAAGAAAAGGTTTTAGGAAAAGCGCGTGAGGGGTTATCAGAAAAAGGTTATATTTATAAAAAATGTTGGCGGTGAAATTTTCGAAGAGGCTTATTTTGTTATAAAAGGTGAAGAAAAAACACTTAAAATTTCACACACTACTATGGTTGCGGAAGCAAAACGCATAATAGAAGAAAATTTCGGAACTCCCAAAAGACGGTTGAGACTGTTGAAATGTAAGACTTTATTTGCTTTTTTTGCGGGTTTTATCTTATCCTTTGTTTTAACTGTTGCGTTTTTTTAAAAGTGTTTTTTGTTACTTCGTCTATAGAAAGGAAAATAATGAAGAAAGAAAACAATAAAGCTTCACAAAAGTCGAAGCTTAAAGTTATATCGCTTGGCGGACTTCAGGAAATCGGAAAAAACATGACGGTTCTTGAATACGAAAACGATATAATTGTAATAGATTCGGGCATGGGATTTCCAGACGAGGATATGCTTGGTATAGATCTCGTCATACCCGATATTTCTTATCTTGTTAAAAATGCGGATAAGATAAGAGGAATACTTATAACACACGGTCACGAAGACCATATAGGAGCCATACCTTATGTTTTATCGGAGATTAACGTGCCAATTTACGGAACTCGCCTTTCTCTTGGTATAATAGAAGGAAAGCTTCTCGAAAATTCACCGGGATACGAGCCCGATCTTTATACGGTTGAAGCGGGCGACGTTATAAATCTCGGAGTTTTTAAAGCTGAATTCATACACGTAAATCACTCTATTGCGGATGCGTGCGCTATTTCAATAAAGACTCCGGTTGGTACTGTTTTTCACACAGGTGACTTCAAAATTGACGTTTCTCCGATAGACGGTCAAATGATAGACCTTACAAGAATAGGAGAGATAGGCAAGGCAGGAGTTGAGCTTTTGCTTTGTGAATCAACAAACGCAGAAAGATCGGGATATACACTTTCCGAAAGAACCGTGGGAAGCTCTCTTGAAAGAATTTTTAGTCAATACGAGGATAAAAGACTTGTTATAGCAACGTTTTCCTCTAACGTTCACAGAGTTCAACAGATAATAGATGCAAGCGCTCGTCACGGCAGACGCGTTGCCGTTACGGGAAGAAGCATGGTAAACGTAATAGGAGCTGCGGCAGAGCTTGGATATATGGATCTTCCCGACGGAGTTCTTATTGATCTTTATGAAATTAAAAGATTTAAGCCTGAGGAGATTTGTATTATAACAACCGGAAGCCAAGGTGAGCCTATGTCAGCTCTTTACAGAATGGCATTCTCCGAGCATGACAGAGTGAAGCTCACATCAGGCGACGTTGTGGTGCTTAGCTCGAGTGCTATTCCGGGTAATGAAAAATTTGTTGGAAAGATAATAAATGCCCTCGTTAAAAACGGTGTGAAGGTTGTTAATGACTCCGTTGAGGAGGTTCACGTTTCAGGACACGCGTGCCGCGAGGAAATAAAGCTTATGATGTCACTTCTCAAGCCTAAATATTTTATGCCGATACACGGCGAAGCGAGGCATCTTTACGCAAATAAGGAAATAGCTGAATTCATGGGCATTCCCTCGCAAAATATTTTTATATCCGATATAGGAAAAATTCTTGAGCTTGATAAAAAAAGCGCATCCTTTGCCGGAATAGTTCCGTCGGGCAAGGTTCTTGTTGACGGATCTGGTGTCGGAGATATAGGAAGCGTCGTTTTGCGTGACAGACGTCACCTTGCGGAAGACGGTCTTGTTGTTGTCGTTGCAACTGTTGATTTTCATTCTCGATATATTGTGTCAGGACCCGACATAGTTTCGCGCGGTTTCGTTTACGTAAAAGAATCTGAGCCTTTGGTTGAGGGCGCGAGAATGGCGGCGGAGACAGCGCTTGAAAGATCGCTTAAGGCAAGACAAATAGATTACGCGCAGATTAAAAACAACATAAGGGATGAGCTGGCAAAATATATTTATAAAGAAACAAAACGAAAGCCTATGATTTTGCCCGTTCTTATGGACGTATGATTACAGTAGGAATACTTGACACAAAAGGGATCGGGCATTGCCCGAGCCTTGAAGCTTTTTTTTCCAAGAAGGAAAAAGAAAGACTTGAAAAAACAAGAAACGAAAAGGTGCGGAGTCTGAGTTTTTTTTCGCGACTTCTTCTTACAAGAATGTATGAAGAAAAAAAGTGCAAAAAACTTCCCCAAATATCATATACTGAAGAAGGAAAACCTTATTTCGAGAACGGGGAGTGTTCGTTTTCAATATCTCACGACAAAGATTTGGTTGCGGTAGTATTAAGCGAAGAAGATGTCGGTATTGATATACAGTCGTTTTCAAGAGAAAAAGATGTTCGAGAAAATTTAGAAAAAAGATTTTTTTCGAGGGTTTTTGAAGATATAAAGAAATATGAGGATTTCGATATTGATATTGTATTTTTTGAAGTGTCTTCCGAAAAGGAAATCTTCTCTTTAAAAACTTGCGAAAAAAAGCTTCAATTGGGATATGAAAACGAAGAAAACAAAGAGTTTTTGTTGCGTTGGACACGGCTTGAGTCGATGCTAAAGCTCGTTGGATGCGGTTTTAAAGGGTTTAAAGAAGTAAACAATTATTTACAAAAAACAAACTTTAAAACTTGTTTTTTTCAACACGGGGGCTTGCCTGTTGCTTTAAGCGTAGCATCTTATAAAAAACAAATCACAAACAAATAGAAACGATACTATGAAACGTAATTTAAAGGTTTTAAAAAGAAAATAAAAAAGTAGCTCAAGAGTGTATCTTGAGCTACTTTTTTATTTAAAGAGAATTGTTTAAAAAATTAAGAATCTCCGGCATACATATAAAGAGAATTGTTATTATAATTATACCTACAAAGGAAATGAGAATAGGTTTCCAAAAGGGAGTTATCTCGGATTCTGCGATCGTTTGCGCCTTTTCTTTACCATCTTCTGAAATAAATATTTTGATTTCATCTAAATTAGGATTTTCAACTTTCGTTTTCTCTTTTTTTGCTTTGACGTACTCTTCATAGCTCGGCTTTTTGTATCCGACTGTTTTTATCATAGAAGAAAGTTGGCCGACTGAGAAAAGCATTTTGCGTAAGCTTTTGATTTTTGAAAGACGAAGCTCGGATAAGGTTTTTGCGCTTTCTTCATTTAAAGCCTCGTGCCTTAAAAGCTGTTTTACAACGAATGTAACCGTGTTTTTCTTTCTGGTTATGAAGAAAACGGCGATAGGAAAAGCAATGATGGAAAAGAGTAAAATTAAACCTATCGGAAAATTAAACCCCAGGTTTTTGTAATCCTCAAAATTTAAAAATATGTACTTGAGTAAAAGGTATTCTTCTTTCCAAACCTCAAGTTTTTCAAAAAAAGACATAAAAAGACTCCTTATCAATACTCGTCAAGAAAGTCGTCGCCACAGATGGTTTTCAAAAGCTCGTCAAGGTCTTCGTTGTCCTCATAAAAAAGTGTTATCGTTTTCTTTCTTCCTTTTTCGGAAATTTTAACCTGACGGCCAAGATGGCTCTGTACTCGGATTTCCATTTCTCTGAAGTAGTTGATTACGGTGCGCACTTCTTCGTCGTCTTCGGGCGCAGCCTTTTTATTTCTGTTGGCCTTCTTAACCTCTTCTTCAAGGCGCCTTACAGAGAGGTCTTCTTTGATAACTCTTTCTGCAAGCTCAATCATTATATCTGTGTTTCTGACCGCGAGAAGAGTTCTTCCGTGCCCTGCGGAAAGCTTTCCTTCTGCAAGACGCGAAAGGATTTCTTCGGGAAGATCGAGAAGACGAATTGCGTTTGCTATCGCGCTGCGACTCTTTCCGATTCTCTCGGAAAGCTCCTCTTGAGTCAGACCGTAGTCTTCTTGAAGGGCTCTGAATCCCATGGCTTCTTCAATGGGATTTAAATTTTCACGTTGGATGTTTTCGATAAGCGCAATTTCTGCGGCTTGTCTATCATTTTTATTCATAATCACTGCAGGTATTTCAGAAAGTTCTGCAAGCTTTGAGGCTCTAAAACGACGCTCACCTGCAATTATCTGGTATCTACCTTCGCCGTATTCTCTGACAATTATCGGTTGCAAAAGTCCGTTTTCTTTTATGGACGCAGCAAGCTCTTCGAGGGCTTGCTTGTCAAAATTCTTTCTTGGCTGATCTCCTTTTGGGTCTACAAGAGAGAGCTTCAGTACACTTATTTGATTTTCTTTAACTATTTTGTCCTCGTCAATAGAATTTTCGAGGAAAATTGCGTCAAGGCCTCTGCCAAGGCCGCTATTTTTCTTTTTAGGCATATTATTCTCCTTTTATTTGCTGTTGCAGCGGTATAGAAAATGAAATTAAAATATAGAATGCATTATATTAAATTAAAAACAAATACAAAAAACAGAAGAACACAGTTGGTAAAAAATGGGAAAATTAAAATAGGTGAATATTTTTTCCAAAACCTGTCTGAAAGAGCTTGTTTTTAACCGAAATCACATTTGTTTTTGTTGAAAACACTGAGTTTTGCACATTTTTAGCGAAGATAAGTCGGTGATTTGCTTTTTTCTGTCGTTAAAAGGGGGATTTAGAGAAAAATTAACCACGGTCAAAAAACGGTTTTTATTGATTTTTGTTTATTAAAAAAGATGTATTGTATTTAAAATGATGTATTGTATTTGAAAACTTTATAAAACTAGTTCCAAAATTTTGTTCTCTAAATAACGATTTTGATAATTGGTTTTAGCAATTTTCCTAAATCAGATGTCAAAAAACTTTTTTTCGTTCAAAGGAAATTTATATTCGTAACATAAGCTCTTTTGCAACGTTTGCATACTCTAGAGCGCCCTTTCCGTAAGGGTCGTGGTAGCAAATAGGCTCTCCATATCCGGGGGCTTCTGAAATTCTGACAGTTCTTGAGATTGGAACCTTGAAAAGCTTGTCTGCGTAGTATTTTTTGAGCTCTGCAACAACTTGGCTTGTCAAAGTGAGTCTTCCGTTATACATAGTCAGAAGTATTCCTACGATTCTGAGCTCAGGATTATAGAGTTGTCTAATCTTTTTTATGGTATTTTGAAGTTGTGACATGCCCTCGAGTGAATAAAATTCACATTGCATAGGTATAACGACTCCGTCGGATGCGGAAAGCGCTTTAACGGTGAGAATACCGAGAGAAGGAGGACAGTCGATAAATATGTAATCGTAATCCGTTTTTACAGTTTCGAGCTCTGTTTTTAAATAATCGGTTATATCATCCAACTCGTTAAGCTCAAGCTCAGCACCGGCAAGGTTAATGTTTGAAGGAACTACGGACAAATTTTTAAACTTTGTCTTGATAATTGTGTCCTTAATTGACGACTTTCCGATAATAACATCATAAATTGTTTTACCAACCTTAGATTTTGGTATACCGAGACCGCTTGTAGCGTTGCCTTGAGGATCCATATCTAACATAAGGACTTTTTTACCTTTGTTGGCTATTTGGGCGGATATGTTAACGCAAGAGGTTGTCTTGCCAACGCCGCCCTTTTGGTTAGAAAAAGATACTATTTTTGCCATTTTGACCTCTTTTTTTGCTAAAATTAGCGAAAAACGCGTTTTTATTGTTTCACGTGAAACATTTTTGTGGTTTTCATCAATACAATTATAACATTTGTGCTAGTAAATGTCAATATGTTGGCTAATATGTCTTGATATCTAAATCGCTACAGCAAAATGCTTGACGAAGAGTAAATATATATCATGAAAATGGAAAATTAAAAAAGTTCGGAATAAGATTAAAAAAATAAAGGGCGGGATTTTGTTGTGAATATTAGGAATCGCTGTAATTGTTTCACGTGAAACATTCTTGCTGATTTGGCGCCTGCGTGTTGTTTTGCCATGGTGCAAGCACGCCGATTTTTAAAATTATGGCTTTACTGTGTGCTTTTTGAGTATTACTGTGTTAAAGTGTGTTTAAAATGCGATTTTGAGGCTAAAATGCGGAAAAACGCTTTTTATATTAAAGCTTGGTGTTGGCTGCATTCTCAAAAAATATATTTTGGATCTTTTTGACGAATTTCTTGAAGCTTTAAGTTGTATTTGTGCAGATTTTGCTTTGTTTTTTAATTTTTATTTCATTGGCAAGGCGGCTATTTCAGCTCCGTGTTTTTTTTATTGGAAAATCTAAGTTTTTCAAGAGGTTTGGCGTTTTCTCAAAAAATCAACTTGTTTTTGAGTTAATTTTTGAGGCTTTGCGCGTTTTTTGCTGATTTTTTATTGGTTTTTGTGAGTGTTTTGGGTAAAATACGTGAATTTTTATAAAATTAGCATTTTGTGATTTTTTTGCGATAACTTTTGGCTGCGATTTACGTTTGTGGTTTTTTAATCGTGGCTTTCATTGCGTTTTTTGTTTCACGTGATTTTGAAGTATGTTTTATTTATCTTGTTTGCACGCTTTTTAATCGGAGTTAAATGGAAAAATATGGTAAATGTAGCAAGCGCGTTTTTTGGAATATTTCGTTTGACATTTGCTTTGATATGTGGTAAAATTGTTAAGAAATATAAAACGGAGCACGAAATGACCACGATTTATTTAATACGACACGGAGAAAGTATAGGTAACGCGTTGCGCGTTTACCTTGGACATACTGACCTTGATTTGTCTGCTCGCGGATATTCTCAAGCGCAAGAGACCGCCAAAAAACTTTCCTCAGTTCCTTTTTCGGCTGTTTATTCAAGTGATTTGATAAGAGCTGTGCACACGGCGGAGCCGCATGCGAAAATGCGCGGACTTGAGGTTTCGCCTTGCGCCAAGCTTCGCGAGGTGCACGTTGGTGACTGGGAAGGAGCTAGGGTTGAGGATCTTTTGCTTGATGAGAGATTTATAAAAGGTTGGCGCGAAAATTTTGGATGCTTTACTTTACCTGGCGGAGAAAACGTTGGAGATGCGGCGGACAGGGTGTATGAAGCTATCTGTGAAATTGCAGAAAAGCACGACGGAGAAACTGTGGCTGCGGTTTTTCACGCAGCGGCAATAAGAGCTTTTTGGTGTAAAATGTTGAGCATTCCGAAAAATGAGTGGGCAGCCGCCGTGCCTTTTCCGACAAACGCATCGTATTCCGTAATTGAATACCAAAACGGGAGATTTTTAGGCAAGGAATATTCGCGCGACGAACATCTTTCGGGAGTGTGCTCCCAACCATAATGAGAAAGAATAATGGGCGGGTATAACGAGCACGCATACAAGGCAAGTGCAACGAGCAACTATACCGAGCAAACAAGTGAGGGCGTGTTAAAAAACGCCCTCTTTTTTTGCTATAAAATGTAAATAAATGTTGTCAAAAACGCACTTGAAATACATTGTGGAAGTTCTTTGTGTATTCCTGAAGAGAAAACGATGAGATTTTTCGTATTTTTTACACGGGGTGTGCCTTGTGCTGCCTTAACGTTGCCAAAACCGTGCTAAAGATACATGTTGTTTTGACACGGTAGCTTGTTAAAGGAAGAAAGGCTGCTTTTTTTGTTGAGGCTTGGCGCTGTTTGTTGGGCTTGTGCTCTTTGCGCTGTGCGCCTTGTTTTTGGTTTTTTTGTGGTTTGAAAGCTTTTTTGAGTACGTTTGTGACGATTATGAAAAAGCAAAACGGAACAGAAAGATTCAAAAATTGTGCGCTTGTGGGGTGAAAACAAACCGGGGCGTAGGCTCGAGAACGGTGGGGCAAAAAGAGACGACGGAGAAAGAGATGGGAAGGCGGAGCAGACGGTAACAGCGGGATTGGCGGAGGGGAGCAGGTGTGAGTGTAACGGCAAAGGTGATAGCGGAGGATTTTGCGTGTAAAAATAGATTTGTGCAAAATACGGAGTAAAATTTATTGTTTTCGTGCGTTTTGGCAAATATTTGGCGAAATTGCACAACAGTCTATAAATAAAAATGGTAAAATGCCTATAGACTTTTAACGTTTTTCGTGATATAATATTAGTACAAAAATATTTTTTGCCATTTTGCGTGAATTTCACGAAAGGAAGCCGATTATGAAGAGATCCAGCAAAATTCTAATAGTCATACTCGCGACGACGCTTCTCGTTGCTGCTCTGGCGCTTGCGGTGTTTGCAAGCGACGACGGGTCAGACGGTAAGTTCGTCGTTGCCGGAGTTGGCTATGAAACGTGGGATGAGGCTGTTGCAGCGTCTGCAAATGCAGAAGATCCCAGCAAGCCTTACACTATTTATCTTAACGAGGACTGGACGCTTGATACGGGCTTAACCCTTTCAAGCGCAACCACAAACGTAAAAATAAACCTTAACGGAAAAACCGTTACCGTTAAAGACGGAACCCCGTGGTTTACCGTAACAAGGAGCGCGAAGCTTACGGTTGAAGGCGAAGGTACACTTAATAACAGTGGTCAAACGTTTATCCGAGCTCAAAATACAGGTACCAACGTTACGGTTAATGCAACGGGCAAGGGTATCACCATCAATAATAGCTCGACGAAGGCCAACGTTTACACTTTCTTCTTCACAACCGGCTCAACGCTTAACGTTTCGGGTAAGATGGTTGTAAATACTACCGTTGTGCAGGACTCCGGAAGTTCGAGAACTATTTTTTATGTTTACGATAAAAACAAAAATTCCGTAAAGCTTAATATCAACGATGCGTATATTCTCTACGCGACTCCGGAGGTTACAGGAGCTCCTCAGGGAAGAGTTATATATTCTGGATATTCCAATATAAAAATCAACAACTCGAGGCTTGAGGGTATCTATTCAAATATTATATATTCCGTCACCAAAGACTCTACCGCCGACGGTGATGGTAGGGTAGAAATCGGCGCAACAACCGTAAACACTGCAGAGCATATCACTGCCACAAACTCTGTGTTTATATCAACAAAAGATACGAACTACGACACAAGCTTCGCGGGATGCCTTATGGAATTGACCGGCGCTACGAAGGGCGATTTTACGAACTGTGAATTTTACGGATTTTACCAAGCTATCAAGGCTACGTTATATGGCAAAACAGCGACTCACGCACATACCTCACAGCTCACGTTTAATAATTGCCATTTTAGAGAAGCTGGGAAAAACCTAATGAATGTCCTTTTCGCATTCGGACCTAACTTCAAGCTTATAGGCGGCTCCGTGGCAATTAGAGGATCCGTTTTTGCAGTCGGCCATGCAAGTTACAAAGAGCTTGATAACGGCGAATGGTTTGGCGGTTACGTTGATAACGTTCTCAGCGAAAATCACGATTTGGCGGTTGATAAAGACTCCGCACCCACCCCGGGCGATTGGGTTAATACTACTATTTATAAGCCTGGTTCTAGTATTACGGGAGCGTTAAATCCATCTGTTACTCTCACGGTTGGCGGCGAGGAGAAAACGTTTACTACGGGTTATTTCTCCGACGAGTCGATTTACGAATCATACAAATCCGGACCTTCTGCTGAGCCTTCTGGCGGCATTGTTGTTGACGGAGTTGGGTACGCAACCGATGCGGAAGCTATGGCGGCTATCCAAGACGGCTCGGTGGTTGAATTCAACCGCGATATGAAAGATATCTTTGACGTTGACGCGATAATCGCAAGACTTGGCGTTGAAAACGTAAGCTTCAAGATTCTTCCCGGCGAGTTTAGCTTCCCCGGTGTTGTTTCAAAAACTCACAAGCTTGTTGACTATACCGGTGCATTTGGCGGCTACCTTGTAACTCCTGCGGGCTTCGGTGAAGTTTACAAAGTTTATTATTACGACGAAAGGTTCGGTCTTTCCGGTACGGTTGACTCCGTTGCTGAAGGAACTCTTTACTACGTCGGAGATCTCACCAAAGAGGGAGAAGAGGCGGCTTACAACGGAAAGCTCTGGTCTATAAACTCATGGGTGGATAAGAGTGGTAGTGCAACTGCAAACGGCTTCTACTCAAACAGTGAATTTTTAATAAACGTTTCACCCGACTATAAGACAGAAACTTACTGTTACGAAATTACTGTAAACGATACGAGTAAATATATAAAGGACAGCGCGCTTGGCGGTGGCATATCGGAAGCTCTTGCGGCGGGCGACGTTAAAATCGTTCTCTGGCAAGACGTTGTAGCGAGCGCCGTATCCATCAAGGGAAATCTTGAAATAGACCTTAACGGATGCAGCCTTACTGCCGTTATCGGAGAAGAACACAACCTCTTTAACCTTCTTCCCGGAACAAAGCTCAACATTTATTCTTCGCGCGAGGGCGCGGCAATTGAAGCTTCTGATGCTAAGGTGCTCTTCAACGCAGAGTACGACAGACGCAGTTCGGGGGACGTTGAAATCAGCCTTTCTGACGTTGACGTGAAAGCTCATGGCCTTGTAAACTACTGCGACACTTACGTTCACGATCCTGCGACGGGCGAAGACGTTTACGAATATTCGAAGAAGCTTGTATTAAACGCGTCAAACGTTGCTCTTTCGAGCAGAGCTTCTTCTGGCGCCTTGATAACGACAACTCTTCCTCTTATAGTAAACGCGCAAGGCTTTGACTATGAAGGACTTACAACTCTTATCAACTCTTTCCCCGATGAGCGCGCAACGCTTGCTGCAAGCTTCAAGGATTCGAGCTTCAAAGCTCCCGTATCTCTTGTTAACGCGCCTGGCAAAAACAGAAGCGTATACTTCGAGCAGTGCTATATTGGCGCACCGCTTGCCGCTTCTTATGAAACCGTTGAAGACGAAGTGGTGTACGGCGGAGAGCTTATCTCAATCGGTAAGGACTGTAGCTTCACCGAAGACGTTGAGACTGTTTCTAAGTCGGGACTCGTCTTTGAGGCGGGCTGTATCGCGGTTCCCGCAAATGCGAGTGACGTAAAAACTTACGTCAACGTACCAGAAGTTATGGCTATCGTATCCTGGATAGGAGCAGACGGAAACCCAATTGCTGAACCGAACTACAACGCGCCTTTTGGAAAGCCTGCGGAGCAGTTCACTTGGGAAGAAGCAAATGAGAAGGTTGGACTTTACGAAGAAAACACTTGGTATTTCGTATCGTTTGACAATTGGGATATCTCAGACGACTATGAGCTTACCTCAGGCTCGGTTAACGTATATCCTAAATGGAAAGCTCCCGAGGCTTCCATAAAGTGCCTCAAGCTTGACCTTGTGGCTTACACCTACTTTAAACTTAATCTTTACCTTCCCGAAGACGCGCCTGAGGGCGTTGAGCTTTACGGAATTTACCGCGAAGTAGACGACGGCCTTGACCACAGCAGAGACCCTCGCTACAAGCTTATAGACGGCAAGTGGTACGAGCTTCTTGAAACGGGCGAAACGGTAATCGGCGGAGAGAAATACAACTCTTACAGCGCATATCCCGGTGCGGCAGACGCAAGCGAGCCTGAATATAAGATTGCATTCGATCTTAACGGCGAGCTTCTTGTTGATACTGTTTATTGCGGAGTTCCCACCTATGCGGAAACGGCAATGAATGATATTATGAAGGACGTCGAGGAATTTGACGATCTTTCCGAAAATGACAAGATTCTTGCGAAGCTTGTTATGAATATGGTAAGATACGCAAACGAGAGCTATAAGCTTGCAAAGGGAACCTCAGTCGGAGCATCCAAATATGAGGCGTTGCTTGCAACCTACTCTTCCTTACTCGTAGACCTTGATTCTATAGAGTTTACCGAAAAAGAGCTTGACGTTGACACGTCGGAGCTTGGCGCGTATATGGAAGGCGTATCGTTTGTCTTCGGCGCATATCAGCCGAGATTCGTATTCAAATACAAAACGGAGGTGCTTAACTCACTTGTTAAGCCCGAAACCACCGACGGAAAAATTTACAGCTGGCCTGAGGGCAACCGCGGACTGTTTGCCGTGATTTATCACGAAAACTACGACGGTACGAAGAGCCTTAGCTACATTGCTTCTCACCTTGCTTATAACGGCAAAGATTACGTTGCTCCCGACGTTGTTACAGGAGCTTGGGGACCGATGAGCGAGGCTTATGCGGCTACGGTTGATATGAACGTATACAATGCAACGGGTGTTATCAACGTAGAGCTTTATTCTCCCGAAGGAAAAGTTGTTCGCGGCTCTTACAGTCTTGCGGCTTATATTGACTATATCACCAAGACCGTAAATGAAGCTAAGGCAAAGGCTATAGAAGCTGACGCTATTGCGCTTGACGCGGCAATGAGAGCGGAATTAGCTCGCGCGGAAGCAGCGAAGCCCGAAAACGCGCCGCTTAAGGATAAATACGAAGCCCTTGCGGCAGAAAACGAAGCTATCGCAATAGAAAACGAAGCTATCAAGCTTAAAAACGAAGATATCGCTCGCGAGTATTCTTCGTTCCTTGAAGCATCACTTTCACTCTACGCGTTCTCTCTTGCTTCTCAGGAGTACGGCAGAGTCCTCGTAGGTGAATAAACTAACCAACGACTATTGCAACCGCAAGCGGTGGGGAAAAGCTCCTCGCCGCTTGCGGCAAAGACTAAAAAACAAATGGCTTTAAATATAATTTAAAGGCTCCGAATATAATTAAAAGAAATTAAAAGAAAGCTTTAGTATAACTTTAAAGCTTGGGATTCAGTCTTAAAGACTGTAAATTAACTCTAAGTCTAATCTCAAAAAATCGTTATTCCCTTATTCAAATATCAAATTAGATTTCATTTTTTAAATTTAAATATATAATTTTTGAAAGGAACTCGAGAAAATGAAAAGATTTAGCAAAATCTTAGTAGCTGTGGCGGCACTTTGCCTTCTCGTCGGAGTGCTTGCACTTGCCATTTCCGCGAATTATACCGGCGCTAAGGGTAAATTCGTTGTTAACGGCCAAGGCTACGACACGTGGGAGGGCGAAGACGGTGCGCTTGCGGCCGCTAATAACACTCACACTATTTATCTTAACGAGGACTGGACGCTTGATACGGGCTTAACCCTTTCAGGCGCAAACACAAACGTAAAAATAAACCTTAACGGAAAAACCGTTACCGTTAAAGACGGAACCCCGTGGTTTACCGTAAAAACGAGCGCGAAGCTTACGGTTGAAGGCGAAGGTACGCTTAATAACAGTGGTCAAACGTTTATCCGAGCTCAAAATACAGGTACCGACGTTACGGTTAATGCAACGGGCAAGGGTATCACCATCAATAATAGCTCGACGAAGGCAAACGTTTACACTTTCTACTTCACAACCGGCTCAACGCTTAACGTTTCGGGTAAGATGGTTGTAAATACTACCGCCGCAGGTAGTTCGAGAACTATTTTTTATGTTTACGATACAAGCAAAAATTCCGTAAAGCTTAATATCAACGATGCGTATATTCTCTACGCTACTCCGACGGTTACAGGAGCTCCTCAGGGAAAAGTTATATATTCTGGATATTCCAAAATAAGCATCAACAATTCAAAGCTTGAGGGTATCTATTCAAAGATTATATACTCTGAAACCAACAAAGGCACTACCACTGACAACACCGACGGTTTGGTAGAAATCGGCGCAACAACCGTAAACACTGCAGAGTATATCACTGCCACAAACTCTGTGTTTATATCAACAACAGATACGAACTACACAACAACCTTCGAGGGATGCCTTATGGAATTGACCGGCGCTACGAAGGGCGATTTTACGAACTGTGAATTTTACGGATTTTCCCGAGCTATCAAGGCTATGTTAAAAGACCAAGGCAAAATAAAGACTCACGCACATACCTCACAGCTCACGTTTTATAATTGCCATTTTAGAGAAGCTGGGAAAACCACGATGAATAGCCTTTTCGCATTCGGACCTAACTTCAAGCTTATAGGCGGCTCCGTGGCAATTAGAGGAACCATTTTTGCAGTCGGCCATGCAAGCTACAAAGAGCTTAGTAACGGCGAATGGTTTGGCGGTTACGTTGATAACGTTCTCAGCGACAAGGACAATTTGGTTAAAGACCCCGTACCCGCCCCGGGCGATTGGAATAATACTACTATTTATAATCCCAATTCTATTATTAAGGGACTGTTAGATAAACCTGTTACTCTCACGGTTGGCGGCGAGGAGAAAACGTTTACTACGGGTTATTTCTCCGACGAGTCGATTTACGAATCATACCTTTCCGGAACTTCTGCTGAGCCTTCTGGCGTTATTGTAGTTGACGGAGTTGGATACGCCAATGAACTCGAAGCTATCGAGGCTATTAAAGAAGGCTCGACGGTTAAGCTTCTTGCAAACGTCACCTCTTATATAAACAAGAGCGGCGTATCCTACAAGCTCGATCCTAACGGATTTACCTTCCCCGGTATAATTTCTTCAACTCACAAGCTCGTTGACTACAGCGGTGTTGGATTTTATAAGCTTGTCGAGGCTGATGCGAGTGAGATTTATACTGTAAATTACAGCTTTAATAATGAAACCAAGACTCAGATCGTTGCAATGGGAACTGTTATTCCCGAAATGACGGAAGCCTTCCCTGATATTGTAGAAGGCCCCACGAAAACAACCGTTACCGGTTGGACTCTTCCTGTCAGCGTTCCCAACGGTTATGAGTGCGCAGGTCTTGAAATCAACGCAACTCCCGTCACATCAACGAGCGAGTTCGTAATTATGGCTGGTGGCGTTGGCTATGAAACTCTTGCAGCTGCTGTTGCAGGCGCAAACGGCGCAACCATTACGATTTATAAGGATATAACGGTTGGTGCAGTTATCAACCTTAAAGGAATTGAAGCTAGCATTAACCTTAACGGAAAAACTATCACCGCAGAAAATAATATATGGACTGTGTTTTACGTAACGAACGGCGGAAGCCTTACCGTTACGGGAACGGGTGCATTTAATGAAGTTCGCACCGTTGCCGCTGCTGCCAATGAAAACAGTGTAGTTAACTTTTACGCAGACGGCGCTACCGATGGTATAGTTATCAATCACAAACAGGTTGATACTGACGGTTTAGATACAGACGCCACTCTCTCAGCCTTCAGTATGCAAAGCAAAACGACTCTTAACGTTTCCGGTCTCGTTACCGTAAACGCATACAACGGCAGAAGAATAGTATTCAACGTATACTCCGGTGCGGCAGCTCTTAATATTTCAAAGGCAAAGATTGTCGTTCCTCTTCTTGGAAGAGTACCCACAGCTACAGCTCCTAAGGGATATTCGTGGATTATTTATATGGGTGACGGTAATAACGTAACTATCACGGAAACGGAAATTGAAGCGCGCTACGGTCAGATTTTCCACGTTGTAGGCGCTGAGGGCACGGGCACGAAGGCGATAAGCAGCAAGAATGCGGACTATACTTGGAATGATACCGCGGCGAAGGATATTTCGATTGACACCCCGACTATGACTATCGTTGCTAAGAATTCGAGATTCTTCAGCAATTTCGATACTTTCGGAAACAGGAAATACCCCACCTTTATGGAGGTAGACGGTAAGCTTGATGCTAAGTTTGACAACTGTACTATAGCTGCCGACTACTGCGGTGTTGCCGCAATAGCAGATGCGGCAGATATAACCACAACGAATATCAACAATCACCAGCTCCTTTTCACGGATTGTGACTTTGTTTCAAGCACAGGCAAAAACATAGGCGCTCCGTTCTTTATGTGGGGTTGTAACTATAAGATTCTCGGCGGAACCTGGAGCCTTGGCTACCATCTAACGTCGTACGGATCCCACTATTATCTTCCTCTTGAGGATTCAGAGGGTGAGCTCACGGGCCGGTGGGTAGGTGGATATATGGATGGAATTTTGTTTGATAAAGCAATGACCAACCTCAAATACACCGGTGTAACTAACAAATACAGTGACTCCACTTATGCGCCCGCTGCAAGAAGCTGTAAAATAACTCGCGTAATTGACGGCGCTGCTCGCACCTTCACGGCTGCTTACTTCAGCAACGCTAACGATTATCTCGCTGAAGCCAAGGCGTATGAAGCTCTTGGAGCATACTTTAACACCGGCGTCGAGTCTACTCCTTTTGCAAACGTTACTTGGGTTGCCGGCAACGGAACTATTGACAAAACTCTCGGTTACGTCAAGCATTCCTTCACAGGAGAGGCGGCAGTATCACAATATTATCATACCGTTGACGGTAACGACAACGATAGCTGGAACTATGAAAATCTCGGCACTTACGTTTGGGAATTTGACGTTTCTACAGACGACGGATGCTTCGCAAACTCTAATGTTACCGTGGAGGGCAGAGCAAACCTTCCTCGGTTTGGCGAAAACGGTGATTTTCTCGGCTACGAGCTTAAGTCCAGTACTAAGCAAACTTTCGATTTTACCGAAGATTATATAAAGTTTAACGGAAAGATCAAGAAGATTTCCACCGCAAAGGGCGATTGGACCAGAATTACGGTTGTTGTCAACGTCGTTATCGGTGAAGAAAAAACTATATCCGTTCCCGCATACGTTGATAACGGAGGCACACTTGAAGAAGTTGCAGGTAAGACTGTTCCCATTCAGGTTGTTGACCTTACACAGAGCACGCTCAGCATTTACGTTGACGGTATTCTCCTTGACTCTATTAACTTTGTCCGCGCACAAGACTACTTCAATGGCGCAATCCCTAAGGATTACATTGACCAAGGATACATTGAGGGCCTTCGTATCAAGAACTCTGCAAGTAAAGCAAGCTCTATCTGCTACGATAACATCGTGTTTATGCCGATAACAAGAGCAGACGGCGAAGCTCTCGGCAGTCTTATCGGTCAGGATGGCAAGCCCGCTTCCAGCATAGTTGATAATCCTCTCTTCCTGTCCGCGCCCGATAACAATGCCGCTCCTTTCAACCCCGTAATAAGCGTTGACGAAGTAGCATTTGAAAGCGTTAAGGAAGCTAACGCAGCTATCAAGGAAGGCTCTATTGTTGAGCTTCTTGCAAACGTTGACGAAGCAATTGAAATCAATTATAAAGACGTTAAGTTTGTTGATAACGGATATAACTTCAAGGGCTTTGTATCCTCGGCTTACAAGTTCGTCGATTACTCTGCGGCAAGAAATGCAGACTACTCCTTCCCTGCAGATGAAAGTGAAATCGTTACCGTTACTTATCCCGAATACGAGGGTGTGAGCGGTACTCAGACTGCGGTTATCGGAACTCTTCTTAAGGCTCCCGCAGAATTTGATGCAGTATCCAAGCTTCTTAACAAAGAAACTAAGAAGTACCAGGTGCTTGCAGGCTGGACTCTCACAGAGGGCGAAGACGTACAGCTTGTAACGGGTGATGCTACCGCATATCCTGTGTTCGAACAGGTTGACGCAGTAGTTGTTTACTGGAAAAACGAAGACGGAACCCAAATTCTTGATACCGACTTCTACTTCCCCGGCGCAAACACTGTTCTTGATGAGTTCAACGGCACTGACCTTGAAGTTGACCACACACCCGACTACTACGGTTACGGCAGAACCGGTTGGACCGGTAAAGACGAAGCTACCGCAGGTCTTGCTGCCTCAGGTGAATACACCGTTAAGGCAGTTATGGGCAAGGTTGCTCCCGATACCTTCCCCGGACTTAAGTATAATCTCTCGCTTTACTCGAACTACGTAATGAACTTCTACGTTCCTATGGAAATTGAAATTGAGGGTGTTACTGTTACTAACCTTACGGTTTCTACTACGCCTGACGGTTCTATGGGTATCTCCAAGTTTGACTCCGGTACTCTTGGCGGCGTTGCGGTTGACAAGTACGGCTATATACTTGGACTTGGCGACATAGAAACCAAGACCTTCTACGTAGTTTACAACGTTGGCGAAGACAGAATCGCATTCCCCGTATACGTTAGCGTTCCGGCGTACGCATACATAGTAATGGATACGTACGAGGAAGATGAAAGCCCCAAGGGCGAAGCTACTAAGGCTCTTATCGTTAATATGATTAACTACGCAAATCAGGTATTTGATCTCGACCCTGACTTCGATAAGAATTCGGACGGTGCGAAGATTTACAATGCTATCATTGCACAGTACGGTGAAAAATACCTTAGCGACTACAAGAGTCTTACTGACGAAAGATTTAAAGAAGGTGGCGACCTTTATAGCAGCGTTGAGGCTCTAAACGTAGGCGCAACTGATGGCGACAGAGAAGCGCGTAGCTACGTTGAATCCATAAGCTTTAACTTCGATACTTACGAGCCCACGTTCCTTATCAAGTTCTCTCCGGCGGCAAAACAAATTGGAATTACGAAGCCTGACAAAAATGGCACAATTACGTACGGACATAAGGGATTGTTCATATATTCCGGTTACGTTGGTGATAGTACGCTTTCCGCTAAGACTTGGGCTGAAAAAGACGGCGAGAAGTATTATGGCGATGCAGATTTTTGGGATAACGCTGACTACGATTACTACGCATCGACGAGCAACGGTGTATGGAATGCCACAGGCGAAAATGCGAACCGTCAGGAATATTTCAAGGTTCAGAACGTCAGAAAAGATTTAAGGATTCTGTTATACTTGGGCGACGGCACAAATGCCACAAAAGTAGGGGAAGTAAAATACAACCTTGCGGCATACATCAATTATATGATTGAGTCTGGCGAGGATTATTCGAATTGCATTAAGGCAGCAAAAGCACTCTATGCATACTCCTACGTTTCTGAAGTGTACAAGACAACTAAATAATCCCCGCGGATAATCCCGCAAAAATAAAAGGTTCTCCAAAAAGCGAGCCGTTGACGGAATTTCTGAAAATGAAATACCGAAAAAGGCAATCTAAAACGGAAAACCAAAAAGAGAACCCCGTGCGAAATATCGCACGGGGTTTTTAATTAAATAAAGCAGTGAAAAACTCCCTTTTGAAAGGGAGTTTTTTGGAAAAAGGCGCTTTTATTGTTTAGACAAATAAATCAGCAAAACGCTTACGTCGGCAGGGTTCACTCCGCTTATGCGTGATGCCTGACCTATATTAAGGGGCTTGATTTTTTCGAGCTTTTCAACGGCTTCAAGACGCAGACCTGTAATTTTTTTGTAGTCGAAATCCCGGGGGATTGTTTTTGATTCAAGCTTGCGCATTCTTTCAGCTTCGGCAAGCTCTCTTGCAATGTATCCCTCGTATTTCATTTGAATTTCAGCGCTTTCTTTTACCGCACGGGAAAGTTCCGGGCGGTTTTTATCGATTGCGGCAAGGCTTTGATAACTAAGCTCGGGGCGCTTTATAAGCTCAGAAAGCTTTATTCCCGTTTTTATGGGGGCTGAGCCAAGCTCTGTGAGAAGCGCGTTAACCTCTTCACTAGGTGCTATAACGCATTTTTCACATCTTTTGCATTCGTCGGCAATTGCTTTTTGCTTTTCGAGGAATTGCGCATATCTATCCTCTTTGATAAGACCTGCCGCGTAGCCGTAGGGGGTAAGCCTTGCATCTGCGTTGTCTTGCCTTAAAAGCAAGCGGAATTCGCTTCGTGACGTCATAATTCGGTAAGGCTCTCGCGTGCCCTTGGTAACGAGGTCGTCGATAAGAGTTCCGATATACGACGAGGAACGGGGAAGTATCATTTCGGGCTTCTTTTGCACTTTAAGCGCGGCGTTTATTCCTGCAACTATGCCCTGCGCCGCCGCTTCCTCATAGCCCGAAGTGCCGTTAAATTGCCCCGCGCCGAAAAGGCCGCCGATTTTCTTAAATTCAAGAGTTGCTGTCATTTGCGTAGGCTCTGCGCAGTCGTACTCTATTGCGTAAGCGTAACGCATAATTTCGGCATTCTCAAAGCCGGGAAGGCTCTTCAGCATTTCCGCCTGAACGTCTGTCGGCATAGAGGTTGAAAAGCCTTGTATATAAAGCTCCTCAGTGCTTTCCCCGCACGGCTCAACGAAAAGCTGATGGCGCTCTTTGTCTTGAAATCGCATGAGCTTCGTTTCGATAGAGGGGCAATATCTCGGGCCTTCACCCGTTATATTTCCTGAATACATTGCGCTTTTTTCAAGATTTTCGAGTATTATGTCGTGGGTGCTTTTGTTTGTATAAACTATATGGCAGGGAAGGGATGCGCGGCTTGAGTATTCTTCCGCATTTGTTCTTACCGAGAAAGGCATTGGGTTTTCTTCGCCCTCTTGAACTTCAAGCTTGGAAAAATCAACGCTTCTTCTATGCACTCTTGCGGGTGTTCCCGTTTTGAAGCGCATAAGCTCAATTCCAAGCTTTTTAAGCGAAGCGGAAAGTCCTTCAGAGCGCATCATTCCGTCGGGCCCGCCCGAATAAACCTTATCTCCGACGAAAATTTCAGACTCAAGGAACGTGCCGCCGGCAATGATGGCGCAGTCGGCGGAAAAAACTTCACCGAGTCCGGTTTTTACTCCCGTGACGCGAGTTTTACCGTCGCAAAGCTCTGTGAGTATTTCAACGATTTGTGCTTGAACAAGTCTTAAATTTGGCTCTTTTTCAAGAGTTTCCTTCATTATTTCTTTATAGCGCGCGCGATCTGCTTGTGCTCTTTTTGAATGAACCGCCGCGCCCTTTCCGAGATTAAGAGTTCTCGACTGAAGGGTAACAAGGTCTGCTGCATAGCCCATTTCACCGCCGAGGGCATCTATCTCGAAAACGAGGTGTCCCTTTGCGCTTCCGCCTATCGAGGGGTTACAGGGCATATTTCCGACGGCATCGAGATTCATAGTGAAAAGCACTGTATCAACACCCATTCGCGCGGCGGCGAGGGTGGCTTCGATGCCTGCGTGTCCTGCTCCTATTACGGCTATTTTCGTTTCGTTAAAATTCTTCATATACTTCTCTTAAAACTTAATCCTTTTGACCGATTTGCATTTTTTCGTTACGTTATCTATATCAAAAAGCGCGCCGTTTGCAAATGCTTCACCGTTGCTTGCCTTGAATTTGTGGGGAAGCTTGGTTTTCATTCGTAAGATAACGGTTTCTTTGTCCATTCCGAGAATTCCGTCACCCTCGCCGCACATTCCGACGTCGGTAATATATCCCGTTCCTTCAGGCAAAACGCCTTCGTCTGCTGTTGGAACGTGAGTATGAGTGCCGAAAATAACGTTGATTTTTCCGTCGTAAGCATATCCCATAGCAAGCTTTTCGCCCGTTGCTTCTGCGTGAAAATCAAGAACGGAAAAATCGTATTTTCCCGCGGCGCTCGCAAGAGCTTTGTCTATAAAAGGATACGGAGAATCAAGGCAGGGCTCGACGTGAACGCATCCGAGTGCGTTTATAACGAGCACGCGAAAGCCCGCACCGTCAACTACGGCATAGCCGTGACCGGGTGCAGCGTCGCCAAAGTTTATAGGGCGCAAAATTTCGTTCTTATCGTCAAGATAGGTATAGGCGCGGGTGTTGTGCATCGTGTGGTTTCCGCCTGTTATAACGTCAGCTCCCGCTGAGAAAAGCTCTTCTGCAAGCTCCTCGGATATGCCCGTAATGAACGAGGCGTTTTCACCGTTAACGATGCAAAAATCCGCATTTTCTTCGCGCCTTACGCGCCAAAGATTTTTCTTAAGATGTTCTATGCCGCCGTGGCTTGTGACGTCACCTATTACAAGAAGTTTCATTTTTTGAAAACCTATTCTATGCGGCTTTGCCGCTTGTATTTTAAGATTTAATTATAAGTCAAACGGATTTTTACGCGTTCAAAGAAGAACTTATAAAAATCAAAGGAAGAGGCATTTTTTGAAAAACCTCCTCCTTTTTCTTTGCGAATATACTAAGAATTATTTTGCGTAGTCGACGGTTCTTGACTCGCGGATAACGCTAACCTTGATTTGTCCGGGATAGTCGAGCTCATTTTCGATTTTCTTTGCAATATCTCTTGCAAGAATTTTCATCTTATCGTCGTCAACCATTTCGGGCTTAACCATTATACGCACCTCGCGTCCTGCCTGGATAGCGAAGGTTTTTTCAATACCCTCGAAGTCACCCGCGACCTCTTCGAGCTTCTGTAAGCGTTTAACGTAGTTTTCAACGTCTTCTCTGCGCGCGCCGGGTCTTGCCGCGCTGAGTGCGTCTGCCGCTTGAATAATGAAGTCAAGAACGGTTTTGGGCTCAACGTCGTTGTGGTGAGCCTCAATTGCGTGGATAATTTCCTTGTTTTCACGGTATTTGGTTGCGATTTCAACACCAAGCTGAATGTGTGAGCCTTCTGCCTCTGCGGTAACCGCCTTTCCTATATCGTGAAGAAGTCCTGCTCTTCTTGCCATCGTAACGTCTGCGCCCATCTCGTCTGCAATAACGCCTGCGAGCATTGAAACCTCGATAGAGTGGCGAAGCGCGTTCTGACCGTAAGAGGTACGGAACTTCATTCTGCCAAGGAGCTTGATAAGCTCGGGATTAAGGCCGTGAACGCCTGTTTCGAAGATTGCCTTTTCGCCTGCCTGCTTGATAGAGGATTCTACGTCGCGGCGAGCCTTTTCAACCATTTCTTCGATTCTAGCGGGATGGATTCTTCCGTCGGAAACGAGCTTTTCAAGAGCTATTCTTGCAACCTCGCGTCTCACGGGATCAAAGCCCGAAACGGTGATAACGTCAGGCGTGTCGTCGATTATAAGCTCAACGCCAGTAAGGTTTTCAATGGTGCGTATGTTTCTGCCTTCGCGGCCAATGATACGGCCCTTCATTTCGTCGTTGGGAATCTGAACGACTGAAATGGCAACCTCGCTTACGTGGTCAGATGCGAAGCGCTGAATGGCAAGGGAGAGTATGTCCTTTGCGCGAGTGTCCGCTTCGTCGCGGAATTTCTCTTCGTATTCTGCGATTTTAAGCGCGGTTTCGTGCTGCATTTCGCTGTCAAGGCGAGCTACAAGCTCTGCTTTTGCATCCTCTTTTGTGAGACCTGCGATTCTTTCAAGGGAAGCGATTTGCGCGTTAAGCACGTTTTCCGTCTTAGCTTTAAGCTCGTCTGCCTCCTTGTGTTTGTCGGCAAGAGCCGCTTCCTTTCTTTCGATAGCCTCGAGCTTTGCGTCAAGGCGCTCTTCCTTTTGAGTTACGTTTCTCTCAAGTCTTGAAACTTCCTTGCGGCGCTCTTTAACGTCGAAGTCAGCTTCCTTTTTCATTTGGAATATTTCTTCTTTTGCCGAAATTATAGCTTCCTTTTTCGAGCTTTCGGCGTTTTTTATTGCATCTTCAAGTATCTTATGTGCCTGAGCCTTGGCAGAGCCGAGCTGCTTTTCGCTGGACAACTTTCTGATAATTATACCGACGATAATTCCGACTATCAAGCCGCCGCCGATTCCAATCAATAAACTCCAAATATCGAAATTCAATTTACACCTCCTTCTGATTACATTGTTTTTGTAACCTATATCGTAAAAAGATTATTGTGTCTTAATATGAAAGCGCTCATAAGGCTTTAGCGCTAACCCTCGCGCGTGCCAAAATACGAGCGACACCCATACGTATATATTATATATTATTTTAATAGCAAAGTCAAGTAATTTTTTGAGTCAAACTGCGATTTTAGCACTTAAACGTCGAGCTAGCTAAATGTTAACAAAAAATTCATAAAAAAATCGGCTTAAACTATTGACACGGGGGCCAAAATAGATTATATTATAGGTGACGAATTTAGCACTTACGCACAGCGAGTGCTAAAACCTAGAAAAAGAGGTGAGTTTTTTGGAAGATAATAGACTTAGCGCGCGAAAAATGCGCATTTTAAAGGCTATTGTAGACGCTCACATAAGCAACGGAGAGCCTGTCGGTTCAAGATTCCTTTCACAAGAGGTTGGTATTACTTGCTCGCCTGCAACGATAAGAAACGAGATGGCTGAGCTTGAAGCTCTAGGCTATCTTGAGCAGCCGCATACGTCTGCGGGAAGAATTCCCTCGGAGCTCGGTTACAGATTTTACGTTGACGCGCTTGTAAGACAGTACAGCGAAACGAAAACGGAAATTGACGAAATCAACGAGAGGCTTCGCTATAAGCTCACCGAAATGGACGAGATACTCTCAGAGGCTTCGCGCCTTGCCGCATCCTTTACCGATTACACGGGCATCGCTTTCAAGGCGGGTGCGGGTAAGGTAAGAATTTCAAAATATGAAACCGTTTATCTCGGCCCGCGAGATTTTCTTCTCGTTATAATCTTTTCGGGTGATATAATTAAATCGAAGTCCGTGCATCTCGGCTTCTCTATAAGCCGCGAGGACCTTACGCGATTTACTGAGGCTTTAAATATTTACCTCGTTAATATGACTGCGGAATCAATTAGTATGCCCGTTATCGTAAAGCTTGAGGCTATCATGGGCGCTGCCGGCGCTATGGTTCATCCGGCTGTTAAGCTTATATATGAAACTATGAACGAGCTTGATACGGCAGACGTAAAGCTTGACGGTGTTAACAAACTTTTGCAGTATTCCGAATATTCCGACGTATCTAAGCTTCAGCGCCTTATCGGTATGCTTGAAGAAAAAGATAAGCTTCTTGACGTCATATCTTCTCATAAAGTAAGCGACGACGGAATAAACGTTTATATCGGAAAAGAAAACGAATCTGACGTTATGTCAAATACAACTCTCATATTCAAGAATATAACCGTTGGCGGCAAGAGGGTTGCCGTTGGTGTTATAGGACCTAAGAGAATGAATTATTCAAAGGTTATCGGTATGTTAAATCAGCTCGCATCGGGCTTTGACAGAATTTTTAGTGACGACGAGAATAACTTGCTCGGCGACGGAAACGGAGGCTTCTAGTGGAAAACGAAAACGTAAAAGAACAGGAAACTGAAATCCCTACCGAAGAGGTGAAGGGTGAAAAAAAGAAAAAACGCGACGTAAAAGCAGAGCTTGAAGCGCAAATTGAGGCTCTTAAGGCAGAAATAAAAGAAAAAGACGACAAGTATCTGAGAATGGCGGCGGAGTATGACAATTTCCGCAGAAGATCGAGAGAAGAGCATACCGCGTGTTACGAAAACGCGCTTTCTGACACCGTTTCAGAGCTTCTTCCGATTATAGATAATCTCGAGAGAGCAACGATTTACAGTGATGCAGAAAAGGTCCGAGAGGGCCTTGTTATGATAGAAAAAAGTGTTGCCGCAGTTTTTGAAAAGCTCGGTATTTCCGAGGTAGGAAAGGTTGGAGAAAAATTCGATCCTAATCTTCATAATGCGGTTATGCACGTAGACGACGACTCCTTTGGAGAGGGCGAAATCGTTGAGGTGTTCCAAAAGGGATACAAAAAAGGTAATAAAATAATTCGTTTTGCAATGGTCAAAACAGCTAACTAAAGTTTACAAATTTATCTATATATAAGGAGAAAATTAAAATGGGAAAAATCATTGGTATTGACTTAGGTACTACTAACTCCTGCGTAGCAGTGTTCGAGGGCGGCGAGCCCATCGTTATAACTAACCCCGAAGGAGCAAGAACCACGCCTTCCGTGGTTGCATTCGCTAAAAACGGCGAGCGTCTTGTAGGCCAGGTTGCAAAGCGCCAGGCTGTAACCAACCCCGACAAAACCGTAAGCTCCATAAAGAGAGATATGGGTAGCGACGTTAAGGTTGAAATTGACGGAAAGAAGTATACTCCTCAGGAAATTTCCGCGATGATTCTTCAGAAGCTTAAGGCAGACGCAGAGGCGTATCTCGGAACGACCGTTACCGTGGCGGTTATCACGGTTCCCGCATACTTTACCGACGCACAGCGTCAGGCAACCAAGGATGCAGGTAAAATTGCAGGTCTTGACGTTAAGAGAATTATAAACGAGCCTACCGCGGCAGCTCTTGCTTACGGTATGGATAAGGAAGAAAGCCAGAAAATTATGGTATTTGACCTTGGCGGCGGTACTTTTGACGTTTCTATTCTCGATATTTCCGACGGAGTTTTCGAGGTTCTTGCAACCGCAGGTAACAACCGTCTTGGCGGTGACGACTTTGACGAAAGAGTCGTAAACTGGATGGCAGAGAGCTTTGCTCGCGATAACGGCGGCATTGATCTTCGCAAGGATAAAATGGCACATCAGAGACTTAAGGATGCGGCAGAAAAAGCTAAAATTGAGCTTTCCGGCGTAATGTCCTCTAACATCTCGCTCCCTTTCATTACCGCAGATGCAACAGGACCCAAGCATTTTGAGGAAACACTTACCAGAGCAAAGTTTGACGAGCTTACCCACGACCTTGTTGAAGCAACTATCGTTCCTACGAGAAAAGCGCTTTCCGATGCTGGACTTTCCGCATCCGAAATTTCCAAGGTTCTTCTTGTAGGCGGTTCTACGAGAATTCCCGCAGTTCAGGAAGCCGTTAAGAAATTCCTTGGCAAAGAGCCTTTCAAGGGAATTAACCCCGACGAGTGCGTAGCTATAGGCGCGGCAATTCAGGGCGGCGTTCTTGGCGGTGACGTTAAAGACGTTCTTCTTCTTGACGTAACGCCTCTTTCGCTCGGTATCGAAACTCTCGGCGGCGTATTTAACAAGATAATTGAAAGAAATACAACTATTCCCGTAAAGAAGAGCCAGGTTTACTCCACCGCGGCAGACGGTCAGACCTCCGTTGAAATTCACGTTCTCCAGGGTGAGCGCGAAATGGCGGCAGGCAACACCACTCTCGGCAGATTTATTCTTGACGGTATCCCCTCTGCTCCTCGCGGAGTTCCTCAGATTGAGGTTACCTTTGATATTGACGCTAACGGTATCGTAAACGTAACCGCTTGCGATAAGGGTACGGGTAAGGAACAGCACATCACTATAACCTCCTCTACGAATATGTCTAAGGAAGATATCGAAAAAGCAGTTCACGAGGCAGAGAAGTTTGCCGAAGAGGATAAGAAGCAGAAGGAAGCTGTTGAGGTTAAGAACCACGCAGAAAATGCTATTTTCCAGACCGAAAAGACTATGACTGAGCTTGGCGAGAAGCTTACCGAAGAGGATAAGGCTCCCGTAAATGCGGCTATTGAAAAGCTCAAGGAAACAATCAAGGGCGGCGATACTGAGGCTATCAAGGCAGACACCGAAGCTCTTGAAAAGTCCTTCTATCCCATCGCTGAAAAGCTCTATAAGGAGCAGGCTTCGGCGCAGGGACAGGGCGATGCAAACGGCGGTGCTCAGGATGCCGGTGACGGAAACTACTACAACGCAGATTTCGAAGATAAAACCTAATTAAAAAATCTGAGATGCCTTTCGGGGCATCTCAGTAAACGTTTATGCGCGGGCGCGCATTAAGAGAGGAACATTATGGCAGACAACAAACGCGATTACTATGAAGTGCTCGGCGTTTCAAAAACGGCAAGTGCCGACGAGATAAAAAAGGCTTATCGCTCGCTTGCGAAAAAATATCACCCCGATATGAACCCAGGCAACAAGGAAGCCGAGGTTAAATTCAAGGAAGCCAACGAAGCATACGAGGTTTTGTCCGCCGAGGATAAGCGTGCAAAATACGATCAGTACGGTCACGCGGCATTTGATCCCTCTATGGGCAGTGGCTCGGGCTTTGGCGGATTCGGCGGCTTTGGCGGAGCAGATTTCGATTTTGGCGACATTTTTTCTTCCTTCTTTGGCGGCGGAGGAGGAAGCTCATCGCGCTCGTCACGTAATATGCCTATTGACGGTGATGACGTTCTTGTCCGCATAACGATAGACTTTAACGAAGCGGTTTTCGGATGCAAGAAGGAAATCAGTTTTTCAAGAATAGAGGGCTGCCCCGAGTGCAGCGCTACCGGCGCGGAAAAGGGAACAAAGCCCGAAACCTGTGCTACCTGTCGCGGAAGCGGCCGCGTCACCGTTCAACAGCAAACTATGCTCGGCTATATGCAGACGCAGCGAGCTTGCTCAGCTTGTCGCGGAACGGGAAAGATTATCAAAACTCCTTGTAAAAACTGTAACGGAAAAGCTTACGTTAAGGTTAACAAGAAGCTTGAGGTATCTATACCTGCGGGAATTGACTCCCAGCATAGAATAGTCTTGAGAAATCAAGGCTCTGCGGGCAGAAACGGCGGTTCTGCGGGCGATCTTGTAATCGAAGTAAGAGTTAAAGAGGATAAAATCTTCACGCGTCAGGGAAATAACGTTTATTGCGATATTCCGATTTCGTTTACGGAAGCGGCGCTTGGCGCGGAAATTGATATTCCGACGCTTGATGGTAAAACCGAAAAATATAACGTTCCCGAAGGAACACAAACGGGTACGCGCTTTACTCTTCGCGGCAAGGGAATTGCTGATATTAACACGAAGCGCAAGGGCGACGTCGTTATAACCGTTATCGTTGAAACACCGAGAAACCTTAATAACGAGCAGAAAAAGCTTTTGCGCGATTTTGCAGAAACGCTTGGTGAAAATAATACAGGCAAGGAAAGAAGCTTTTTCAAAAAAATATTCAATAAATAATAAAAAGTGCGGTGTAAAATCCGCACTTTTAACGTTTTTTGGGCAAAAGCATAAAATTATAACGAGGACATAAAAGAGTAAAGAAAAGTTTTTCATAGCAAAGAAAGGCATACTAAATATGAAAATCGTTATAGTACGTACACCGAAATTTTTAGCTCCGATTATGGCTAAAATCTTCAAAATAAAGCTTAAGTAAATAAACGGAAACGAGGATGCGGAATTTGCTTGCATCCTCGTTTTTTATATTGTGTAATATCAACCACCAGTCAGACAGAGGTGGTTTTCGCGCCATCCATTTCTTTGGGATGGATGGCTTTTAGTACGGAAAAGTTTTTATTAAAGAAGCTTTATGCCTGCCTCTTTGCATTTTTCTATTGTCTCTTTGTCCCAGATGCTTGACTGAACCTCGCCTATATGTGCTCTGCCCATCATAAGCATACAAAGTCTTGATTGGCCGATACCGCCGCCTATCGTAAGCGGAAGCTCGCCGTTTAAGAGCATTTTGTGGAAAGGAAGCTCTCTTCTGTCGTCACAGCCGCGCTCCGTGAGCTGACGGTCAAGAGATTTTTCGTCAACGCGTATTCCCATAGAGGAAATTTCAAAAGCGCGTCTGAGAAGCTCGTTATAGAACATTATATCGCCGTTAAGCTCCCAGTCATCATAGTCGGGCGCTCTGCCATCGTGCGGCTTGCCTGATTTGAGCTTACCGCCTATCTGCATAATAAGTGCGGTTTTATGTTCCTTTAAGAAAGCATCTTCTCTTTCTTTAGAAGTAAGAGTAGGATACATATTCTCAAGCTCGGACGTTGTAACGGCGACCATATTTCTCGAGAGGGAAACTGCGCTTTCGGGGAAATCAACCTTCAAAAGCTCGCTTGTGTCGCAGATAACGTTAACGATTTTCTGCGCTACGTCTTTAAGATAATCGAGCGTTCTGTCTTCACGGGTTATAACCTTTTCCCAGTCCCACTGGTCGACGTATATCGAGTGGATATTGTCAAGGTCCTCGTCGCGTCTTATCGCGTTCATATCCGTGTAAAGACCGTTGCCTACGTAGAAGTGATATTCTTTGAGAGCAAGGCGTTTCCATTTTGCGAGGGAGTGAACCACCTGTCCTGATTCGCCTACTGCGGGAATATCAAATGAAACGGGGCGCTCCGTGCCGTTGAGGTTGTCGTTAAGTCCCGATGCCTCGGTAACGAAAAGCGGTGCGCTCACGCGCTTGAGATTTAACGCTTCTGCAAGGCGCGCCTGAAAGGTTTGCTTTATAAATGCTATTGCTTTTTGAGTTCTGTAAACGTCGAGGGGGGATTTGTAGCCCTCGGGAATAAAAAGACTGTTCATTTCTGTCTTTCCTTAAAATTATTTAGCAGCTGTGCTCCTTAACATAACGTCGTGGTAACCGCCCTCAACGATACTCGTTGCCGAAACGAGAGTGAGCTTTGCTTTTTCCTGAAGCTCGGGGATGGTTATGGCACCGCAATTGCACATTGTTGATTTTACCTTGTAAAGAGATTTTTCAACGTTGTCGTGGAGAGGTCCTGCGTAGGTAACGTATGAGTCAACGCCCTCTTCAAAGGAAAGCTTAGCCTTGCCGCCGAGGTCGTATCTCTGCCAGTTTCTCGCTCTGTTGGAGCCCTCGCCCCAGTATTCCTTAACGTACTGGCCGTTAACCATAACCTTGGGTGTGGGGCTTTCGTCAAATCTTGCGAAATATCTGCCAAGCATCATAAAGTCTGCGCCCATTGCAAGAGCGAGAGTCATATGATAGTCGTGAACAATACCGCCGTCGGAGCAGATAGGAATATAAATTCCTGTTTCCTTGAAGTATTCATCACGGGCTTCGGCAACCTCGATAACTGCGCTTGCCTGTCCGCGTCCGATACCCTTGGTTTCTCTGGTTATGCAGATAGAGCCGCCGCCGATACCAATCTTAATAAAGTCGGCTCCTGCGTCTGCAAGGAAACGGAAGCCCTCGCGGTCAACAATGTTTCCTGCTCCTATCTTAACCTTGTTGCCGTATTTTTCACGAACGAAGTCTATGGTTCTCTTCTGCCAAACGGTATAACCCTCAGAGGAGTCAATGCAAAGAACGTCAGCTCCCGCCTCAACGAGTGCGGGGATTCTCTTTTCGTAGTCACGGGTGTTAACGCCCGCGCCTACAACGTAACTCTTGTTTACGTCAAGAAGCTCGTCGGGATTTTCCTTGTGCTGAGCATAGTCCTTGCGGAATACGAAATATTTGAGATTGCCGTTTTCGTCAATGATGGGGAGGGAGTTGAGCTTGTTATCCCAAATGATGTCGTTGGCTTTTTTAAGGGTAGTGCCGAGAGGCGCGGTAACAAGCTTTTCAAGAGGAGTCATAAAGGAAGAAACCTTTTCGTCGCCTGTCATACGGCTTACGCGGTAATCTCTGCCGGTAACGATACCGAGAAGCTTACCGGTAGCAGTGCCGTCGTCGGTAACTGCCATGGTATTATGTCCTTTCTCCTCAACAAGACGAAGAACGTCGTTAAGAGTACTGTCAAGAGTAAGGTTTGAATCACTTACTACGAATCCTGCCTTGTGGTTCTTTACACGGGCAACCATAGCCGCCTCGTCTTCTATGGTCTGGTTGCCGTAGATAAAGGATATTCCGCCCTCTTTTGCAAGAGCGATAGCCATCTTATCGTCGGAAACAGACTGCATTATAGCCGAAACCATAGGGATGTTGAGCGAGATAGGACATTCCTCTTCGCCCTTTCTATATTTAACAAGGGGTGTTTTTAAGCTTACGTTTGCGGGAATGCATCTCTCGTCGGTATAGCCCGGTACAAGAAGATACTCACTAAATGTGTGTGACGGTTCTTTGAAATAGGTAGCCATTTTGAATCCTCTCTTTTATTTACACAAAAATTATAATTATCATATATTTTAGCACAAGCGCGCGTTTATGTCAATATTTAAAATGACATAAATTCACTTGTATTTTGCTCGTTTTTAAGTTATTATCCCCAAGAATCGAGAGCTTTTATATATTTTATTTTAGGTTGAAGCTCATATATCGGCTCGCCGTAATTATCGGTGAGGCTTCCGTTTCCGTAATAGAGCCAATAATAGAAGCTGTTGCCGTAGTATTCCATACAGTTATCCATTGTACCGTTGACGATATCGTCTATAACGCTTATTCCTTCAACGACGTAGCCGAAAGCCGCATAGCTTCCGTCAAGGGAGCTTGATGCATCATCGTGGCAGATAAAGAACTGGCTCGAAGCGGAGTCGGGGGCGTTTGATCTTGCCATAGATATAACGCCGCGCTTGTGGCTTATGTCATTTGTGTGTCCATTCGAGGAAAACTCGCCATATATTTCATTGTCAGAGCCACCGCTGCCATTGGCATCAGGGTCGCCGCCCTGTATCATAAATCCGCTTATAATGCGGTGGAAAGTTAAGCCGTTGTAGAATCCCGATTCAACCAAAGATATAAAGTTTGCAACGGTTTTTGGGGCAGTAGTTGCATCAAGCAATACCACCATTTTTCCGTATTCTTCAACACATATTTCTACGTATTTTATATCCCTGCCCGACGTGTTGCGGGTATCGAGGTATTCGCAAGCACCCTCGCCCATTTTTTCTCCGCACGAGGAGAGGGTAGCTATGCACACGAATATCATTGCAAGAGCAAGAATTAAAGATATGATTTTTTTCATTTTTAGGTTTCCTTTACAAGTTTTGCGTTATAAATAATTCTATCGCCTGGTAGCCTGCAATTCCGCCCTGCTTTGAGGAAGCATCTGCTTTTATAAGTGCCCTCAGCGATTCACTTATTCTTCGAGTTCCAAGTTTTTTATATGCTTTCAAATAAAGCCCTAAGGGGTATGAGGCAAGCCCCGTGATTTTTTGTATTTCTTCAAATTCCCGTCCCTCGTCTGCAAGGAGTGCGACAGAGGAGAGGCTTGAATAGGTTTTTGCAAGCATTCCTATGATTATCTGAGGTTCTGTGCGTCGGGTTTTCATATCTGAAAGTGCCCTGAATGCTTTTTTTGCATTGCCCTCAATAACCGCGTTTTGTATCGCAAAGGCATCGGATTCCGCGCTTGAAGGGCAAACCAATTCTACGTCTTCGTTTGTGAGATTTTTTCTTCCGTTAGCTTTAAGATAAGCGGAGATCTTTATAACCTCATTGTTAAGTATTTCCATTGAACGCCCGACTCTCATAATCATAGTGTCAAGCGGGGATTTGTCAACGGAAATTCCCTCAGCATCAAAGTGCTTTTTCAGCCAGTTCAAAAGCTGAGAATCCGTCGATTTTGGAAAATTCAGTATATCAAAGCCCTCGCTTAAGGCTTTAAAAATCTTACTTGGCCTTTTTTCAGTTCCGAGCTCTAAGCCGTCCTCGGTCGTCATAATCACAAAAATCGCCCAAGGGTAATCCTCTTTAAGAGGGAAGATTTTTTCGGTAAAGCTTTTGATTTCGTTTTCTTTCATTGACGAAAAATTGGCAAATCTCCACTCTATGAGCTTGTATTCGTGCATCATAGGCGGAGATTCTATGGCTTCGGCAAGAGCTCCAATATCAATATCGAGAGCATCGAAAACAACATGATTAAAAACGTCGAGTCCCGTATCAGAGTTACCCAGCACAGCGCGCCTTAGCTCTGCAAGATAAAACTTTTTAAGATAATCCTCTTCGCCTGCGAAGATATACCATCCCGAAGGATTTTCTGCCTTGAGGCGCGACTTAAAATCATTGATATTCAATTGTCCGCCTCCTTAAAATTTAGTCCTCACGCGAAATTTTCATTCTGCAACGTTTCTTTGCGCCGCCGACAGTCATATCGTAAAGCAGAGTCAAAGTTCCGCTTTCGGAATCTATGCTGTTTTCAATACGTACGGTGTAAATCTCCATATCGAAGCTGAACGGCGGTACTTGATATAAAGTTTCGTGCTTCTTTCCCTCGGAGAAGAGCATATCCGAGACAACATCGCCGCGGCGCTTGACCTTGACGGTATCGCCGCTTATTACAAGCTCGGATAATACGGAAGCGCCCTCGCGCTTTTCTTTATATGAGAGCGTTATCGCTCCTTTTTCGCTTTTCACGGAGCCTGTGACACGAAGCTCGTCTTTTTCGGGCGCGCCGTCGGGCTTGCCGCATTCGTCAAGATTTATTACGTTTGACGTGATTTTTAAAACGCAATTTTTTGAACTTGCCATAATACCTCGATAGTCAAAAATGACAAAAACGGGATACGCCTCGTTTTTGTCATTTTTTCAAAAAAGCCTTAAAACTTTCTTTTTTTGTTCATATTGTATTCACTGCGCGGATTTAAGAGATTGCGCCAGTCAAGAGTGCCGTTATCAAGAGCTTGAACGAGCGCCTCGGCAGTTGCTATATTTGTTGCAACGGGTACGTTATACACGTCGCAAAGGCGCAGAAGATTTGCCTCTGCTTCGGTAGTTTCTTTTGCGATGTCAGTGCCTCTGAAAAAGAAAACCAAGTCAATTTCATTGTAAGAAATTCTTGACGAGATTTGTTCTGTTCCCGCGCTTCCTGCAAGGAGAGTTTCAATTTCAAGGCCCGTGACGTCGGAAATATAAGCTCCGGTCGTGTGGGTTGCGCACAAATGGTGATGGCAAAGAATTCCGCAGTATGCTATACAGAACTGCGTCATAAGTTCTTTTTTGTTATCTTCGGCGATGATTGCAATATCCATAAGCCTCTCCTGTTCTTCTTTGCAAACGTGGTAAATATTTTCAATATTAACTCATTATATCACCATTTCTTGATTTTGTCAATTAGCAGAAGAGAAAAAGTCAAAATTCCGCGCGCAAAACCTTATAAAAAATGAAAAAATATCTAGAAACCTATTGTAAAAAACAAAATTATGTAGTATAATAAATTTCAATCGCGCATAGCGCGGGCGGCAATGTATTTTCCTCGAAAGGATTCGAAAACAAATGAAAAAATTTAGAAGAATCGGTGTTTTGACCTCGGGCGGCGACGCTCCCGGTATGAATGCGGCTGTCAGAGCGGTTGTAAGAGCAGCTCTTGCAAACGGTGTTGAAGTGATGGGTATTTACCGCGGTTATTCAGGACTTATAAACGGTGAGATAAAACCCCTCGCTATTCGTGACGTATCCAACATAATCAACAAGGGCGGCACGGTTCTTTATTCCGATAGATGCCCCGAATTCAAAACCGAAGAGGGTATGAAGCGCGCTCTTGAAAATTGCGAAAAATTCGGCATAGACGGCATAGTAGCCATAGGTGGCGACGGCACTTTCAGAGGTGCAATAAGCCTTACTCTTAACGGTGTTCCTTGTATAGGAATTCCCGCAACTATTGACAACGATATAACTTCAACCGATAATACCATAGGCTTCGATACCGCTATGAATACGGTAATCGAACTTGTTGATAAGCTTCGCGACACCTGCGAATCTCACGCACGCTGCAGCGTTATTGAGGTTATGGGCAGAGGCGCGGGAGATATAGCTCTTACCACCGCAATAGCTTCGGGCGCAAGCGGAGTTGTAATCCCTGAAATTCCCTTTGACGAGGACGATCTTCTCGAAAGAATGGAAAAGGCAAGAAAGCTCGGCAAGAGAAACTTTCTCGTTCTCGTTTCCGAGGGTATTGGCAGTGAGTACGGACCTGCCATTACCGAAAAAATCGAGAAGGTTACGGGAATCGAAACGCGTTTTGCAAGGCTGGCTCATATAGTAAGAGGCGGCTCTCCAACTCTTCGCGACAGAGTTATGGCTTCTATGATGGGTACGTATGCGGTTGAAAAGCTTCTTGCGGGTGAGTCCGATATCGTAATTTGCGAAAAGGTCGGAAAGGTTGAGGGCATAGATATTAAGTTTGCTCTTATGCTTGACCGTATGTATAAAGGTGTTCTAGAAGAGGGCGACCTTGATGAGTTCAGCGAAGAAGATGTAAAGATTATGAAGTATCTTGCGAAAAAGCGCCGCCAGGATCTTCTTGAGCTTTATGAAGTTTCAAAGAAAATAAATCTTTGATTTTTAAAACACGGTTTGCCGATTCCCGAGGGCTTTTGGCAAACCGTGTTTTTTATTCGCAGCTATAGACGGGAGCTTCGCACGCATTATTCTTGTGAAGCGCACTTTTCATTTTTTGAACAGAGCTTGAAATCATTTCTTTTCCGCGGTTTTTTATACTCATAAAGCCGACGACTGCAAGTGCGCCTACCGTAAGACCTAAAACGGTAGGCAGTTTTTTTCGTTCTGATTTTCTGAACAACATAAAGTATCCTTTCTCGTTTTTCTTAGTATGCGCGCAGTTCAGAAAAATATTTGCGTCGGTTGACAAAAAAATTCAAGTAGTGTAAAATATACTTATAAATTATTTTTGAAACGGATTTTATATGATAGTTTGTAAAAAATGCGCTCACGAAGCTCTCATTGCAACGGAATGCTGTCAAAGATGCGGAGCAAATATAGAGCTTAGCGGAAGAGAAGTTTCTGAATACCTTGAAAAGCTTGACGTGGCGAAGCGGAGAAGGGAATACGAGGCGTCGGTTGAATATTCCAAAATTCTTGCTTGGGCAGGACACACCGAGAGCGAGAGGGAATACGGAAGAATGCTTGAGATGGGCAACCTCGTTGAAAGAAATTACGACGAGGCTATGCGCTTTTATTACCGTGCAGCGAAAAAGCACGATGCCTATTCGGCATACCGTTATTCGCGCCTTGTGTCAAGAGCTAACGAAAAGCAAGGAGAGCTTTGGCTTCTTTACTCCGCGCTTCTCGGCTGCCCTGACGCTTATCCCGATGCGGCGAAGCTTCTTTCAAAGGAATGCTTTGAGGACGACGCTAATCATTTTTATATTCTTTCCGCGAAGCACGACCACGTGGATTCTATAGTTGAAATGGCAAACCGATACTATAAGGGAATAGGCGTTGCCGCGTCGGCGCCGTATGCGAAGTGGTATATGGAAAAGCTGAGAATACCACCGCTTTATGCGGTAAAACTCGCATACAAGCTTAAAGGTGTGAAATCCGAAGAGCCTAAAAGCGAAATTTACGATAAAGAGCCTCTTCTTAAGCGTCTGATTTCCAACGCATTAAAGCTTGATGCAAAGGAAGTTTATTTCAAACTCACCGAAATGCTTGCGGAGCTTGAAAACGTTGAGGCTATGACGGTGCTTGGCACTTTGCTTGTCGACGGAATTGGATGCGAACCAGATATTGACGACGCCATAACCGTATTTACGAGAGCTGCGGTTTTAGGCTCTGCGGATGCTTACGTTTGTCTCGCTAAGATTTTCCTTTCCGACGATTTCGGAGGAAAATCGCCCGAGCTTGCCATTCGTTATCTTGAGGGGGCACGGAAGATTGGTTCCCCGGATGCCATATTTATGCTTGGCGAAATTTATGAGGCAGGCGCTTTGTGTGAAAGAGATTTCAAAAAAGCAGAAGCTTGCTTTTCCGAAGCGGGAGCGCTTGGAATGAGAGAAGCAGAGGAGCGCCTTGAGAAAATTATAAATACAAGGAATAAATTTTTCGCAGACGGAAATGCGAATAGAAAAACAGCGCCCGAAAAAGCCTTTAAGGCTTATGCAATTGCAACGGCAATGGGGCATAAGGATGCGCCGATAAAGCTTGCTGACGCTTATCTTAAAGGCGAGGGCACGGAGCGAGACCGACATTCTGCGTTTTATTGGTATTCTGAGGCGGTAAAGCTTGGCGACGATAATGCACTATATCCCCTTGGCCTTTGCTATGCGTCTGGAGTTGGAGTTAACAGAAGCTTCAAGCTTGCAAAGGACACTCTCACGAAGGCGGCAAGGCTTGGCTCAGAGGGCGCAAAGCGCGCTTTAAAGTCTTTGTACGAGGCTAAAAAAAAGAAGCTCGCAAAGAGCTTTTATTCAAAAGCAATGCGCCAGCTTTATAAGAAAAAATTTGCAGCGGCACGAGTTTCGCTTGAATGCTCGGGCGAGCTTGGAAACATTAAAGCCTATTATATTCTCGCCTGCCTGTATGAATTTTGTGCGGATATTGACAGCGACCGTGAAATAGCTAGAAAATACTATAAAATGGCTCTTAACGGTGGATTCGTTGACAAAGATTCGGGGTATAAAAAGCTGGTTTTGAGGCTTATAAGATAATTTTTTGAAAACGTATTGACAAATGTGTTTTGCAATTCTGGGATTGGGTTATAACGTTTTACTTTTAACCTAAATCTTAAAAATAACCTAATTAAATAAAAGGTCCGGAAAAGTGTATCTCAAAATACCGAAAATAAACAAGATTGGAACTATGGATTGCAATAACATTATTGAAACCGCTTCTATAGTATTAAAGACGAGCTTTATTGCTTTGAGGCTTAAGAAGAAAGAGCTTTGCTTTATGGAGCTTTGCGAATATTTCGGTGGAATTCTTATCTGCTATAGCCTGTGCAACCGGCGTGGACACGAATTTTGGGCAGAGTCTTGGTATGAAAGCCCTGTGCACGATTTTCTCAGAAGACTCTTTAAGGTGTTGTAATATAAAAGAGAAGACAAGGCAGATGCCAAGTCTTCTCTTTTTTTGATTTGTGTTTAGTTGCTTACTGCGATTTCACGTGCTACGTGCACTCCGCTTGCGCTTGCGTGCGAGAGGGAGTGCGTTATACCGCTTCCGTCACCGATTATATAAAGGCCCTTGTGGCAAGATTCGAGTTTTTCGTTAACGTCAACTTCCATATTGTAGAATTTAACCTCTACGCCGTAAAGTAGGGTGTCGTCGTTTGCCGTGCCCGGTGCGATTTTGTCGAGCGCATAAATCATTTCTATAATTCCGTCGAGAATTCTCTTGGGAAGAACGAGGCTTAGGTCGCCGGGAGTTGCCTTCAGAGTCGGGGATATAAAAGCTTCCTCTATCCTTGACGGAGTGGAACGGTGACCTGTTACGAGGTCGCCGAAGCGCTGCACTATAACGCCGCCGCCGAGCATATTGCTGTGGCGGGCTATGGATTCGCCGTAGCCGTTGGAGTCTTTAAAGGGCTCGGAGAAATGCTTTGCAACCAAGAGCGCGAAATTCGTGTTTTCGGTTTGCTTTTTTGGATCTTCATAGCTGTGTCCATTTACAGTTATAATTCCGTTTGTGTTTTCGTTTACTACCGCGCCCTTGGGATTCATACAGAAAGTACGGACTCTGTCACCGTATTTTTGCGTGCGGTAAACAATTTTACTTTCATAAAGCTCGTCGGTTAAGTGCGAGAATACTTCTGCGGGAAGCTCAACGCGCACACCGATGTCAACGCGGTTGGATTTTGTCGATATATTTAACTCGCGCGAAACCTTTTCCATCCACTTACTTCCGCTTCTTCCGACGGAAATAATGCATTTTTTCGAGCTATAGCTCGCGTCTTTTGTTTTTATTTCGTATCCGTCGTCTGTTTTTAAAACGCTTTCAACGGGTGTATCGAAGAAGAACTCTACCTTGTTCTTGAGCTCGTCATAGATGTTTCCAAGAACTACGTAGTTTATATCGGTTCCAAGGTGGCGAACCGAAGCGTCGAGGAGGTGCAAGTCGTGTCTTATGCATTCCTTTTTGAATTTTGAGCCTGCGGTAGAATAAAGCCTTGTGCCCTCGCCGCCGTAGCGCATATTTATTTCGTCAACGTAGCGCATAAGCTCAAGAGCTTTTTTCTTTCCTATATATTCGTGGAGTGTGCCGCCAAAATCATTGGTAATATTATATTTTCCGTCGGAAAAAGCGCCTGCGCCGCCGAATCCCGACATAATTGAACAGCTCTTGCAGTTTATACAGCTCTTAATCTTTTCGCCGTCAATCGGGCAACGTCTTTTATCAAGGGAATGCCCTGCTTCAAAAACGGCAATCTTAAGCTCAGGCTTAAGCGAGGAAAGCTCAAGTGCGGAGAAAATACCTCCGGGACCTGCGCCTATAATTATAACGTCGTAATTCATAGCGTATCTCCTGTTCTTGTAATTTATTCGTTTTCTCTTATAAGTGTTTCTATTGCTTCGGCAATTTCCGTGTAGCTCTCGGCACGGTTTAGCTTTGCGCGGAATGCCGCAGCTCCTCTGAATGAGTGAAAATACTGAGCAATACTTCCGCGTGCCTCGTGAATGGCAACTCCCTCGCCCTTATCCTCTGCTGCAAGCCTGAGCTGCAGTAGCGCAGCCTCGGCTCTTTCGGCGAGGGTTGGGGGCGTGTAACTTTTTTTGGCAAGAGCTGACGTGATTTCTTTAAAAATAAACGGATTCCCTATAGCGCCGCGGCCTATCATAATTCCGTCGGAGCCCGTGTCGCAAAGCACGCGAATAGCTTTTTCCGCACTTGTTATATCGCCGTTGGCAACGACGGGAATATGTAAACTGTTCTTGACGTTTTTGATTTCTTCGTATTTTGCCTCACCGGAATACTGCTGCTGGCGCGTTCTTCCGTGTATAACAACAAGTGAAGCGCCTGCCGCCTCTGCGCGACGAGCACATTCAAGAACGTTTATGCTTTTTTCGTCAACGCCGAGTCTTAATTTTACCGTTACGGGAAGCGAAGCGGCTTTGACGGTTGCGGAAACGATTTTTTCAATAAGCGCAGGGTTTTGCATAAGTGCCGAGCCCTCACCATTTTTGAATATTTTGGGCACGGGACATCCCATATTTATATCTATTGCCCGAGGGCGCACACCGCCAAAAGCACCGCTTGAGATTATTCTTGCCGACTCTGCCATAATTTCAGGCTCGCTTCCGAAAATCTGCACTGCCGTCGGAGCTTCGTCGCGTTCAATATAAAGGAGCTTGGCAGTTTTTTTATCACCGTAGACTATCGCCTTGGCACTTACCATTTCTGTGGTAGTGTATTCTGCCCCGTATTTCTTTGAAAGAAGGCGCATTGCTCTGTCGGAAAAGCCTGCCATAGGCGCGAGCATAAGTCCGTATTTAAGGCTAAGGTCGCCAATTTTAAGAGCTTTTTCCAAAAAGACACCTCCGTTCCCTCATAAATTGTAACACAAAAGATGAAAATTGGCAAGACATATTTTTAAATTATTATTATCTTTCTATTTACAAAGCTCGCAATTTCTGCTAAAATAAAATTATAAAAACAAAATTTTAGGAGCGAATAATGCTTCAAGGTATTCCGAAAATTCTTTCACCAGCGCTTTTAAAGCTTCTTTGTGAAATTGAGCGCGGTGACAGAATTGTTATAGGTGACGGAATTTTTCTTGCAGAAAGTATGGGGCGCGACGCTGATGCCGAAGGCGAGATTGACCGATTCGATTTTTATTATGAAGCGAAAAAGCGCTATGCCATAATTTCAACGGACGAGGGGATACTTATGCCAATATTATGATTCAGAAGGGAATTGTTGCGTGAGGCTTGTAATTTGTATTGACGACAGAGGCGGAATGGTTTTCAACAAAAGACGCGTTAGTCGCGATAAGCTTATGATTTCCGACCTTTGCGAATATATCGGAGATAACACTCTTTTTATAGAGCCTTATTCCGAGGAGCTTTTTTCCGAGGTGAGCCTTAATATAATTGTTTCGGAAAAATCTTTAAAATTTGCGGCAGACGACGACTTTGTTTTTGTTGAAAGAGAAGAGCCTACGCCCTATTTGGCGGCAGCAGGGGAAGTCGTTATATATAAGTGGAACAGACGTTATCCTTTTGATATGGCGCTAAAGACTTCTCCCGCCGAGCTTGGATTTAAGCTTGAATCGGTTTTTGAATTCAAGGGGAATGCACACGATAAAATAACAAGAGAGGTTTATAAAAAATGAAAAAAAGAGCTATAACGCTTGTTGCTTTGCTTCTTTCGTTTGCGCTTTGCTTTTCACTAAGCTCCTGTCTTGATTTTTTGAATGCTGAAAACGAAAGCTTCTCTCTTGATTCCGTTCCTGATTTTGACGGAACGCGCGCTTACGTAGTAATAAATGAAAACAAACCGTTTTTTACCGAGAGTGAAATCGTGTCGGACTCTTACGAGAAATATGCCACGCTTGATTATCTTGGAAGATGCGGAGTTGCCATATCTTGCGTCGGTAAGGATATTATGCCGACGGAGGACAGAGGAAGCATAGGACAGGTTAAGCCAAGCGGTTGGCACACTGTAAAATACGATATAGTTGACGGAAAATATTTGTATAACCGTTGCCATCTTATCGGCTATCAGCTCACGGGCGAGAATGCAAATAAGGGAAATCTTATAACGGGAACGCGTTATCTCAATATCGAAGGAATGCTTGTCTTTGAAAATATGATAGCGGACTACGTTAAGGACACGGGAAACCACGTTATGTATAGAGTAAGCCCGATTTTCAAGGATGCTAACCTTCTTGCAAGCGGTGTTCTTATGGAAGCTTATTCCGTTGAGGATAGCGGCGCGGGAATTGAATTTTGCGTTTATGCATATAACGCGCAACCCGGCGTTGTAATCGATTATAAAACCGGTAATAGCGCGCTTTCGGGGGAAGAAATCAAGCCCGATGATAACGAGGGGGGCGACGTGCCCGACGACGTTGAGGGTGAAACTGAGCTTTATATTCTTAACACCGGCAGCAAGAAATTTCACAAAAACGACTGTGGCAGCGCGGCATCGATATCCGAGGCTAACCGCGATGAGCGCGAAACCACGCGCGAAGCTTTGATAGAGGACGGGTATACACCGTGCGGCGCTTGTAAGCCATAGTTTAAAGGAGATAAAATATGAATCCATGGCACGCTTTTTCGGACGATAGGATAAAAAGAGAAAACTTCGTTGCGGTTATAGAAATACCGAAGGGAAGTAAAAATAAATACGAGCTTGACAAAGACAGCGGTATGTTGAGGCTTGACAGAATTCTGTACACCTCGACGCACTATCCCGCAAATTACGGATTTATTCCGAAAACACTTTCTGAAGACGGAGATCCGCTTGACGTTCTTGTGCTTTGCCAAGAGGAGCTTGCGCCTATGTCTATCGTTGAGTGTTATCCGATAGGAATGATAAATATGATAGACGAGGACAAGGCGGACGAAAAAATCATTGCAATTCCTATGAATGATCCGTTTTTGAACAACTATAGCGATATTTCGGAGCTTCCTCAACATCAGTTCCAGGAGATAAAGCATTTCTTCGAGGTTTATAAATTCCTCGAAAAGAAAACCACATACGTTGATACCATAAAAGACCGTAAATCTGCGGAAGATGCTATCGATAAATGTAAGGCGGCGTATAATAAAAAATTCGGAAAATAAAGGAATCGGTATGGCAAAAAAGGAAAAAAGATTTATCAAGATTCATTCCGAGGGACTCGGAAGCATTGAAATCTTGGTAGACAAGAAAACAGGAGTTAATTATTTATTTAAATCCTCTGGCTATGCGGGCGGTCTTTGCCCCTTGCTTGATGCCGAGGGAAATCCCGTAATTACTCCCATAAATCAGGAAGAAAAAGGATTTTTCGACTAATTGTTGACAAATGAGAAACTTTGTGCTATAATAGCACTTGTTGATTTGTCAACAAGTGCTAAAAGGAGCGTACCAAGTGGAAAGATTTAAGACTTTCACGGTTTTGATGGCGAAAATAAGTCGAAGTATCAGAAAAATCAAAAACGAAGAAATGACTGAATTAGGCTTGAAAAGCCCTCACGTTTCCTGTCTTTATTATCTTTACAAGGAAGAGAGCTTAACTGCGAAAGAGCTTTCCGACATATGTGATGAGGATAAGGCGGCTATTTCGAGGTCGATTCTTACGCTTGAAAAGCTTGGATATCTTTCTTGTGAATCGGAAAGTAAAAAACGTTACAAAGCGCCGCTTGTTTTGACTGAGCAAGGCAGGGTGGTTGCAAAAAAGATTGCCGAAAAAATAGATTCGGTGCTCGATTTTGTCAGTGACGCTATTTTAGAGGACGAAAGAGCAAAATTCTACGAAAATCTTAACTCAGTTTGTGAGAATCTTCAGAAATTTTGCGAAAAATACAATGATCTCGAAAGGACAAAACTATGAGTAAAAAGCATATTTTACACGAAAAAAGAGAATTTGAAAACGTAAGAGCCTTAATCGAATGGTCAGGAGATTTTTACGCCGACAGAACAGCATTTTCATTCCGCGAGAATCCGCATGACAAGGAAGCGAAGAAAGTAAGCTTTGAGGAGTTCCGTGACGATGTTCGCGCTCTCGCAAGCGAGCTTTATTCTATGGGTTGCGCAGGTAAGCACTGCATTCTTATTGGCAAATCCTCATACGAGTGGGTAACGGTTTATTATGCTACGCTTTCTATCGGAGCTGTTCTCGTTCCACTCGACAGAGAATGGAGCGCAGAGGAGCTTCTCGAAACTGCTAAGCGCGCAGACATATCGTTCTTGTTCTATGATAATGATATCGAAGAGAAGGCTTCGTTTATTGCGGCAAATGCAAATCTTGCGGCGGCACCAGTGCTTCTCGGCGCAGACGGTGAAAATTCCGTCAAGGCACTCACCGAAGCCGGAAGAGCTAAATTCCTTGAGTCGAGTGAGGCTTACTTCAATGCGGAAATAGATCCTTATAAGCTTGCGCTTCTCGTATTTACTTCGGGAACGACGGGAAAGGGTAAGGGCGTTATGCTTAGCCAGAACAACTTCCTCTCCGACCTTTCCGACGTTATTCCTTATATGGATTTTTCTAATAAGACCGTCGGCGTTCTTCCTCCCCACCATACCTATGGCTCGTCCGTTATGTTTATCGGCCACGTAATGATAGGTAGTGAGGTGTATATTTCCTCAGGACTTCGCTACGTTCAGAAAGAGCTTAAAGAGCAAATGCCTGGCCACCTTGTTCTCGTGCCTCTTTATCTTGAAACCTTCTACAGAAAAATAATGGCGGGAATCAAGGAAAAGGGCAAGGAAAAACTCGTTTCTACAATGATAAAGATATGCAACTTCTTTCACCTCGGTAACGGTGTCAGGAAGCGTCTTTTCAAGGATATAAGGGCTGCATTCGGCGGTGAGGTAAAAATGATTATCTCCGGGGGAGCGCCTATTAACCCTGAAATTATGCACTTCTTTAATAGCATAGGAATTGGAACTCTCAACGGATACGGAATTACAGAATGCGCTCCTATTATCGCGGTAAACAGAAGTAAGAACGTTGTTCCCGGAAGCGTTGGTAACGTTCTTGAGATAGATACAGTTAAGATAAATGAGCCTAACGAGGACGGCGAGGGCGAAATTTTTGTAACAGGTCCTAACGTAATGCTTGGATATTACAAGGACGAGGCCGCAACCGCCGATGCCTTTGACGAGAACGGATACTTTAAGACGGGTGACTACGGAAAGCTTACCAAAGACGGTATACTCTATATTACCGGACGTAAAAAGAACCTTATCATTCTTTCTAACGGAAAGAACGTTTATCCCGAAGAGATTGAAAACGAGCTTGTTGCAACCCCCGGTGTTACCGATATTATAGTTTACGAGGGCCAGAGCAAGAGAGGTATGGAGCATAACGCGATAGTTGCCGAGATTTTCCCCGATAAAGACTATATCGAGAAGAACGGCATCAATGATATCAAGGCTCATCTTCAGAAATACATCAACGAATATAACAAAACTGCAGTTTCATATAAGAAAATAGCAATTCTCAAGGTGCGTGAAGAGGACTTCCCCAAAAATACTCTCCGTAAGATTATGAGATTTAAGCTTGATATGACAATAGACTGATTTTGCACAAGTGCAAAAAAGAGGAACAGATTTCGGTCTGTTCCTCTTTTTTATATGGTTTATTTAAACGTAATTTTTGTATTGATTATTTAAACGGTCTTATAAGCTCTATCGTTTCAAGAATTTTTACGTTACATTCCAAAAGTAGCTTTTCTGCTTCTTGGATTTCTTCCTTTACCGCGACTCTTTGGGGGGTGTGAGCATCGCAACCGAGCACGGCCGATGCGCCAAGCTCGCCCACAAGCCGCCAGAAATCAAGCTTTGGATACTGTCTTCCGAGAGTTTGTCCGAGAAGGTTGTATTCAAGCGGCACACCGTATTTCTTCGATGCCTCAATAATTCTCGCCATTTCGGAAAGATAGTATTCCTGTTCTCTGCCCGTGTACGTTAAAATGTCGGGATGGGCAACGCAGGAGAAAAGCCCTGTTGACATAGCTTCGATAACTATATCTGCATACGGCTTGATTCTTTCGCGCTCGTCACAAAGCGACGCGCCTCTGTCTGAGTGGTTTCCCCGATTTCCGTTAAGATTTTCAAAATCAACGTAGTGTTGTCCGAGTATAAGATATTCCGGCGGATGCTTCTTCATAAATTCAACTTCGTCTTTCCACGTTGAGTGGAAATATTCCGTTTCAAAGCCTACGTGAATCTCTATTTTGTCGGCATATTTTTCACCGAGGGCGCGTATCGAAGCATAGTATTCCTCTGTTTCTTCGGGCGCCATTTTGTAATACGAGCGATAGCCGTCAGGACGCGGTGCGTTGGGGGCGTGGTCGGAAAAGCCGAGAATTTTGACATTCTCGGCTATCGCTTTTTGTACGTATTCTTCGTCTTTGCCGTTTGCGTGATTGCAACGGTAGGTGTGGGTATGATAATTTGCTAACATAGAATCTCTTTATTTTGAAAGTGCGTAGTAAAGCGCGCCTGCGAGTACCGCGATAAGAACGAGAAAAATTAAGAAAGCTATTCTGTAAAGCTTTTTGCGTCTTGCGTATCTTCTTGCCTTGCGAAGATAAGTTGAAATCGGATCGCGCTTTTTAATTAAATCCTTGTTGAAGCCGCGTACCCATTTTACGTCTGCCTTTGATATTTCGTCGCTTTTGCGGATAGAGCCGACGTCGTGGGCAAATTTATTTCTTATATTTCTGTATCTTACGAGGCGCGGAAGCACGTCGTCGCGCTCGGGAGCGAAGCGCGCGTTATTAAGTCGGTTTATATATTCCGTTATACCACCGGAGGTAACGCCGAATTTTTCGCAACAGTCTCTGTCAAGCTCTTTATATACTTCAAGGAAATTGTGATTTAATCTTTTTCCCACAGCGTCACCGCCTTTCTGTAGTGTTTGAACCATAGCTATCCTTTTATATTGTACTACATTTTCGTAACATTTGCAATAGTTATTTTAAAATTTAATAAAATTCACAAAAACTTCCTTTATTCGACAAAAATTTTGTCTTTAGGAAAAAGTGCGTTTGTATTATTACTATTGTCTATCCTCGAAGTCTTTTTTCTTTTGCCTAACAAGAAGGCGCATTAAAGCTTTTCCGTTAAACGGTAGGAGAGGATAAAGATATCTTTTTCCAAACGCTGTTTTGTTGAAGCTTATGAAAAGCACCGTTACGACAAGTCCTGCAAAAAATCCCCATATCCTTAGGAAAAAAACCAAAGCGAGCGTTATCATACGCATAAATTTGATAGCATAGCCAAGCTCGTGGTTTTGTTGGGCGAAGCTTGCAATTGCAACGAATGCCATATAAAGAATAACGTCGCCTGAAAGCCAACCGACGTCAACTGCAAAATCGCCAAGTATTAAAGCACCAACTATTGAGAGGGAGTTTGAGAGCATATCTGGAGTATTCATTGAGGCTATTTTCAAGCCGTCAAGGGCGATTTCAACGAGGAAAAGCTGTGCGATTATCGGAAGCGCACCGGGATCTTTCGGGATAAGAAACGATAGCGTATCTGGTAAAAGATACGAATACTCAAGATAAAGATACCAAAGCGGAGTTATTATTACCGAGAGCAAGAGAATCAGTGTTCTGACTATTCTTAAATATGAGCCTGTGAGAGGCGGAAAATAATAGTCGTCGGTTTGTTCAAGATAATCGAAAATTGCGGTCGGAAGTATCATTACTTGCGGTGACGTGTCACAAAAAACGAGAACTTTCCCCTCTAAAAGATGCGCTGCAGCAGTGTCAGGGCGCTCGGTCGTGCGTATTTTCGGAAAGGGGTTCCACCAGCCGCTTCGTACAAGACTTTCGGCAAGGCTTTGGAAGCCGAGAGTCAGGGATTTTGGGCGAAGAGAGGAAATCTTTTTTTCAATCTCGGAAACGAAGCTCGAGTCTGCGACACCTGCCATATAGCAAACGGCAACGTCTGTTTTTGACGAGCCGCCTAGATTAAAATGCCTCATAGTCAGTCTTTCGTCGCGGACGCGGCGTCTGATAAGCGCGGTATTGACTATCAGAGTTTCCACAAAGCCATCGTGCGAGCCTTGCATAACTCTGTCGCTATCAGGTTCCTCGGTGCTTCTTGCAGGATAGGTTCTTACGTCAACCAATATACATTCGCCTGAAAAGCTTTCCGCAAGAATTGCGCTTTGTCCCGAAAGAATAGCCGTGATTACGGCATCCTCGTCGGAGCTTAACTCGACTTCTATATATGGCATTTTTCTCATAACGTCCGTTGCCGTGCCTAAGTCATTTAGTGACAAAAGATTTTGCATTATTCTCTGCATTTCGCCGTCTTTAACGAAGCCGTCTATAAAGAAGAAGCTCATTTCGCGCCCCGCAATTTCAAGCCGTCTTTCTATGACGTCGAAATTCTTTTCAGCGCCGAGCCTTTTTGCAATTGCGTGCCTTGCTTCCGAATAGAGCTCGGATAATTTTTCCATAGTGAATCACACCCCTTTTATAATCGCTATTATTGGCAAAAAACGGATAAATATTCGCGCACTCCACAGCCTTCTCAAAAAACAACAGATAACACACGTGTAATTGATAAAATATTTTGAATTTTCCGTTTTGTATTGACTTTAAAATTGATAAATGTTAAAATTATTGAAAGAGTTTTACGTATGGCTTAAGGAAGGTAAGGTCGGTATGCAAAAAGCAAATGATTATTCCCGTGATGGCATAAGACAAGAGCTTGATAAGCTTGGTCTTCGGGACGTAGAACTCTCTTTTTTTGAGGAAATAGGTTCTACGAATACGGAAATGAAAAATCGCCTTTTTGACACTGGAATTCCCGAAAAGCCTTGGCTTTTCATCGCAAAACGGCAAAGTGCGGGGAAAGGTCGGCTTGGCAGAAGCTTTGAATCTCCGGATGCGGGAGTTTATATGTCGATTCTCTTTCCCAGCGACTTCAGCGGTGCTCGCCTGACGGCATATGTTGCCGTAATGGTTTTGGAAGCTATAGAAGAGCTTTCGGGGATAAACGCAGATATCAAATGGGTAAACGATATATACTTCGGGGGCAAAAAGCTATCGGGAATTCTTTGCGAGGGAATTATAAATGCCGAAGAAGCAAGACTTGAGGCTTCCGTTATCGGTATAGGTATAAACGTTCTGCAAACGGAATTTTCCAAAGATGTTTCTGAAATAGCTACGTCGCTCGAAGAGGCTTCGGGTAAAAAGATTTCACGCGCGGAGCTTGTCGCTCGCATTGCGGAGAAAATACTTAAAAATCTTCCTGGGGCTTCCGAAAAAGAGTTAATGGAAAAATACAGGTCGAAATCAAATCTCTTAGGGAAATTGCTAAAGGTTACGCGCGGTGACGAAAGCTTTTTCGCAAGAGCTGTTGATATAAATGAAAAAGCGGAGCTGATAGTAGTTAAAGAAACAGGCGAAAAAATCGCTCTTAACAGCGGCGAGGTAAGCGCTAAAATTAAACAAGATAATTTAACTTAGGAGAAAAATGCCATTCGGAACAAAATATCACCACACGATACAAAAAAATTACACGTAAACTGTGAAAACCAAGGGCGTATTTCGTGCCATTTTAAAACCAAAGCGACGTTCGCGACGGCGTGCGCGAATATTCGTAATATTTCAAGGCATTGACGGGCACTTGGGATTTCAATTTCTATAAATCGGTAACCGATGTTCCTTGTCCGACGGGAGATATTGAATTTTCGAGAAGCTTACGTGTTTATTAACAGGCAACATACTTCCGTTTAATAAATACAGAAATAATATTTGGGCGCTCGCGAGCTTAAAACGCGGGCGCTTTTCTTTCGCTCGCATATAATGGAATTAGGCGCATATGCGCCAAAGAGGTTAAAAATGAATATTGAGATTTTTGGCGAAAGCGAAAGACAAAAATCGGCAGAGAAGCTTCTTTCCAGTGAGAGCTTGGAGTGCGAAAGCGTTAAGCTTTTGCCTATACCGACGTCAAGAGACGGAGAACATATTACGGGAACGGGGATTCTTCTCGAGGATTTTTTAAAAGAAGTAAAAAGAGGAGATTTCGTTATCGCTTACGGACTTCCCGAAGCCTTTAAGAATTCTCTTTCTTCAAAAGGAATTTTGTGTTATGACGCGGCATCCGACGAAGGATTTTTGCTTGAAAACGCGTACGTAACTGCGATAGGTACGCTCGGTTATCTTCTCACAGGCTCTAAAAAAGTCCCGGCTGATATGAAGTTCGGAATTATCGGTTACGGAAGAATAGGCTCGTGCCTTGCAAGGCTGCTTATGTTCTTGGGCGCTCGAGTGAAAATTTTTTCGTCGAAGAAGCTTACGAGAATTGAGCTTGGATTTTGCAGTATAGAAAGCCCTGAAATTGAAATTTCAGATTTTTCTGATAAGAATCTTTCGGACCTTGACTTCGTTCTTAATACTGCTCCGACAAATCTTTCCTATCTTTTCCCAGAAAAGCGCGTGCCTTTGGGTATGCGTGTTATCGATCTTGCATCGGGTGATAGCTTCCCGGGAATTTCGGGTGTTGAATATTTGCCCTCTCTTCCAAACCGTATGTATCCTGAAAGCGCGGGGGCGGCATACGCAAAACGGGCGCTTCTTTGGCTTCGCGATAAAGAAAAATAAACTAAAGAGGCCGGAACACTTGATTTCGGCCTCTTAAATAAAACTCATAAAGAAAGGCTTGGTATTTATATGATAGGATATGCAATGTGCGCGTCCTTTTGCACGTTTGAATCTTCTATTAAAACACTTGAAGAAATTAAGGCTGCGGGAGAGAAAATAATTCCGATTATGAGCGAAAGAGGCGCTATAACAGATACGCGATTCGGAAAGGCAAAGGATTTTATCGAGCGCGTGGAAAATATATGCGAAAATAAACTTGTAACGAGTATTGTTGAAGCCGAAAAATTCGGCTCTATAGCCCCTCTTGATTATCTTATAATTTCGCCCTGCACGGGCAACACTCTTGCAAAGCTTGCGTCGGGCATTACAGACGGTGTTGTAACCATGGCGGCAAAAGCGCATTTAAGATGCGACAGACCTTTACTTATAGCTCTTTCAACCAATGATGCAATGTCGCAAAATCTCAAAAATATAGGAACACTCCTTTCAAGAAAAAGCATTTACTTTGCTCCTATGCGTCAAGATGATCCAAAGGGGAAGCCGCATTCCCTCGTGACAGATGGCACGAAAATAAAGGAAGCCTTTTTTGCAATGAAAAATGGGGAGCAATTAAGGCCGCTTTTCATTTAAATTCAAAGTTGACACAGGAAAAAAACTCTGCTATAATTATCGTGGAATAATTTATAGGCGGAATTTTTATGAGAAAAGCGGGATTACCCGAGCTTTTAGCGCCCGCTGGAAGCTTTGAAGCTTTAATTGCGGCAATCGAAGCGGGAGCCGACGCGGTTTACGTTGGAGGAAAGAGCTTTGGCGCAAGAGCTTTTGCTAAAAATTTTGATATAGAAGAGTTAGAACGTGCCGCAGTTTATGCTCGCCTTCACGGTGTTAAGCTTTACGTAACGGTGAATACTCTCGTTCTTGATAAAGAGGTAGGGGCACTTGCCGATTATGCACGTGCTCTTAGGAGAATATCACCCGACGCTATTATTGCAGCGGACCTCGGTGTTATTAAGGTTTTTCGAGAAATAGCCCCCGAAATCGAAATTCACGCATCAACTCAGATGTCAATACATAATAGCTTGGGTGCAGACCTGGCTTATGATTTGGGATGCAAGCGAGTTGTGCTTGCGCGTGAATTGTCACTTGAAAATATAAAATCAACAACCGATAAATGCAAGCCTGAGATCGAGATTTTTCTTCACGGTGCACTCTGCGTTTCGGTGTCGGGCCAATGTCTGATGTCGAGCCTCGTCGGCGGAAGAAGCGGAAATCGCGGCGAGTGTGCACAGCCTTGCCGTTTGCCGTATAATTCGTCGTATCCTCTCTCGCTCTCCGACCTTTCGTTAGCTTCGCACGTAACGGAGCTTATCGAGGCAGGAGTTGCCTCGCTCAAAATCGAGGGAAGAATGAAATCCCCGGATTACGTATATACGGTAACTAAAATTTACAGACAATTGCTTAATGAAAGGCGCAACGCAAATGAAAAGGAGCTTGCCGCACTCCGCGCGGCATTTTCGCGCGGCGGCTTTACCGACGGATATTTTACGGGGAAAATCTTGTCGAAAATGACGGGTGTGCGCAGTGAAGAGGACAAGAGGGAAAGCCGAGAGCTTGAAGCTTGCGAATATACAGCGAAAAAACTCAAAATTTCCGCTAAAGCGGAATTTAAAGAGGGCAAGCCCTCCTGCCTTGTGCTTAGGCTCGGTGAAAAATGCGTTAGCGTAACGGGAGATATTCCGGCGCCTTCCGTAAGAGCGCCGCTTACAAAAGAAGACCTTAAAATAAGACTTTCAAAAATGGGCAACACTTTTTTTGAGCTTGACAAAAACGATATAGAAATCGACCTTGACGAAGGGATTAACCTTTCTCCCGGTGCAATAAATGCATTAAGAAGAGCCGCGGTAAGAGAGCTTGAAGAAATAAAAACCAATCTTTCCGATATAGAGCTTTCAAAAGCACAAAGCTGTAAATCAAAGGGCGAAAAAATTAACACGGCCCTCTTCTTCGACCCCGAAGTTTTGCTTTCTTTGGAAAACAAACACCCTGAAAAGCTAAGAAATTTCCATATTGTGTTTGCTCCTCTTATGAGTGAAAAGTACACAAAAATGACAAGCGGAATTTACATTCCGCCCGTAATTCACGAGTCAGAGCTCCATTTGGTTGAAGCAAGGCTTAAAGAGGCGGCGGCTTCGGGAATTAAATATGCGCTCGTCGGCAATCTCTCACACCTACCAATTGTAAAGACAGTGGGGCTTACGGCTATCGGGGATTTTCGCTTGAACGTTACAAACTCGTATTCAAAATCGATGCTTTCGGATTTGGGAGTCGAAAAAATCATTCTCTCGCCCGAAATTACACTTGCTATGGCAAGAGATATTGGCGGCGGCGAGATAGTTCTCGGAAAAATCCCCCTGATGCTCACCGAACGTTGCTTTATGAAAGAAAATTTTTCGTGCGAAAAGTGTTCCTGCGCATCCCTCTCTGACCGTACAGGTGCGCATTTTCCTATAATAAGAGAGTGGCAACACAGAAATATAATTCTTAACTCCGTGTCCACCTATATGGGTGACAAGCTTATGGAGCTTGAATGCGCGAATATTGTACATAGACATTTTCTCTTTACAAATGAAAGCGTCGGTGAGGCGGTAAGCCTTATTGATGCATACTTTGGGGGAGCTCCGATTGGAGAATGGCGGAGAATAGGCTCTCGCGGAGTTTAATACTGTTTAGGCGGTGGATTTATGAAAATCAAGGATTTGTTAAACAAGGACACACTGTCCATTTCTTTCGAGGTTTTTCCTCCGAAAACGAATACGGCTTTTGAAAGCGTAAAGACAGCAACGGAAAAAATCGCAGCGTTGAAGCCTGCTTTTATGAGCGTCACCTACGGTGCCGGCGGCGGTACAAGTGAATACACGCTGGAAATTGCTAAAAATATTAAATCTTTTTATGACGTGCCCACTCTTGCGCATCTTACCTGCGTTTCTTCGACCAAGGCTATGGTTAAGGAAAAAATCGAGGCTATAAGGGCTACGGGAATTCAAAACGTTATGGCACTTCGCGGTGACGTGCCTAAAGAGCGAAGCGGAGAGGACCGAAGCACGTGGGATTACCGATACGCAATAGACCTCGTTCGTGAGCTTGTCGAATCGGGATGCGATTTTTCGATAGGCGGTGCGTGTTATCCTGAGGTTCATCCCGAAAGTGAAAATCAAAAGGATGATATAAAATATCTTCGCGAAAAGGTTGATGCAGGCTGTGATTTTTTAACCACGCAGATGTTTTTTGACAACAACCTTCTCTATAACTTCCTCTACAAAATTCGCGAGGCGGGTATAACCGTTCCCGTTATCCCAGGTATTATGCCGATAACCCGTGCAAACCAGCTTGAGCGGGCTATAAAGCTTTCCGGCTCGTTTATTCCTCAGCGCTTTAAATCTCTCGTCGATAAATTCGGACACGATTCTTTTGCAATGAAGCAGGCAGGTATTGCTTACGCTACGGACCAAATAATTGACCTTTTCGCAAACGGAATCAAAAACGTTCACGTATATTCTATGAACTGTCCTGACGTCGCGGAAAAAATTATGGCAAATTTATCTTGTATTTTAGGAAAATGACGGAGTATTTGAGTTTTGAGGCGCCTCCGGTTGATAGGCGCGAAATAATGCGATATGCTAAAGCAAAAGACAGCGGCGATTTTTCCGAGCTTCTTGAAGAATGCATCGAGAAGTGCCGGGGCGTGTTAAATTATAATGTTGCTTTTTGTAATTTAAACTTTACGATACAAGACGATTTGTGCGACTTTGGAGAGTTTTCCGTAGCTTCGTCATCCTTGGCAAAGGCTTTGTCGGGCGCGGGGAAAGTCATTCTTTTTGTCGCAAGCGTCGGCCACGAAGTAGACAGGCTTATCGCAAAATATTCACGCACCTCTCCTCTTCGCGCACTGATGTTTAACGCAATTGGAACGGAACGTGTTGAAGCACTTGCGGAAAGCTTTGTAAATTGGCTAGAGAAAGAAAGCTCTTTAAAGGCTATTTCGCGATTTAGCGCAGGCTACGGAGATTTGCCGTTGGCGGTTCAAAAGAACGTATTTTCACTTCTGCGCCCCGAGGTGCGTATGGGAGTTTTCCTTTCCGATAGCCTCATTATGTCACCCTCAAAATCCGTTACGGCTTTTGTAGGTCTTAAATAAATTTCTTCGGGCAAAAGCCCTTTTTGGAGTTTTATGGATTTTAAAAGCTTTTTAAAAAACAGCATAGTTACGCTTGACGGCGGTATGGGCTCGCTTCTTCAGGAGCGTGGACTTCTTCCCGGCGAGCTCCCCGAAAGATGGAATATTTCTCACCGCGAGATTATTACGGAAATTCACAGGGAATATTTTGATGCCGGCGCAAACGTGGTGCTTGCCAATACCTTTGGCGCAAATAGCTTTAAGTTTTCCGACGGGGAGCTTGAGCTTATAATAAAATCTGCTCTTGAAAATGCAAGGGCGGCTCGCGAAGCTTCAAGTGCTTGTGGCGAAAAGTTTGTAGCGCTTGATATAGGACCTCTCGGGAAGCTTTTAAAACCGCTTGGTACTCTTGATTTTGAAGATGCAGTGACGGTATTCAAGAAAACCGTGTTGCTCGGTGTAAAGTACGGCGCAGATTTGGTTGCCATTGAAACTATGGGCGATACTTACGAAGCAAAGGCGGCTCTTCTTGCAGTTAAGGAAAGCTGTGAGCTTCCCGTTATAGTAAGCTTTGCTTTTGATTCTCACGGAAAGCTTTTAACTGGTGGAAGCCCCGAAGCCGTCGTTGCTTTGGCAGAGGGAATGGGAGTCGACGCGATAGGTGCAAATTGTTCGCTTGGTCCTGACGAGCTTATCCCCGTGATAAGCAAGCTTATTTCCGTATCGAGCATTCCCGTTTTGGCAAAGCCGAATGCGGGCCTTCCTGTGCTTGAAGGGGGAAAAAGCGTTTATAAGGTTTCGTCCCGCGATTTTGCTTCTTATATTCAAAGGATGCTAAAAATGGGCGTTCGCCTTGTCGGCGGTTGTTGCGGAACGACGCCCCAGTTTATCTCTTCGGTAAATGAAATTTGTAAAAAAATGACACCCGTTCCCGTGATTTCTAAGGATTTGACGGTAATTTCCTCATACACTCACGCGGTTTATTTTGGAAAAGAGCCGATTCTGATAGGCGAGAGAATAAATCCCACGGGAAAGAAGTGCTTTAAAGAAGCTCTCATTTCACACGACCTTGATTATATTATTTCAGAGGGCTTAAGACAAGAAGAAAGCGGCGCTCACGTGCTTGACGTAAACGTAGGACTTCCCGAAATTGACGAAAACAAAATGCTTCTCGAGGCAATAAACGAGCTTCAGGGTGTGACATCTCTTCCGTTATCCATCGACACGTCAAATCCTGACGCGATGGAAAGTGCTCTTCGCAGATATAACGGTAAAGCTCTTATAAATTCCGTTAACGGAAAAGCGGAGAGTATGGAAAAGATTTTTCCGCTAATGAAAAAATACGGCGGAGTTGCCATAGCATTAACGCTTGACGAAAACGGAATCCCAGAAACCGCAGAGAGCCGCGTAGCGATAGCCGAGAAAATAATCAAGCGCGCAGAGGAATACGGTATTTCAAAGAACGATTTGGTTTTTGACACCTTGACTCTCACCGTAGCCACGGATACGTGCGCTGCAAAAACGACGCTTGAAGCACTTTCGCGCATCAAAAACGAGCTTGGTTGCCATACCTCGCTCGGTGTGTCAAACGTATCCTTCGGTCTGCCGTCGCGTGACGCAATAAACTCAAGCTTTTTCACTATGGCCTTGGCTTCGGGGCTTTCTGCCGCAATTATGAATCCGCATTCGCCCGAAATGATGAAAAGCTATTACAGCTTCAGGGCACTTGCGGGACTTGACGAGGATTTTTCGGAATATTTAAAGCGCGCAGACGGATTTGCCGTCGTTTCAACTCTAGCGGACAAGCCGCGTAGCGAAGAAAACGACAGCACACCCCTTCAAAACGCAATTATAAAGGGAATGAGGGAAAGAGCGAAATCCGTGACAGTGGAGCTTCTTAAAACCCGTGAGCCTCTTTCAATAGTGGAAAACGAGATTATCCCCGCCATAAATTTCGTCGGTGACGGATATGAGAAGCAAACTCTGTACCTGCCATCTCTTCTTACAAGCGCGGAAGCCGCGAAGGCTGCATTTGAAAAAATCAAAGAATTTATGTCAAAAAGTGACACGGGTACGGGAATAGGTGAAAAAATCGTGCTTGCAACTGTTGAAGGCGATATACACGACATCGGCAAGAATATAGTAAAGCTTATTCTTGAAAATTACGGCTATACGGTGTTTGACCTCGGTAAAGACGTACCACCCCCTAAAATTCTTGAGGCGGTGAAAGAATACGACGCGCGTTTTGTCGGGCTTTCGGCTCTTATGACGACGACTGTTCCCGCAATGGAAAGAACGATAGCTCTTATGAGAGAAAAAGCCCCCGGCGTTAAGGTAATCGTTGGCGGTGCGGTTATGACGGAAGAAAGCTCTCTTAAAATCGGCGCAGACGGATACGCAAAGGATGCTATCTCCGCGGTAAAGATTTTGAAAGAACTTGCAGAATAAATACTTATATATAGAATACGAGTGGTTTGATATAATAAAATCAGCATTTATGGGTATGGTATCTGCAATACAAAGGCGAAGCTTACGATACAACAAAACGATAATAAGAATTTGTCGGAGGTTATTCATATGAAAAAATCATTTGTGTGTAGCCTATGCCATAACGGCATATTAGGCGGTGCTTTATATCTTGACAAAACTTCGGTTACCTACAAGACGAATAAACTCACAGTAGATAAAGCGTACAGGAATCTTGTATTACCTCTTGATGAAATCGCAGAACTTACTTGGAAATGGGTTGTTTTCCCGATAGCAACTTTCCATATGAAGAACGGAGAAAAATATAAAATTCTTATGTTCAACAAATGGCGTTTCAAAAAATGGTATCAAGAGTATCGCGCACAATAAGAAATAAACAAATTCCAATTTATCGAACAAATAAAACGAACCCCGACAGGTTTCAAGGTCTGTCGGGGTTAATTATTTGATTACTGCGGAATAAATTTACACACTGCGAGCAAACATCCTTATGAGAAGCTTGCTTTTCTTTTCCATTTTTTATGTATGTTTATTAGTCCTCGTAAAGAGGGTATTTCTTGCAAAGTGCCGCAACTCTTGCGCGAACTTCGTTGCATTTTTCGTCAAATGACTTAAGAGTCAATGCGATAAGCTTTGCAACCTCGATAGCGTCTTCTTCTTTGAAGCCTCGAGTTGTAATAGCCGCAGTTCCGACGCGGATACCGCTTGTAACGAAAGGCTTTTGAGTATCAAATGGAATTGCGTTCTTATTTACAGTGATGCCAACCTCGTCAAGAAGATGCTCTGCTTCCTTACCCGTGTCAACTTTCATTCCCGTAAGGTCTACGAGCATAAGGTGGTTGTCCGTGCCGCCCGAAACGAGCTTGAAGCCCTCGGCAAGAAGCTGCTTTGCCATAGCGGCGCTATTCTTGATAATCTGTTCTGCGTATGCGGTAAATTCGGGCTTAAGAGCTTCACCGAAGCAAACCGCTTTTGCGGTGATGGTGTGCATAAGAGGACCGCCCTGAGTGCCGGGGAAAATTGCCTTATTGATAAGCTTTGCAATTTCCTCGTCGTTGGAAAGGATAAGACCGCCGCGAGGACCGCGAAGAGTTTTGTGCGTCGTGGTTGTAACGACGTCTGCGTAAGGAACGGGCGACGGATGCTTGCCTGCCGCAACAAGACCTGCGATATGCGCCATATCTACCATAAGATATGCGCCAACCTCTTTTGCAATAGCAGAGAATTTTTCAAAATCAATGATGCGCGGATAAGCGGAAGCGCCTGCAAGAATGAGCTTCGGCTTACATTCAAGAGCGAGTCTTCTTACTTCCTCATAGTCGATAACGTTCTCTTTTTCGGAAACACCGTAGGGAACTATGTTCCAATACTTACCGGACATATTAACTGGCGAGCCGTGACTTAAGTGTCCGCCGTGAGCGAGGTTCATTGAAAGAACCGTGTCGCCCGGTGTGAGAAGCGCATAGAAAACCGCCATATTTGCCTGAGCGCCCGAGTGAGGCTGAACGTTTGCAAAGTTTGCACCGAAAAGCTTTTTTGCTCTCTCAATAGCAATGTTTTCAACTACGTCAACGTACTCACATCCGCCGTAATATCTTTTGGAAGGGTATCCCTCTGCGTACTTGTTGGTAAGGGTGGTGCTGTTGGCTTCCATAACGGTTTCGGAAACGAAGTTTTCAGAAGCAATAAGCTCTATCTTATTTCTCTGTCGTCCCGTTTCGTCCATAACCGCAGCGAAAACCTCAGGGTCGTTCTGTTTTAAAAGATTGTACTCTTTCATTCTTTTTCTCCTTTGAGATATATAGTTATTTTATTTTTTACGAGCAAACTCTCTTGTCTCGTCCGACAAAGAGTAGTATTTCCGTATCCTGACCAACAAGACGGGAGAAAATTCTGTCCTCATACTTCGCCTGAAGCTCCTCGTCGGAAAGATTTGTGGAAATTACGGTTGAAAGGCCTCTGTTATATCTCGTGTTAAGAAGATTATATAGGCAGGAAACCGTAAACTGAGTTGTGAATTCCGCGCCGAGATCGTCAAGTATCAGAAGATCGGTTTCGAGATATTTGTCCGATTTGAATTCGCTTTCATCTCGTGGGCTTCTGAACTTGTCCGCTTCAAATGCGGAAAGTATGTTCTGGGTACTGTCGTAAAGAACGGAAAAGCCCTTTTCGATTACCGTTTTGGCAATAGCGGTTGAAAGATGCGTCTTACCCGTTCCCGTTTTTCCTATAAGCAACAGGTTTTTGCCATTACCGGGGGCGAAATTTTCCGCAAAGCTTTTCGTTCTTTTAAAATTATATTCCATTCTGTCGCGTTCGTCGCCCTGACAGTACCAGCTTATATCGAAATTTTCGAAGCTCTGCTTTTCGATAAGTCTTCCAATACCCGAAGCCTTAATGCTTTCTAGGCGAAGAAGCTCTTTCATACACGAGCACATAGCACCGTCGAGCGTATAGCCGGAGTCGGAGCATATCTTACAGGTATATTGGGGGGCGGTATAATCCTCGGGAAAACCGAGTTTTTTTAACACGGCTCCGCGTCTTTCCATAAGTAATCCGTTTCTTTCGCGTATAGGTGTAATGTCCTTTCCCGAAACTGCCGTTTTGAATATGAGAAGCCCCGTTTTTTCAAGCTCGGCATCTATTTCTCTTATTTCGGGAGATTTTTCACGAAGAAGGGCCTCGCGTGCGTCAACCGTATTGCGCGCTTCGTCGCGCCTTCTCTGAATTTCCTCTTTAACCTTGTTATATGTTTCTCTCGTATACATAAATCAAAGCCTTTCTATGTAAACTTAAATTTACTTTTTGCCATTTGTTCCATAGCTGCGTTCAAGAGCTCTTTTGAAAGCGTCTTTAACGTCAAAATCTCCGTAGCGAGGTTTTTCCTGAGTTTTTTTCGTGCTATCCTTTTTTTCTCTTTTCTTTGAAAAGTCAAATTTGATTTCTTCTGACTTCGTTTGACACTCTGAAACTGTTCTGCAACCTGCCTCATACCACGTGGTTAAAACTCTATCGATATAGCTGAGGTTTACTTTTGCGGTGTTATCAACACAGATGTTGTAAGCGTAGCTTACTATTTCCGTAAAATAGCCGTAATCCTTGCTCCATTTTGTGAGAAGCTCCTTTTCTCTTGGCGAAAGGTTTCTGCCACCGATGGAAAGAACGTTTTTGAGCTCTCTTATAATTCCGTTTTCGCTCTCGCAAATCTTAATATGCGTTTCAAGCGCTTCCGCCGTGTCGATTTCCTTGCCAGCGAGCTTAAGGGCCTCGTCTACAAGTCTTGGGGTTGTAAGCTTGTTTTTATCGGAAAGATGGGCGGCAAGAATGAGGATATATTCGTCGCTTAAAGCATATTGCGTTCTGAGAGCTGCAATTTTCTTTATTTCCGCGGAAGAAAGAACTGCCTTGTTCATAAGGCGCGCGCACTCGTCTATCAGATTTTTAAGCTCCAGGTCGCGTATATCGCCTGCAACCTTTTTGCTCGTTTCTTCTACGATTTCGCCGCGTCTTAGCCTTTCTTCAAACTCTTCCGTTATGCTCGGTGTGTCGGAATCCTCGAGAGCCCCGATTTCACGCCAGAATATCATAGCGGAGCTTGCGCGTGCGCGGGAGATACCGCAAATAACGGCGGCCTCATCGGCGGTGATGCTTTTATTTGCGAGAATCGCAAGAAGAACGCGAAGCTCTTCCCGTGAAGCCTCGAGAAACGCGGGGTTGTCTAAAAGCTTAAGAAGTTTATTATTCATCATCGGAATTCTCCGCGCCGTTTGATTTTAATTCGTAGCAGAGCTTCATAAGCGAATCTCCGAGGTGTATATTTTCAACTATGACGTCGGGAGAGTCTATTTTAAGCTCCATATTGGCAAAATTCCATATTCCGCGAATTCCGCCCTCTATCATAAGCTCGCTTACTTCGTAAGCGGCTTCTTTTGGAACGGTAAGAACTCCTATGGTTATACGTTCTCTTTTTGCAAAGTCGCAAAGCTCGCTTAAGTGATATACTGGTATTCCGTAAATTTTAGTGCCGACAAGGTTTTCGTCAACGTCGAACATTGCAACTCTCTCAACACCGCGGCGCTCAAACATATGAGTTGCGGCGAGCGCTCTTCCGAGATTTCCTGCGCCAACTATAACTGCGCGATAGCCCTCGGCAACACCGAGGAGCTCACTGATTTTTCCGTAGAGATATTTGACGTTATAGCCGTAGCCCTGCTGTCCGAAGCCACCGAAGCAATTAAGGTCCTGTCTTATCTGCGAGGCGGTAACGTTCATAATTTTTGAAAGAGCTGACGACGATATGCGAAGCGTGCCCTCGCGCAAAAGCTCTCCAAGATATCTGTGATACCTCGGAAGTCTTTTAATTACCGCGTTTGAAACCGCAGCTTTTGGCTCAGAAACTCTTTTGTCAAAGGTCCCGTGTAGTTTATATATACTTTCCATTTTTCTCCTCACTGCGAATCAAGAGCGCTTGCATTAAGGCTTGCATCTGCGCGCTTGCCGCTTTCATATTCATAATATCCAGCCGCAGCTATCATTGCCGCATTGTCGCCGCAAAGACTTATCGGCGGAATAAATATTTTCACGTTTTTCTCTTTGGCAACTTCGGAAAGGCGGCGCCTCAGGTGCGAATTTGCCGCGACACCGCCCGAAAGAGCTAAATCTAAACCGGGATTCATATCAATTGCCTGAGATATTTTTTTTGCGACGGCTTCCACTGCCTCGTAGGTATATCTTGCGGCAAAGAGCTCTCTCGGCAGCTCCTCGCCCTTTTGTTCGTACTTATGTAAAAGATTTATAGCGGCGGTTTTAAGCCCCGAGAACGAAAAATCGAGGCTTCCGTCTTGAAGTGCCGGAGAGGGAAGAGCCATCTCCTTGTTACGATATGCCGAGCTTTTTTTGTAAGCCTTGTAAAAGCTCTCGTCAAGCTCAGTTGCTTTTTTGAAGCCCTCTTGGCTAAGCTCGTCAAATCCGCGTCCCGCAGGGTAGGGAATGCCTATAATTCTTCCGATTTTATCAAAAGATTCGCCTATTGCATCATCTCTCGTTGAGCCTATGGTTTCAATCTCCGTATAGCTTTTTACCTTGTAAATAGAGGTATGCCCGCCCGAAACCGTGAGAGCTATAAAAGGAGGAGTCGGCTTTTTCTCTCCAAGGTAGCAAGCCGCAATATGCCCTTTGATGTGGTCAACCGCAACTAAGGGTATTTTTCTTGATACTGCAAGCCCTTTTGCAAAATTTACTCCAACGAGAAGTGCTCCTATAAGGCCGGGATTTGCCGTGACGGCAATAGCTTCTACGTCATCAAGAGGGGTTTTTGCTTCGTCAAGTGCTTCGTAAGTGATTTTGGATATTACCTCTGCGTGCGCTCGGCTTGCTATCTCGGGAACTACTCCTCCGTAAAGCCTGTGCGTTTCTATCTGCGAGGCAACGATATTCGATTTTATTGTAAATTCGCCGTTTTCATAGCTTACAACGGCAACGCTCGTTTCATCGCAAGAGCTTTCAAAGGCAAGTAATATCATAATTCTCCGTTTATATCGAAAAAGAGTCTGTTTTCATCATAATTACCGCATTATCGGGTGGATTTTTGTAGTAATCCTTTCGCACCCCTGCCTCTATAAATCCGTAAGACTTATAAAGGTTTCTTGCCGGTACGTTTTTTTCGCGGACTTCCAGGAATACAGTTTCAAGACCGTGGCCTTTTTCCGTTTTTAAAGCGTAATCAATAAGACGGTAAGCAATTCCGCGTCTTCTTGCGCTTGGCACGGTTGCCACTCTGTATATTTCCCCCTCGGGAGCAATAATTCTTCCTATAACGTAGGAAAGAAGCTCGCTATTGTCTGATTTTGCAACGTAGCACATAGCTCCGCTTGACGTTATCGTGGAGAGAATGTCTTTAACTGACCAGGGGTCGCTGAATATAAGCGTTTCGATTTCTGCTATCTTCGGCGCATCGTCGGGAATTGCCCGTCTTATCTGCATAAAGTCCTCGTTCTGCCTTTCGGCTTAAAATTAGAGAGTTTTTGCGATTTCTTTGATAAATTTTCTGAAATCTTCTGCGGTTTCCTTGTGGGAAAGTCCCTTTACAACGTTAGCCTTAAGGAAGCCGAGCTTTGAGCCCATATCGTATCTGTCGCCTTCAAATTCAAGCGCGGTAACCCCCTTTGTACGAGCCATAATTCCCATAGCGTCTGTGAGCTGAATTTCTCCGCCTGCTCCGGGAGGAAGTGCATCTATTATATCAAAAACATCGGGAGTAAGAAGTACGCGGCCAAGAATTGAGAGGTTTGAAAACTCCTCGCCCTCCTTGGGCTTTTCAATCATATCAGTGCAATAGGTTAAGCGCTTCTCACCGGGAATTGCTTCAACCTTGAGAGAGGAATATTTTTTGAGGTCCTCAAGAGAAACGTGCTTAACTCCGACAACGCTTCTTCCGTATTTTTCGTAAGCGTCTATCATCTGACGGCAAACTGGCACTTCGGAGAAAATTATATCGTCGCCGTAAAGAACCGCGAAGGGCTCGTCGCCAACGAAGGTTTTTGCTCTGCCTACCGCGTGGCCAAGTCCTTTTGTTTCCTTCTGGCGAAGGAAGTAGATGTTAGCCATATTTGCGATTTCATAGAGCTTGTCCGCCATTTCGTCTTTGCCCTTTGAACGAAGCGCTGTCATATACTCAGGCGAAATGTCAAAGAAGTCCTCCATAGCTTCCTTATCTCTGTTGGTTATGATAAGGATTTCTTCAATTCCGCTTTTTACAGCCTCTTCAACAAGGTGATAAACGGCGGGAAGGTCTACTATGGGAAGCATTTCCTTGCATACCGAATGAGAAATCGGAAGCATTCTCGTTCCGAGGCCTGCCGCAGGAATTATCGCTTTTCTTACTCTGTTGGTCATTTTTTGACTCCTTCAAATATATTTTCCTTTTCTATCAAATTAAGTATTATTTCCGAGGCTTCCTCAGCGCTTTTTGCATTCGGGGAGCAGCCAGCAGCCCTTATATGTCCGCCACCGCCGAGCTCTGCGGCAATTTTTGCAACGTTAGCACCGAGCGAACGGAGTGAAGCGCGGAATTCCCCTGATTCGATCTCCTTGATTACGAAAGCTATCTCAACGCCAAAAAGCTGTCTTACAACGTCAACCGAAGTTTCAAAAAATTCAAAATCAAGACCGAGTGCCTTTCGCTCTGCAACACTGATTTCCGCATAGGCAACTTTGCCTGAAAATGCGGTTTTGATTTTTGACGAAACAAAGCCCTCCGCCTTTATTTGCTCGGGAAGCTTGCTGTTAAAAAGCTTGTGATTTATGTCGGAAAAATTTATTCCCGTATTTATAAGAAGAGCGGCCATCTCATAAGTTTTGTTGTTTGCCGAGGAATAGCGGAAACAAGCCGTATCCGAGCTCATTGCCGTGTAAATCGGATAAGCAATTTTTTGCGTGAGGGAGATTTTTCCCATTTTTTTAAGCTCGAGTGCTACGTTTAAAACAGCCTCTCCCGCGCTTGAAAGTCCCTTAACCGTGTAAAAATCCGCAAAAGGAATTCCAACTTCGTGGTGGTCAATCATAAGTACGGGCGCGGGGAGTGCCGCCAGAATATTTCCTGCCTGCTTCGGTGACGCAACGTCTACTGCAACAACCTCTTTGCCATCAAAATCGCTTGCGCGCTCGTTGTCCTTTGTGATAAACTCAAGTCTTTTCGGAATGTTGTCCTCGGATATATAAACGGGGCTTTTGCCGAGAGCCTTGAAAATCTCACAGAGCGCAATTCCCGCGCCAATCGTGTCTCCGTCGGGGCGCGCGTGCATGAGTATTAAAGGTCTTTCTATTTCAAGAAGCCTCTCGGCGCACTCTCTTGCCGTAAGCTTTTTATATTCACTCATCGCCGTCAACCTTTTTATCACCGTCTTTCATAACCTCGTCAAGAAGCTTTGCAATTTTTGCACCGTGCTCTATCGAGCCGTCTTTAACGAAATGAAGCTCGGGGGTTATTCTTAAATTGAGCGTTGTTGCGAGGTGGTGCCGAAGCATACCCGTGCATTTTTTCAGACCGAGCATCGCCTCATCTGAATTTCCTATGCAAGAAAAATAGATGCTTGCATATTTTAAGTCTGGCGCTACCTCGGCGCGCGTGATACTAACAAAATTATTTACAACCATTGGCTCGCGCACGTCACCGAGCGCTATTGCAAGCTCCTCGGCAACTGCGTCGTTTATTCTGCCGCGTCTGTATTTTCCCATATTTGTTTCTCCTGTTTTTTGAGCTGTTAAGCTTTCATATATATATCGTTCTTCCGTTTCCGGAAATGTTTGCAATTTTTGCAATTTCAAGCGCTCCCTCGAACGCTGGATTTACCGTTTTTACTCCCAAAATCCGCTGTATTTCTTGCTCTATATGCGGGAAGTGCGTGCAACCGAGTATCAACGTATCGATATTTTTTTTGCGAAGAGGCGCGAGGACTTTTTCGATTTTTATTTTTTCGTTTTCGCTTAAGTTGTTGTCACGCGCTCCGTTTTCGATTAAGCTAACGAATATCTGAGCTTCCTTTTCAAAAACAATGGCATTTTTTGAAATTGCCGTAATAGCCCTTGAAAATGCCCTTTCTTTAATCGTTCTTTCCGTTGCTATAACGCCTATCCGTCCGTTTTTCGATATATTAGCTGCGCGCCTTGCTGCTAAATCTATTATCGGAATGCAAAGTTCTCTTTCACGCTCAGGAAGATGATAATATGCAGCGCTTGCGGTACAACATGCAATGAGAATTTTCTCTGCTCCGAGCAAAATGAGATTTTCTATACTTCTTTTTGAAGCTTCAGTTATTTCTTCAAGCGTTTTTGTGCCGTAAGGCGCGTTTTTTCTGTCGGCGAAGAAGCAAATGTCCGCATCGCGTGCGATTTTCCGAAGTTCTTTTATTGCGGTAAGACCGCCGACACCGCTATCAAAAATGCCTATCACGTTATAGGCTCACCGTTTGCGAGAGCCTCGAAAAGCGACGTTTTAAAGCTTCCGTAAAGCTCCGTGATTTCGGGATAAAGGCTTGTTTTTGTCATTCCAGGAATTGAGTTGATTTCATTGAAATAAATTTCGCCCGAGGGAGTCAGGAAAAAATCTATTCTGGATATGTTTCCAAGACCCAGAAAATCAGAAAGTCTTTTTGCCATAGCTCGCGTTTTGCGAATTATGCCTGCATCAAGCTTTGCGCGTGATTTTATTTCGGGAGTTTCCCGTGTATCGTATTTTGCCGAAAAGCTATAAAATTTTCCCGAGGAATAAACCGCACCGGGCTTTGATATAAATCGGCTCTTTCCGTCGTCAAAAAGTGCAAGCTCAAGCTCAAGTTTTACGTCGGCAAGGGACTCTATCATAATTTTCCCGTGCGAAGCTCTAACAGCCTCGTCATACGCTTTTTTGAAATCTCGCTTTGCGTATACGGGAGATGCGCCAATAGAGCTGCCAAGCTCTCGTGGCTTTATGAAAAACGGATAACCGAGGCGTTGCTCCGCCTCAATACGTACGTCGCTTGGCTTCTTATCCTTTGGAATGAACCACGGAAGCGTAGGTATGCCGAGATATTCGGCTATGATTTTCGTAAAGGCTTTGTCGGAGCTTAGTGCCGAGGGTAAAACGTCGGAGCCAAGGTATGGAATGTGCGCGCACCGTAAAGCTCCTTGAATTTTTCCGTCTTCACCGAAATCTCCGTGCAAAACTGGAAAGGCAAGCTCTGCCTTTATAAGTTTTCCGTCGCTTGTGTAAAAGCCCGACTCTCCGTTAAATCTTGCGGGATATACCGAGATGTTTTGCTCGTCTTCTATCCATCTTCCGCTTTCGATTTTTCTTTCATCGCCCTCGAAAAGAAACCAATCTCCCGCATCTGTTATCCCGATGGTAATAAAGTTAAGTTTTCCCTTGATTTTTTCGATAACGTTTGCCGCACTGAGCTCGGAAATTTTTCTTTCCGCACCTTCGCCGCCGAAAATTAAGGCTAAAGTTTTTGGCATTTTCATCACCTCACCACATACTATGACGGGCGGGGGTGTTTTGCTATTTTTCTTTTTTTAGAATGGCAACTCGCACGTGTGATGAGAGGTCTTTTAAAAAGCTTATTTGCATAAGATTTTCTTCTGCGATTTGCTGTAAAGCTTCTTTTTGGTCCTTGCCTATTTCAAAAGCTATAAAACCGTGAGGCTTAAGAAAATTTTTGGTGTTTTTGGTGATTCTTTTGTAAAACTCAAGCCCGTTATCATCACCGACGAGAGCGAGCTTCGGCTCGTGGTAAAGCTCCGCGTCAAGATTTTCGTATTCCTTTTCAGTAACGTACGGTGGGTTTGAAAGTATTGCAAAAACCTTTTCGCTCGGCTTAAAGCTAAGCGCGTCTGCCTCTGAAAATTCAATTCTTTCGGAAACGTCGTTTTCTATTGCATTTTTCTTTGCAACTGAGAGAGCCGCTTTTGAAATATCTATCGCAAGACAGCTTGTGTTTTTTGTATTTCTGACGGTGGATATTGCTATACAGCCGCTTCCCGTGCAGAGATCTATGAAGCTTTCTCCCTCGGGAATGTTTTTTGTTGCATAGTCAACTAAAATTTCGGTATCCTGTCTTGGTATAAGACAGTCGGGGGTTACGGTGTAGGTTTCTCGAAAGAAACCGACCTTGCCTGTAATATACTGAAGCGGACAGCGCGACGCCCTTTCCCTTATCGGATTTGCTATTATCCCGTCGTCAAGGTATACGCTTCTTGAAACCAAACTATGTCCTGGAAGCTTGCCAAAATGCATAAAAAGCTCGCGTGCGTCGAACTCGGGGTTTTCAACACCTGTCGCCCTCAGTGTGCGTATAGCCTCGTCAAGCGTCATTTTCCGTTTCCTTTTCAGGCTCGTTTGAGATAGCTTCGGTGGCTGTTTTATCCACGTTTTTCACTTCGATTGAATCGGCTTCGGAGTTTTCTTCGTTCGCGGGTGCGGACTCCGTTTTTGGCTCCCAACCCTTTTCTTCCCAGAACTTGTGAAATTCGGGGAAATCGTCACGAAGTGCGCCTTTTATTGATATAATAGCGACCTCCAGCATATCCTCCGTCGGCTCTTTCGTAGTTATTCTCTGAACCCAAAGTCCCGGGGCGGATATTGCGCGAGTAAGGAAATTGTCGTGCTTTCCGGCTATCATAAGGATTTCATAGCCTATTCCCATAACGAGAGGGAGTATAAGAAGTCTTATGCCCGTGTAAGCCCATGTGTTGAGTCCCGGTATTAAAGTTTTAACGAAAATACCTGCGATAATACCGAGAAGTATCATAAGAAACATAAAGCTCGTTCCGCAACGGGGGTGGAATCGCTTGTACTTTTTAGCATTTTCGGGGGTTAGCTCGTCGCCTGCTTCAAAGCAGGCTATGGATTTGTGCTCTGCTCCGTGGTACATAAATGTTCTCTTTATGTCTTTCATAAGAGAAACGAGCCATAGATAAGCCAAGAAAATCAAAATTTTTACAAAGCCTTCGACTACGGCGGTCCAGGCACCGAGCGAGCCTTTCAACAAATACTTGTCGATAAGGCCTGATATGAGATTCGGTAAAAACATAAAGAGAAATACCGAAAGCGCAAGTCCTAAAATTACCGCTATAATCATAATGAGGTCTGTGAGCTTTATGCCTAGATGCTTTTTTAGCCATCTTTCGCATTTTCCGTCTTCCTCTTCAATGCCGAGCGCATCTGCGGAATTGCCAAGCGTTTTTACGCTGAGAATAAGCATTTCCACGAAATTTATAACTCCGCGGAGAATTGGAATATTGAGTATTTTGTGCTTTTTTCTTACAGAATGAAACTCACCGTCATAAACCGCGAGTGTTCCGTCTTCTTTACGGCAAGTGGTAACGGTTCTTGTACCCGCCTTCATCATTACGCCTTCGAGAACCGCTTGGCCGCCGACTTTATTAAGTCTGTCGGAGCATTTTTTGGCGCAGGATTTATTTTTTCCCATTTTCTGTCCTTTCAAAGTATGAGGGGCCGCAAAAGGCCGCAAATAGCTATTATACTATAGTATTATAACACAAAGTATTTAAAAAATAAATAGTTTTTGAAAATTTAACAATTTAATTCCGCGAGCACGTGCGCCCTCGACGCAACACCTAAAATTCTAAAAACAAAGCAAGAGGTAGCCCGTGTCGAAAAACAGACCATTTTATCGCACAAAATGTAAATAATATTTGTCAAAAACGCATAAAAATGGAACGCCTTGCGAAGAATAAAATCAGAAAATATAGTTGCCTCTGGCAATGGAAAGGAAGAAATATGACCTTAACACAAAAAGAAAACAGCTTGCTCTCCGATTTGAAATCTCAGGAAAAGCTTTGCATTGAGAAGTACGGAAAATATGAAAAGGAGGCTTGCGACGCAACGCTTAAAAACTTGTTTTCAAGCATTAAAAGCACAGAAGAAAGCCATCTTTCAACGATTAACCGTATTCTACAGGGCGAAGAAGTGACAATGCCTGCGGAAGCTCCAAAGGCGAAAGACGAAAAGGCAAACTTCCCGCAAAGTGCGGTGACGGGTGATGAAAAAGCGCGCGATGCATTCTTATGCGCTGATGCGCTCGCAATGGAAAAGCACGTTTCCTCTGTATACGACGTTGCGATTTTTGAGTTTTCAAGTCCTGCTTTGCGTGATACTCTTAACCATATACAAAAGGAAGAGCAAAATCACGGAAAAGAGCTTTATGACTATATGTCTAAAAACAATATGTATTGTTGATTTGCAGTGACAACGTTTTAAATTAAAACCGTCTAAAAAAAGGCAAAGCCTGGCTTTGCCTTTTTTTAATTAACTCTGTACAAACCGAAAATTATGTGGTACAATTAAATAAATAACGTGAGTTGGAGGTTTTTATGGATAAAAAACGTGAATTTTCTCGTTCAAATTGGTTTGTTCTCATTCTTTTTGGAATGATAGGACAGATTGCTTGGTCTGTTGAAAATATGTATTTCAATCTTTTTGTGTTTGAAACCGTAGCGCCGTCGCTTGAAACGGTAACGCTTATGGTTCAGTTAAGCGGTATTACCGCTACGGTTATAACGCTTATTGCAGGTACCGTGTCCGATAAAATAGGCAACAGGCGAGCTTTTATTTCGTGGGGTTACATAATATGGGGTATTACAGTTGCCGTCTTCGGCTTTCTTTCACCCGAGCTTTCGGAAAAGCTATTTGGGCTTGATGCCGAAAAAGCCGTAACGTTTACGCTTGCTCTTGTAGTTGTTGCGGATTGCATTATGACGGTTTTTGGCTCAACGGCAAACGACGCGGCATTCAATGCGTGGGTAACGGACAACACGGAAGCCTCATATCGAGGAAAGGTAGAGGGGATTCTCTCAATTCTTCCGCTTATCGCGCTCCTTGTTGTAGCGGGCGGCTTCGGAATAATCGTCGGAGCTATAGGCTACGATATGATGTTTCTCACACTCGGCGTTTTGATTTCCGCTTGCGGTGTTTTTGGACTGTTTCGGGTAAAGGATAAAAACGGGTTATCCAAAAGCGGAAGTATGAAGGATATTTTCTACGGCTTCAAGCCCTCTGTAATCAAGAACAACGCGCCTTTTTACGTTTCGCTTCTTATAATACTTGTTTACGGTATTGCCTGTCAGATATTTATGCCTTATATGGTTATATATATGAGCGCTTATCTCGGCTTTAGCATTATTGAATATAGTGCGGTGTTTGCAATTGCTATACTTGGCGGCGCGGGACTCAACGTCTTTTTAACAAGAGTTTCGGACAAAATGGACAAGACGAAGCTTCTTTATGCGTCGTCGGCGGTAATGGCGGCGGGGCTTCTCTTTATGTATTTTTCGAAGGGCGGCGAAAAAATCACAAACCTTATTCTTTTTGGACTTTCGGGATTCGTTATGATAACGGGTTATATTTTCACCTCAGCGCTTTGCGGTTCAACGATACGCGATTACACACCAGAAGGGGACGTTGGCAAGCTTCAAGGAGTCAGAATGGTATTCAGTGTTCTTATACCTATGCTTCTCGGTCCTATGATAGGCAATGCAATAAATGCTAAACAGAATATCCCTCTTCCAGATATGGATTCTGCTGATACTATGACGACCCCTTACATTCCTGCTCCCGAAATATTCCTCGCAGCATCTCTTGTAATGCTCCTCACGTTTGCGGCAATTCCCGTTCTTTCAAAGCTTTCAAAAAGCAAAGAAAACAAAGCTTTAAAAACAAAATAAATACAAGAATGTAAATATATATTTGCAAATTAAAAGGGAATTGGCAAAAACCGATTCCCTTTTTGCATTTTTTGCTGCACTTTACAGTACGAAAAATCTTGCAGTTTTTTATCGCTTCGTCGACGGACGTCAGAGAAAATCAGTCCTCTTCCTCGTCGTCTATATCCTCGTCGCTTGCAACGTCGTCAAGCTCGTCATTAAAGCTTTTCAAGCGAGCGTTGTAATAATAAGCATCGCCCTCAGGACTTGTAAATGAAAACTCGTTATCGTCTATATCGTAAAGGGTGCCCGAAATGTCAAGGTTTTTTGCTGCTTTTGCGAAAAGCTCAAGAAATTCGTCTGTGTCAAATTCGTCTATTTCGATTCCGATTTCGTCGTTTGAAAAAACGAGCTCTGTGCTTTCCGTGTCGTCAATATTATCATAATTATCGTCAAGATTTATGTATTCTTCGCTTGCTTCAAAAAAATCTTCAAGCTCACCTGATTTCAAAAATCTTATAAGCTTTTTAATTTCGCTTTTTTCGCCTTTTGCGGTTATTTCAAAATAAAGCTCGTCGTAAAGTCTCATATAAAGTCTCCTTTTAATTTCGTGCGAATAGAGTATAGCACAGTGTTTTATATTTGTCAACATATCGCTATATAAAGTGCCTGCGTCGTTTATTATAATATTATAAATAAAGCTTGAAAATGTTACAGAGAAAGCTTTTAGACGTATATTACACCGAATTAAAAAACGGTTCCCCTCTTTGAGCAACCGTTTTCGTTATCTGATACAGAGCTTTTATTTTAGCGTTTTTTGATTGATGCCGAGTTTTTTGTGAGGTTTTTCTAAGTTATAATAAGCGCAATGCCCTCTATGACGGCCAGGTGTAGAGGATAGAAAACGTAGAAAAAGTACTTCATTTTGTATTTGCCGCGTTTGCCCGAATAAAGAAGGAGCAATGGCAGCGCGAGGAGCGCGAACGGTTGATGCTTGCCCATTGTAAGACTTATAAATACAAGGCAAGCACCGAGCGAAAGCACGTTTAGCAAATGCTCGGTATTAGTGCAGTGCTTTTTTGTGAGCGCTGCTTCGGTAGCTTCCGAGCTTTGTCCGCTTTGAATTTTTATTTCGCGCGGAATCTTGAACGCGCTTGCAAAAGCGGGCGCCATACAACCGAAAAAGCCGTAATCTATAAGAAGTTTTTTGTTTAGAACGTAAACTCCGAAAACCACAGAGGTAAAAAGAATAACGGATAAGATTTGTATTGCAATGGGAGCTTTCGTAAGGAGCGCCCTTTTCATATATTGCATTGCATACACCACTATAATGGATATTGAAAAGGTAATAAGAATTCCGATAAGCTTTCCGCCGCCATACCAGGAATACACCGCTTGGCATCCGATGCCAAGAACGAAAACTCCTAGAAAATACCGTAGCTTGCTTTTCGTATAATGACATCCCTCGGCTATCATATAAGCGAAAATCGGGAATGAAATTCGCCCGATTATTCTCAAAATTTGAAGCTTTGGAAAAAGAACGACGCCGATATGGTCGATAAGCATTGTTATTGCGGCAATAATTTTAAGCGCATTTCTGCTAAAGCATTGAATGCCGTTCTCGCTTGCCATAAAATCTCTCTTTCTCAAGCAAGAGCGTATTATTCTTGCTTGTAATTACTCAATAAAATCATTGTCACGGAATTGAAGAGCATAAAGATTTTTATACGTTCCACCCTTTTCCATAAGCTCGTCGTGAGTTCCGCGTTCGGATATTACACCGTCCATTACGACGGCAATTTCGTCTGCGTTGCGTATGGTTGAAAGTCTGTGCGCTACGACTATGGTGGTTCTTCCGCGGCAAAGCTCGTCAAGCGCGCCTTGAATAAGAACCTCAGTCGTATTGTCAAGCGCGCTCGTCGCTTCGTCAAGTATAAGAATAGACGGGTCCTTGAGGAATACTCTTGCAATGCTTAAGCGTTGCTTTTGACCGCCCGAAAGCTTGACTCCGCGCTCACCGATTTCGGTGTCGTAGCCTTTTTCAAGCGAAACGATGTAATCGTGAATGTTTGCGCGGCGGGCAGCCTCGTACATTTCTTCCTCGCTCGCGTCGGGATTTCCGTAGAGAATGTTATCCCGTACCGTTCCTGCAAAAAGGAAAACATCTTGTTGTACTATGCCTATATTTTTACGCAAGGATTCAAGAGTTAAGTCCTTTATATCAATTCCGTCGATGAGTATCGAGCCGTTGCCGTCCTTTAGCCTGTAGAAGTTCGGTAAGAGGTGACAAAGCGTCGTTTTTCCTCCTCCTGATGGGCCTACGAGAGCGAGCTTTCTGCCTTTTTCAAGCCTTAAGCTCACGTTATGAAGAACCTCCTTCGTTTCGTCGTAGGAATAGCTTACGTTCTTAAATTCTATAACGCCCTCGACGCTTTCAAGCTTCAAGGCGTCGGCAGCTTCTGCTTCGGGCTCCTCGTCCATAATTTCCGTAAAGCGCTTGAATCCGCTTACGCCGTTCTGATATTGCTCCATAAAGCTTATGAGAGTATTTACGGGACTTATAAAAAGGTTAACCGATACTATGAAGGTGGAATAGTCAGCAAAATCAATTCTTTTAAGGCACATAAAGATGCCGCCCGCGATAAGAATGAATACGTTAAATATATCGGTGATAAACGTAGTTGAACAGTGGAACTTTGCCATAGCGTCGTATGCGCCGTATGATGCGTCGACGAATTCCTTGTCTCCTATCGCAAATTTTTCAATCTCGCGGTTTGCGTTGGTGTAAGCTTTCGTAACACGGATACCCGTTATACTGCTTTCTACCGCTGCATTTATGGTTGCGTTGCTCTTTCTTCTCGCGTCAAAAGCGCGCTTCATTGCCTTTCTGTAATGCCAGGTTACAAGGAAAAGAATCGGCACGCAGGTGAATATTATAAGAGTGAGTATCCAGTCTATCGTCATAAGATAAACAAATGACAAAATTATCATAACGCTGCTTATAAGCAGGTTTTCGGGACCGTGATGAGCAAGCTCGCAAACCTCAAAAAGATCACTCGTTATTCTCGTCATAATCTTACCAGTTTCGTTGTCGTCGTAAAAATGGAAGGGGAGCTTTTCAAGATGCCCGAAAAGGTCGCGACGCATTTGCGATTGCATACGCACACCGATTATATGGCCGTAATACTGAACGAAGTAGCGCAAAAACATACGCACCACGTAAAGAAGGATAAGTGCAACGCCAAAAACTATTACCGCGCGGTATACTTCCTTCGGTATATAATCCAAATTCATATGCTCTTCAAAAATTTTAAGTGTTTGCCGTGTCAATATCGGATAAACCATTCCGATAATGGATATAAAAAGTGCCGCCGTCATATCCCAGAAAAGTAATTTTTTGTGCGGCTTGTAATAGCTAACAAAGCGCCTTAGCATAAGATTCCCCTTTTAAAATAAACCAAATAATTATTAGACCTATTATAAGGGAAATATCAACAAAAATCAAGATAAAATTTGTTATTTTGCTATATTTTTTTAAATCGCACTTGAATTGACGGGAGAAATTTTGTATACTGTAAGTATCAAGAATAAAATCAGGGTAGTGTAATATGTCAAACATAATAAAAATCGACGATTTTTCCGCACCCGCAATTGACGTTTATGCAAGACTTACGGGCGCGCAGCTCAGAAACAGGCTTGAGCCCGACAAGGGGATTTTTATAGCAGAGAGTCCAATTGTTATAGAGGTTGCATTGAACTCGGGATGCGAGCCCGTGTCAATTCTCACCGAAGAAAGACTTATAAACGATCAGGTTCGTGGGATAATAGAGCGCGTAGGCAATATTCCAATATATAGCGCAGACCGTGAAATTTTGAAAAGAATTACGGGCTTTGAATTGACACGGGGTGCCCTTTCGGCTATGAAAAGACCTAAACTTAAGACTTTGCCTGATTTACTCACGGGAGCTTCGCGCGTTGCGGTTTTTGAGGGCATTACAGACTCAACCAATATAGGCGCTCTTTTTCGCTCCGCAGCCGCCTTTGAGATAGATGCGGTTCTTGTGACTCCAACCTGCTGCGATCCGCTTTCAAGGCGCGCAATACGGGTAAGTATGGGAACTGTATTTCAAGTGCCGTGGGGTGTCATTGGAGAGAAAAAAGAGGATTGGCCCGCACCGGGTGTTGATATTCTCAGGTCGTATGGATTTAAAACCGTTGCGATGGCGCTATCGGACAATTCCGTTTCTATAGACGACGAGGCGCTTATGAGGGAAGAAAAGCTTGCGATAATTCTAGGAACGGAGGGCGACGGGCTTTCAAAAGCCACGATAGCAAAAAGTGACTATACCGCAAAAATACCGATGGCGCACGGAGTTGATTCTCTTAACGTTGCCGCGGCAGGCGCGGTTGCCTTCTATCAATTATCAAAACGCAAACAAATGTAAATAAAAGTTAACGGCAGGAGCTTTTCGTATCCTGCCGTAGTTTTTTCTTTTTAGCTTTCAATAAGATGGGTGCTTTTGACAGTTATCTCAATCGTTTTTTCGACTCCGTTTCTTTCAACGACGAATTTTACAATATCTCCTACACGTACGTTTAACATAAAATCTAGGCTATGCAAGCGCGTTATTTCGATATTGGCATCCCCGAATGATGCGGATTTTAAAACGTCGCCCTCTTGGAATATTCCGTATGCCGCGCTTCCGCTTTCAACAGAAGCGACGGTGATTTTTTCAACGATTTTTAATCGCTCTTTTTCACTGTCATATTCTGCGTGGCTATCCGTGACTTGAATGCTTATACCGAGCATAGGCCGTTGCGGTTTGTATACGCTTGTATCAAGGCAATAATAAATTATATTGTCGGCAACCGCTTTTGCGAGATTTGAGGGAATTGCGTATGCTATATTTTCTACCGTATCGCTTTGTACCTTTGCGTTGACTATACCGATAAGCTGACCCGAAGAATTGAAAAGACCGCCGCCCGAGTTTCCGCCGTTAATTGCCGTATCAATTCTCATAACGCGGAATTTTACCGCGGTTTCTCCGTCTGCGCCAAGCATTTCTATATATTGAGAGTCAACGCTTACGATACCGAGAGACGTGGAAAATCCCATACCCTCGGGGTTTCCGATTGCAATTGCGCTCTCGCCAACGTTAACGTCGTCGGAGTTAAAAATACTCGCGGGGCTTGCATTGCCGTTTTTTATCATATCACTCTCCGTGATTCTGAGGACTGCTATATCGTATGAAAGTGAGCCGCCAACGTATTCCGCCATCATTGCCTGAGATTCAAGCTCCGAGCCGTAAAGATAAGCGTAAATCTCGTCGCTGATACCGTCGGCAGTGTCGGAATTGGGATCGTAAACTACGTGATAGTTGGTTATAATAAATGCTTCCCCGAGTTCTTTGTTCATTTTATAGATAACACCCGCGCCCGCGTTCGCGTATTCCTGTGTTTGTCCGTAAGAGGTGCTTTCGAATCCGCAGAAGATGCTTACGCACGATATAAGCCCTCTTGCGCTTGCTGATTCGATAATTTTATCACTGTCTGAAATGATATAAGAGCCGTCGGTGCCATCTTTGCCGTTAACACCGTCTTTTCCGTTGATGCCGTTTCTGCCGTCAGCGCCGTCTTTACCGTCAGCGCCGTCTTTGCCGTCAGCACCGTCTTTACCGTCTTCGCCATCTTTTCCGACAACGACGCCGAGATTTTCACTCTCCCCGTTTGTATACGTTAAAACCAGCTCTCCGTTATCGTTGATTTCCGCTTTTGAAATTCCAACGGGTGCTTCAATAAGCGCGCAAGAAGCGAAAGATAAGAGCAGAACGAGAAGAATTGCGCTAGATAAAATCCTAATAAATAATTTGTTTTTCATACACTGGATCTCCGAATCAGTAACCTATTCCAACCGCAAAAAGCAACATAAGAATGCTTATTGCAAATACCACCAGTTGAAGCTTCCAAGTCCACTTTACCCACTTGCCGTAAGAAATGTTTGCCATAGAAAGACCTACGAGGAGCACGGGGTTGGTAGGTAAAATAACGTCGGTAAATCCATCTGCCATACAATATGCAAGAACGACGGTTGCAGGGTGAAGTCCTATTGCCGCGGCAATGGGCATAACTATCGGCATAACAAGTATTATTTTTGCAGATGCCGAGCCGATAAACAGCTGTAGAAAGAGAATTAAAAAATATATGAGAAGAATTGCTAAAAATTTACTTTTTCCGTTCAGAAGATTTATTAAGCCGTTCATTATCGTGTCGATAATTCTGCTCTCCGTCATAACGAGCTTGACGGAAGATGCAAGGGCTATCATCACAACGGCGGGGAGCATTGCCACGGCGCCGCGAAGAATATATTTGAACGTGTCGCTCTTCTTTTCTGTAACGATAAGACTTGAAATTATACCGCCGATAAGAAAGCTTAATGTAAGTATCGGTATTGCAAGAGAAGAAAGCGCTCTTACGGAGGCTATAATTACGAGAATCACAATCTGAGCAATAAAAAAGATTCCGAAAACGCGAAAAAGCTTATCGTCACTGCAAGTGTTTTTTGTATTTGCATTGTTGAGCTCGCTCCGTTTGGCGAGGTCGAGCTCATAGCTTAAGGAAAGCTGGGGGGTTCTTTCGATTTTCTTTAAGTGAAGCATAAGAAAGGCGCATAGGGTAAAATAAATTATTCCAAAGAAAACAATTCTGAGCCATACACCTGAAAAAACGCTGATTTCTATTCCTTGGTTTTCAACAACACCCGGAATAAGTCCTACTGAAAACGGATTGGTTATAGCTGCGGAAAAGCCAAAGCAAGCGGCTAACATACACGCACCGAGTCCTGTCATTGAGTCCATTCCCATAGAAAGCATAAACACGATAACAAGCGGCAACAGTGTTACAAGCTCTTCAAACATTCCGAAAAAGCTGCCGAATAGCATAAATATAAGCACTGTAATACATACAACGGGGCCGCCTTTGTCTTTCAGCTTGCACATAATTTTGCCAATGCAGACTTTAATTCCGCCTGTTTTGTCAAGCATATTGAAAACACCGCTCATAACGAGAAGGAACACACTTATCATTATAACGGTCAGAGCATCTTCCGAAGCGAAAACTCTGAAGGGCGCGGTGATTACACGCCAGGGAGCAATTCCCGATATACCCTCTTCGACATAGCTTCCGAGGATAATCGCTCCGTCTTCGTTTCTCTCAAAGTTGCCTTGCGGGACAAAGTAAGAGAGCGCTCCGCTGAATATTAGAACCGAAGCGAGAATGATGACAACTGTTAAAAACGAGCGCAGTCCTATGTTAGAAAATGCTTTTTCTTTCCTAGCGTCTGAGATTTCGTTAGAATTCATAAACTTCTCCTTTCGCCAACGGTGGCAAAGATTATTTTTCGTCCTTGAGTATTTTTGATGCCATATACCAGTCAACCGAGCTTTTCGGTTCTTCGGGTACAAAGAAATACATCTGTTTTCCTTGATAAATTTCAAAATTTTCACCCGCTCCGAAAAGCAAGCGGTAAATTTCGGACATTGGGAAAAGTATATCAAGCTCCTCGCCATCGTCAGAGCCGACGTATCTCAACCCTTCGCGGTTTAACGTGCATATTCCCTCGCCCGCAACTCTTAAAAACGTTTTTCCGTCAAGGGATGGATGCTTTAAGGTAACCTTGCTTGCAAGACTGTAATCGGGATTATTCTTTATCTCAAGCGCAAGCTCGCTGTTTTGCCATTTATACCACTCGGCAAAGTTTGAAAACGGTTTCTCGGAAACAAAATTATAACGTTCATCAATGCTTGCTACCTTTTGACAGTTTTTGCAACATACATCTGAGCTTTTGGTGTATAATGTATATTTTTGTTTGCAAATTGGGCACCTTGTGAGGATATTTTCAAGTCCCTCTGCCATTTTCTTTGAACGGTATTTTACGCGCGGATGCGTTTTGAGCCATTCAAATTCATTATAGTAAAGTGCTTTTTCGGTACGCGCTTTTATCTCTTCAAGAGAAATGTTTTCAAGCTCTTCCTTTGAAAACAGTAAATCGAGCTCAGCTTCTATAAGAGAGCCTCGGCGCATTTTATTTGCCCATTTCGGTTTTGCAAGATAATCACCAGATATTTTAATCGTGTAAACCGGAACCCCCGATTTCTTAAGGAACGAATACGTACCCTCTTGAATATCCTCAAACTCACCTATGGTTGAAAGCCTTGCTTCCGGCATCATTGCAAGAACTCCACCGTTTTTAATAACGCGCAGACTGTTCTTAATGCTTTCTATATCAACGGTAAACATACTTTTAGGGAAGCAACCGAAGCTTCTTAAAAGATTACCAAAGGATTTTTTATAGAAATAGAGCCTTGCAACAGGGAAATTAGGGCTGTTTTTGCGCAGAAGAGTGCCAGCATACGCAAAATCAACGAATGCTCCGTGATTGCATAGTACTATTGCGGGCGCTTCGATTTTTCCGACCTTTCCCACGCGGCTTACGTATTTTACCCGAATACCCTTGAAAAAGAAAATTATGCGACTTATTACGTAAGCTATATCGAGCTTTATTCTACTGTAGCTTCTTACCGTTGTTTTGGAAGAATAAGGCTCTTTTTCCTTAGTCATAATATTGTCGAGCTTTGCAAAAAGCGCATCCTTTTTCTTCATAAGAAACATAAGAACGATAACGAGCACGGCAAATATTGAAACGGAGAGTATCCAGCTTGTAGAAACCGCAAGATGTCCGAGCCCCACGCCGATGCAAATCGACGGAATTGCTCCGAGAGTCGTGACGATTATATAGCGCGGATATTTCATTCGCATCGTAGCTGCAAAAAAGCAAATCATTCCGTAAGGAATAGCGGGGAGAAAATAAAGAATAAATATCGTGAGAGTTATTCTTCCCGACTTCCCGAGTCTTTCAAAATCGAAATGCAGTTTTCTGTCAAAATACTGATTAAGCTTATCTCCAAATATACGGTAAAGAATATAAATTACCGTATTTCCGACAACAACGCCTATCGTGCATAGAAGCAGACCAACGGGGAAGCCGAAGGCAAGACCTGCAATAACCTGAACCGGCTCTGCCGGAAGAAAGGTTAAAACAACCTGCAGCATTGCAAGAATCGACACCGTCGCATATCCTCTTATTCCGAGTCCCAAGAGAACGTCGTGAACCTCGTCGCTCGACACCTCGTCGGAAAAAACACTCTTTATAATTTCAATATTCTCCTTGGAAAGAAGAAAAAGCATCAGAAGAAAGAAGAAAACGGCGAAGCTTATTATTGAAAAGATTTTGACTTTCGTAGTTTTTTTCATATCATTTTCACCAATCGGCTTCTTGAATTTAAGGATTAAACGAGTATAGCACCCTTTTCGCTATTATGAATTAAAGCGTAGCTTTTAGCCTCGTAGAAGCTTGCGTCTTTTATTGTTTCACCGTCTATCTGAAGGGCGCAGGGGCGGTCAAATTCGACCTTTATTTCCATTCCCTCAATTATCTCAAAAACTTTTTTAAATTTCAAATGCTTCCCCTTGAAAACCGTGGGAAGCTTTGTTAGTATGCTTATAGGCGAGCGCGTATGCGCTACGGCGAATGAAATTTTCTTTTCTGGATTAAGCCTGTCCTGAGTCGGTGCTATCATCATATTTCCGCCGTAAAATCGGCCGTTCATCGTGGGGGCAAGCCATACGTTTTTATATTCTCGCACGACACCGTCAACGGTAACTTTCGCATTTCGCGGTTTATATCCGCCGAGCAAACCGCCGAGAGCAATTTTCAAGTAATTCGGAGCTTTTCCGTTCTTTTTTCTTTTTTTGTCGCCTATCTCGCAGCAATATCCGTCAAGGCCGTAGCCTATTCCGTTTATGAAGCGATATTCCTTTCCGTTAACGAAAACCGTGGGAAGCTTCTTTATGTACTCGTTTATCTTAACGAATAAGCTGTCGTCACCTGCTACGTCGTTTATAAAATCGTTGCCCGTTCCGCCTGCGTAGCAATAAATAGGAAAAGGATATTCAACGTCGTCTATCGCATTGACGAATTTATTTAAGGTTCCGTCGCCGCCGATTATAACGAGAGTGTCCTTTTCTGTTAATTTTTTTAAAAATTCGCGTTTGTCATCGACCTCGGCGCACGTGTAAAAGCTCGTCTTTTGTCCCCCAAACATTTCTTTCACACGCTTTTCGTTTTGTATAAAATTTCCGCCGGCTTTGTGATTTGACAGTACGTAAACCATTTTTAATTCACCTTTGCAGTTATGAAAGATTGCTTTTAAGGAAATTCGCAACGTTTTTGCCTGCGATTTTTTCAACCGTTTCATAGGAGTATCTTGAAAGAAGAAGCTCTATTACCTGGTCGTGAATGCTTGTTTCAAGGCTTATTCCGACGGGCAGCTTATCGACACCGTCAAGGTCGAAACCGAAGCCTAAGGCGCCGTCACCAAAGTTTTCAAGCGCAAAGTCGACGTGGCGAATTATATCGTCAAGCGTCGCATTGCCTGAGTCGTTTAAAAATTCGGAGTAGAGATTAAGTCCTATAACACCGCCGCGCTCCGTTATCATTTTTGCCATCTCGCGAGTAAGATTTCTCGGGGAGGAGCAAAGCTCGCGGAAGTTTGAATGAGTTGCCAAAACGGGATAGTGGCTTGTTTCCATAAGGTCGAAAAAGCTTTTGTCGGAAAGATGCGAAACGTCGCTGATTATTCCGAGCGCGTCGCATTTTCTTACCATCTGCCGTCCAAGCTCGGAGAGTCCCGTGTCGTTTTTGTCCCAGCACGACGAGGCAAGCTCGTTCGTTTCCCACGCCATACCGTAAACGGAGAGTCCGCCAAGCGCGAGCACTTCAAGCTCCGGGGAGTTTGGGAAAAGCCCTGCACCGCCCTCGACACTGAAAAGAGAGGAGCGCATTTCGTTATCCTCGAAGGTATAAACGTCTTCGGCGCTCTTTACACCCAAAAGCCCAAGTCGTTCCTTTTCCGAAAGATATACGTTAAAGTACTGCATAAGCTCTGCGCGTCGCTCTTCCGCTGGACGATTTGCCGCGGAAATGAATGCCGCGGTAAACTGAAGATGGGGATATTTTACGGAAAAGTTATAAGGATTTATAAGTCCGCGATCTCCGCCAACTTGGGAAAGACTGTCGCAGTGCATATCAATAATAAACATAAAAAACTCCGATTTAGATTTGAATTTTCGTGAAAAAATAAGACTTTCCATTATATTTTTACTTTATTGTACAACATTTTTCGTTTTTTGTCAATCTATATATAATTATATGCGTGCGCAGTGCTTCACAGCATTATTTTGAAAAATGACTTGACAAAACAAAAAAATGCATATATAATACTCTCATACGACTGTGACCGAGAGGAGTAACAGAGTTACGCGACCTTAAGAGAGGGAATGCTTGGTGTAAATTCCCGGCGCGGCTTTGCGAAGCAGCTCGCGAGTCCCGAAGCGAACCGTAAGGCTAAATTTTGGCGGGAGCGCCCGTTACCGCGCAGGACTTGTGCTTGCAAGTCCCCAAGGAAAATTCCGCGAGGAGTTTTTGAAAAACGGTGGTATCACGATAAATTCGTCCGTGTAGTATACAAGGCAGTATTCACACGGTTTTTTTTATTTTCAGGAGGAAAATTATGAACACGAAAATTCTTAAGCTCATTGAAAGCAATGCGAAGCTCACGACGGCGGATATTGCGACTGTTTGCTCACTTGACGAAGACAGCGTAAAGGCGGAAATTGCCGAGATGGAGGCAAAGGGCATTATAAAGGGCTACAAGGGCGTTATTGACTGGGAAAAGGTTGATACAAACAGTGTTAGCGCCATTATTGAGCTTAAGGTAACGCCTAAAGTCGCGCTTGGATTTGAAGAAGTTGCGGAAAGAATTGCGAAATATCCCGAGGTTGAGTCCGTTTCACTTATGTCGGGAGTTTGCGACCTTATCGTAGTCGTAAAGGGAAGAACGTTCCAAGAGGTTTCGTCATTCGTTGCGCGCGAGCTTGCAACTATAGATTCCGTTACCTCTACCGCGACACAGTTTATTATGAGAAGATATAAGGAATTTGGCGTAGAGTTAACAGACGCAAAAACTGACGAGAGGGATACTATTTCATTATGATAGATTACTCAAAAATGCTTTCGGAAAAGGTTTCAAATATGAAGCCGTCCGGAATAAGAAAGTATTTTGACATAGCAAATTCAATGGAGGGCGTTATTTCGCTTGGCGTAGGCGAGCCCGATTTCCGCACCCCCTGGCAGATAAGAAAAACGGGCATCTGCACGCTTGAGGCAGGTAAAACGAGATACACCGCAAACAGAGGACTTGACGTCTTGCGTGAGGAAATTTCGCGTTACGTTGAGCGAAAATATAAGCTTTTTTATGAAGCGGAAAGCGAAATTTTAATAACCGTCGGCGGAAGCGAGGCTATTGACGCAACGCTCAGAGCGATAATAAATCCCGGTGACGAGGTTATAATTCCCGAGCCGAGCTACGTTTGCTACGAGCCTATGACGGCTCTATCGGGAGGTGTTCCCGTAACCGTTACGACCAAGGCAGAAAACAACTTCAAGCTGACACCGGAGGAGCTTCTTGAAAAAATAAGTCCGAAAACTAAGGCTCTTATACTTCCGTATCCCTCGAATCCTACGGGGGCAATTATGGAAAGGGGCGACCTCGAAGCGCTTGCGGCGGTTCTTCGCGATAAAAATATACTCGTTATATCCGACGAAATTTACTCCGAGCTTACTTTCGCAGACGAGCGCCACGTAAGTATTGCCGAGCTTCCCGAAATGAAAGAAAGATGCGTTGTGGTAAACGGATTTTCAAAGGCGTTTTCTATGACGGGCTGGCGACTTGGCTACGCGCTCGGTCCAAAGGAGATAATAAAGGAAATAAACAAGGTGCATCAATACGCCATAATGTGTGCACCCACCGTTTCTCAGTTTGCCGCAATAGAGGCGCTTAAAAACTGTGACGGCGAGGTTGAAAGAATGAAAAACGAGTATGATGCCAGACGCAGAATTATAGTTAAGGGATTTAACGACCTCGGACTTTCGTGCCACGAGCCGAAGGGCGCGTTTTACGCGTTCCCATCTATAAAATCGACGGGTATGACAAGCGACGAGTTCTGCGAGAGACTCTTGTATTCCAAAAAAGTTGCTTTGGTTCCCGGCACGGCTTTCGGAGAAGCCGGAGAGGGCTTTGTCAGAGCCTCGTACTGTTACTCGATAGAACACATCAAGGAAGCACTCTCGAGAGTAAAAGAATTTTTAGATGAAATTAAGTAAAGTTTTATTTGCTTTTTTGGACTTATAAGCCACCCCGTGCAACAAAAAGACGGTGAAAGACAAAGCTCTTCACCGTCTTTTTCTATTCTCGTTTTCTTTCAATACGGCGAAGAACCGCGCCGTGAGCGCCGGGATGGGCGGGAACAAACGTTACGTCGGGATTTCTTTCAATATTTTCGTCAATGGTGTCGAATGCCATGTCGTGACAGCTTGCGACCATAGAGTGACCGCATGCCTCTTTAGGTATAATTTCACAAAAAAAGCTCTTGAAAAGTGCTATTTTTGTCTTTGATATTTTTGCAGGGAGTATTGACTTTCATTATTATTTATGATATAATTTTAAAGATAAAATTGCGTAGGTGCGCGACAGCGCGTCATAAAAGAAAGGACTTTTTATGAAATACCTTCTCAAAAATGCGAAGATATACGAAAACGGCGCTATGCATACTGAAGATATGCTTCTTGACGGCGCTGAGCTTTTCGCTTTTTCTTCTTCCATTGCAACCGATATCGAAATTATTGAAAATTGTGTTATTTTTCCCGGCTTTTGTGACGTTCACGTTCACCTGAGAGAGCCGGGATTTTCTTATAAAGAAACGATAGAAACAGGAACCTTGGCGGCGGCAAGAGGCGGTTATACGGCGGTTTTTGCAATGCCTAACCTTAATCCTACGCCAGACTCAAAGGAAAATCTCGGAAAAGAGCTTGAGGCGATAAAGCGCGGAGCAAAAATCAAGGTTTACCCCTACGGCACCATAAGCGTCGGTGAAAAGGGAGAGGAGCTTTCCGACCTTGAGGGAATGGCAGACGACGTTATTGCGTTTTCCGACGACGGACGCGGAGTTCAGTCGGAAGATATGATGCTCGAGGCTATGGAAAGAGCCAAAAAGCTCGGGAAGATAATCGTTGCTCACTGTGAGGATAATTCCTTGCTTTTCGGCGGATATATTCACGACGGTGAATACGCAAAGGCTCACGGGCACAAGGGGATTTGTTCGGCAAGCGAGTATAAGCCGATAGAGCGTGATATTGAGCTTCTTAAAAAGTGCGGAGCGAGCTATCATGTATGTCACGTTTCCGCAAAGGAGAGCGTCGAGGCGATAAGGCGCGCAAAGGCTCAGGGCCTTGATATAACGGCGGAAACCGCACCGCATTATCTGACGCTTGACGATTCCGAGCTTCAGGAAGACGGACGCTTTAAAATGAATCCGCCGATAAGAGCTGAAGAAGACAGAGAAGCGCTCGTTGCGGGACTTTTGGACGGAACGCTTGATATGATAGCAACCGACCACGCGCCGCACAGCAAGGAAGAAAAATCGAAGGGGCTCGCGGGAAGCCTTATGGGAGTTGTCGGTATTGAAACGGCCTTCCCGGTTTTGTATACCTACCTTGTGAAAACGGGCATTGTGCCGATGGAAACGATAGCAAAATGCCTGATAGATAACCCGAGAGAGAGATTCGGACTTCCGAAGAGCGACGGCTTTACGGTGTTTAAGCTTGACGAATGCTACAAGGTGAATCCCGAGGAGTTTCTTTCTATGGGAAGAGCTACGCCCTACGAGGGACGCGAGCTTTACGCGGAATGCCTTATAACCGCGTTTGACGGTAAGGCTGTTTATGAAAATAAAAAAATATTGAGATAGAATTACGGAGGACTAACAATGGCAAAGAGAACTGACATCAAAAGAGTTATGATTATAGGCTCAGGTCCTATTATCATAGGTCAGGCAGCGGAGTTTGACTATGCGGGAACTCAGGCGTGCCTTGCACTTAAGGAGGAGGGCTACGAGGTAATTCTCGTAAATTCAAACCCCGCAACGATAATGACGGATACGACAATTGCGGACAAGGTTTATATGGAGCCCTTGACGCTTGAATACATTGCGAAAATAATAAGATACGAGCGCCCCGACGCTATAGTGCCTGGTATCGGCGGACAGACGGGACTTAATATGGCGATGCTTCTTGAAAAGAAAGGCATTCTTAAGGAGAGCGGAGTTGAGCTTCTCGGAACGTCAAGCGAGAGTATTGAAAGAGCGGAGGACAGAGAGCTTTTCAAACAGCTTTGCGAATCTATCGGTGAGCCCGTTATTCCCTCGGAAATTGCAAACACGCTTGAAGAAGCGGTTGATGCCGCGGCAAGAATAGGCTATCCCGTAGTTCTTCGCCCTGCGTTTACTCTCGGCGGTACGGGCGGCGGCTTTGCTTATAACGAAGAGGAGCTTCGCTTGCTTGCGGTAGGCGCGCTTACAGCATCTCCCGTTAATCAGGTTCTCGTTGAGAAGAGCGTTCGCGGATATAAGGAAATTGAGTTTGAGGTTATGCGCGACGGTGAAGATAACGCAATAACCATCTGCGGAATGGAAAACATCGATCCCGTAGGTGTTCATACGGGTGACAGTATAGTCGTTGCTCCTATTATGACTCTCAGCGAGCACGACAGAAAAATGCTTAACGACAGCGCGATAAAGCTTATCCGCGAGCTTAAAATAGAGGGTGGATGTAACGTTCAGTTCGCTCTTAATCCCAATTCAAGTGAGTACTATCTTATAGAGGTTAACCCGAGAGTTTCAAGAAGCTCGGCTCTTGCGTCTAAGGCAAGCGGATACCCAATCGCACGCGTTACCGCTAAAATTGCAGTGGGTATGACTCTTGACGAAATTGAGGTTGCCGGAACTAAGGCCTCCTTCGAGCCCGACCTTGATTACGTTATAGCAAAATTCCCCCGCTTCCCGTTTGATAAATTCACAACCGTTCCCAACAAGCTTGGCACGCAGATGAAGGCGACGGGTGAATGTATGAGCATCGGCGCAAATCTTGAGGAGTGCCTTCTTAAGTCAGTTCGTTCTCTTGAAACCGGTGTTTATCACCTTTATATGCCGAAGTTTGCCGAGATGGCAGACGATAAGATTCTCGAATACATAGAAGAATTCCACGACGATAATATCTTTGCTATAGCAGAGCTTATGAGAAACGGCTGCGCGGTTGAAAAAATTGCGGGAATAACCAAAATCACACCTTACTTCCTTGAGTCCGTCAAGAAAATTACGGATATGGAAAAGGCGCTTTCAGCTTCCAAAAATGACGCGAAGCTTCTTCGTGAAGCTAAGGTTATGGGCTTCTCCGATAAAATTATCGCAAAGCTCTGGGGTGCTACTGAAATTGAAATTTCCGATATGCGTAAAGCAGAAGGCATCATTCCTGCATTCAGAATGGTTGACACCGCGCACGTCGGCGCTTATATTCCTTATTTCTATTCCTCTTACACGGGTGAAAATCAGTCCGTGCTTACCGACAGAAAGAAGGTCGTAGTTCTCGGAGCAGGTCCTATCAGAATAGGACAGGGTGTTGAGTTTGACTACTCTACGGTTCACGCGGTTAATACGATAAGAAGACTCGGCTACGAGGCAATTATTATAAATAACAACCCAGAAACAGTTTCTACCGACTACACCACGGCAGACAAGCTTTATTTCGAGCCTCTCACCGCGGAAGACGTTATGAATATCATTGATTTCGAGAAGCCTGAGGGCGTTATCGCATCTCTTGGCGGACAGACCGCAATCAACCTTGCCGCACCTCTTGCGGAGCGCGGAGTTAAGATTATCGGTACTGACTGCGAGGCTATCGAGCGCGCAGAAAACCGCGACGCGTTTGAAAAAATCCTCGAGGAGCTTGGCATTCCTCAGCCTCAGGGACAGGCCGTTACGAAAATTGAAGACGGTGTTGCCGTTGCCGCAAGGGTAGGCTATCCCGTTCTCGTTCGTCCGAGCTTTGTTCTCGGCGGACGCGCAATGCAGCTCGTAGGAAACGAAGAGCAACTTCGCCATTATTTGAGAACTGCCGTTGAAATCGACGAGGACAAGCCCGTTCTCGTAGACCACTATATTCAGGGTAAAGAGGTTGAGGTTGACGCGATTTGCGACGGAAGAAACGTTTTCGTTGCAGGTATTATGGAGCTTGTTGAGCGTACTGGTATTCACTCAGGCGACAGTATAAGCGTTTACCCCGCGTTCAGTATCTCCGATAAGGTTAAGGGCAAAATTCTTTCCTACTCCAAAATGCTCGGTGTCGGAATTGGCATCGTAGGGCTTTTCAATATCCAGTTTATAGTTGACGATAAGGAAGACGTTTATATTATCGAGGTTAACCCCCGTTCCTCGAGAACCGTTCCTTTCCTTTCTAAATCCACGGGATACTCTCTTGCGGATATTGCAACCGAGGTTATTATGGGCAAGTCTTTGAAGGAGCTTGGCATATTTGACCTTTATCCCGAGGAGAAGAAGCGTTGGTACTGTAAGGTTCCCGTATTCTCGTTTAAGAAAATAAACGGAATTGACGCATACCTTTCTCCCGAAATGAAGTCCACAGGTGAAGCAATAGGCTACGACGACGACCTTTACAGAGCTTTCTATAAGGCTCTTCAGGCGTCTGGAATGAACGTTCAGAATTACGGAACGGTATTCGTAACGATAGCAGATAAGGACAAGGCAGAGGCGCTTCCTCTTGTGCGTCGCTTCTACAACCTTGGTTTTAATATCGAGGCTACGTCGGGCACGGCTACTTACCTTAAGGAGCACGGAATAAGAACGAGAGTAAGAGCAAAGATAGGCTCGGGCTCAAGCGATATTCCTACTGCATTAAGACAGGGACATATAGCTTACGTTATCAACACGAGCGACCTATCTTCAACTGACAACCAGAAGGACGGACACGAAATACGCGCTCTCGCAACCGAAACGGGTACGACAATGTTCACCTCTCTTGACACGGTAAGAGTTCTTCTTGACGTGCTTGAGGATATCACAATTACGATTTCTACTATTGATGCATAATGAAGACCGGAATATTTAAGCTTAAAGAAAATAAAAAAATCGCCAAGAACACCTACGAATGGGTGCTTCTTGGTGATACGGCGGACATTACCGCTTCAGGACAGTTCGTCAATATAAAGCTCGACGGATTTTATCTTCGCAGACCGATTTCCGTTTGCGACGTTGAGGGTAACGAGCTTACGCTTATTTTTAAAGCGGTAGGCGCAGGAACGGAAAAAATGGCAGAGGCAAAGATAGGCGAAGAGTTTGACGTTATGACGGGACTCGGAAACGGCTACGACCTCACAAAAGCAGGAGATAAGCCCTTGCTTATAGGCGGTGGCGCAGGCGTGCCCCCTATGTATCTTCTTGCGAGAAAGCTTTGCGCGCTCGGCAAAACGGTTAGCGTAATTCTCGGCTTCGGTTCAAAAGACGAGGTTTTCTATAAAGAAAAATTCGAGGCGCTTGGCTGCACCGTAATTGTTGCTACGGCAGACGGAACCATGGGCATCAAGGGCTTCGTTACCGACGCTATGACAGGACTTGATTACAGCTATTTTTACACTTGCGGCCCCGAGCCTATGCTTAAGGCAATTTATGATAAATCCGTCACCGAGGGTGAATTTAGCTTTGAAGAAAGAATGGGTTGCGGCTTCGGAGCTTGTATGGGCTGCACCTGTGAAACAAAATACAAATATAAGCGCATTTGCCGTGACGGCCCCGTGCTTGCGAAGGAGGAGATAGTATGGTAAGCTTAAAGACAGAGCTTTGCGGAATTGAGCTTGATAACCCGATAATCCCCGCAAGCGGAACGTTTGGCTTCGGTTATGAATTTGCGGAGCTTTACGACATTAACGTGCTTGGCTCGCTCTCCTTTAAGGGAACGACGCTTGATGCAAGATTCGGAAATCCGACTCCGAGAATCGCGGAGTGTGCTTCCGGTATGCTTAACGCGGTAGGACTTCAGAACCCCGGTGTTGAAAAGGTTATCTCCGAGGAGCTTCCGAAGCTTTACAAGGTTTTTGATAAGCCTGTTATGGCAAACGTCTCGGGGTTTTCCGAGCACGAATACGTTGAAACGGTAAGACGCCTTGACGCGGAAGACAGAATAGGATGGTTTGAAGTAAATATTTCCTGCCCCAACGTTCACGGCGGCGGCATGAGCTTTGGAACATCACCTGAGGCGGCAGAGGGAATAACCCGCGCGGTTCGTAAGGTAACCGATAAGCCCCTTATCATAAAGCTTTCACCGAACGTTACCGATATTGTGTCGATAGCTAAGGCTTGCGAAGCGGGAGGTGCTGACGGAGTCAGCCTTATAAACACTCTTCTCGGTATGAGAATTGACCTTAAGAAGAGAAAGCCCGTTATTGCTAATAAGACGGGCGGATTTTCGGGCCCGGCGATAAAGCCCGTTGCCGTGCGTATGGTTTACCAGGTATACGATGCGGTTAAAATTCCCATTGTCGGAATGGGCGGTATTGCTACGGCAGAGGACGTTGTTGAAATGATGCTTGCGGGCGCGTGCGCTGTAGAGGTAGGCGCGGAAAATCTCGTTAACCCCTATGCGTGCCGCGATATTATAGAGGCGCTCCCTCTCGCTTGCGAAAAATACGGAATTAAAAATTTAAAGGATATTATAGGAGGTGCACACTGATGGGAAAGGACGTCATAATTGCGTGCGACTTTGACAGTGCAGAAAAAACATTTGCTTTTCTTGATAAATTTACGGGAAGAAAACCCTTCGTTAAAATAGGAATGGAGCTTTACTATGCGGAAGGCCCCTCGATAGTAAAGGAAATCAAAAAGAGAGGACACAAGATTTTCCTTGACCTCAAGCTTCACGACATTCCTAACACAGTTAAAAAATCTATGGCTGTGCTTTCACGTCTTGACGTTGATATGACTAATCTTCACGCTTCGGGAACGAAGAGAATGATGGAAGCGGCAATTGAAGGACTTACCCGCCCCGACGGAAGCCGTCCTATGCTTATTGCTGTAACTCAGCTTACCTCTACCGACCAGGAGAGTATGGAAAACGACCTTCTTATTAAAGAGCCTATCGACAAGGTAGTTATGCACTACGCGCATAACGCTAAGGAGGCAGGACTTGACGGTGTCGTTTGCTCCCCCCTTGAAGCAGGAAAGGTTCACGACGTTTGCGGCGCGAGCTTCGTAACCGTAACGCCCGGCGTAAGATTTGCAGACGGTGACGTTGGAGACCAGAAGAGAGTTATGACTCCCGCAGAGGCTAAGAAGATAGGCTCCGATTATATAGTTGTCGGACGGCCTATAACTGCGGCAGACGATCCTGTAGCGGCTTATGAAAGATGCGTCAAAGAATTCGTTGACTGATATAAAAGGAGATAAAAAATGGAAAGCTATAAGAGAGAGTTTATTCAGTTCCTTGAGGGAGCAGGAGTTTTAAAGTTTGGTGATTTTACCGCGAAAAGCGGAAGAAAAATCCCCTATTTCATAAATGCGGGAATGATAAAGACGGGCGCGGATATCGCAACACTCGGTGAGTTTTACGCGCGTGCTTACAAGGAAAAGCTTGGTATAAAAAAAGCAGTGCTTTACGGCCCTGCTTATAAGGGGATATCTCTTTCCGTTTCAGCTGCGGTTGCTCTTTCAAAGAACGGTCTTAACGTTCCTTTCTTCTTCAACAGAAAAGAGGTAAAGGACCACGGAGAAGGAGGAGTATTCGTAGGCTACGTTCCTACACCCGGTGAGGAAATCGTGATAATAGAAGACGTTATCACCGCGGGCACGGCTATACGCGAGAGTATGGAAATTCTTTCTCACCTTGAGGGCACGAAGGTTGCCGCAACTTTTATAATGGTTGACCGTAAGGAAAAGGGACAGGGTGAAAAGGGCGCTATGGCGGAAATAGAGGAGCAGTTCGGCTTCCCCGTTTATTCCATAGTTGACGTGTACGATATTATCGAGTATCTTGAAGAGGACGAAGCAAACAAAGAAAACGTAGACAGAATCAAGAAGTATCTTGAGGTTTACGGAGCAAAGGCATAAAGCTATGAAAAATCTTATTGATATACTTGATTTTACAACCGAAGAAATTGACGAGCTTGTAAATCTTGGAAACGATATAATTGATAACCCCGAAAAATACAGCGAGGCTTGCCGAGGAAAAATTCTCGGAACTCTTTTCTTTGAGCCGTCAACGAGAACCCGTTTGAGCTTCACCTCCGCTATGATGTCGCTCGGCGGTAACGTGCTCGGATTTTCTTCTGCGGGGAATTCCTCTATCGCAAAGGGTGAAACCGTTGCGGATACCATACGAATGGTTGCAGCGTACAGTGATATTATAGTTATGCGCCACCCGAAAGAGGGCGCGCCCGTAGTTGCAAAAAGAGTTTCCTCCGTTCCTATAATCAACGCGGGCGACGGCGGACATTACCATCCAACGCAGACTCTTACCGACCTTATAACGATAAAGCGCAAGCTTGGCAGATTTGATAATCTTACGATAGGTGTCTGCGGTGACCTTAAGTACGGAAGAACCGTTCATTCGCTTATTGCCGCAATGGCAAGATACGAGAACGTGAAATTCGTTTTCATATCTCCCGACGAGCTTAAAATGCCTGCATATGTTACCGAGGCGCTTGACGGAAAATGCAAGTATCGCGAAACTGAAAATCTTGAAGAGGCTATCTCCTCACTTGACGTTCTTTATATGACGAGAATTCAGGCGGAAAGATTCTCCTCTCGCGACGATTACGAGCGTCTTAAGGATTCTTATGAATTGACACGGGCCAAGCTTGCAGATGCAAAACCCACTCTTGCGGTTATGCACCCCCTACCCCGTGTAACAGAAATCAACGTTGACGTTGACGACGACGAAAGATGCGCATACTTTGACCAGGCGGCCTTTGGCAGATATATAAGAATGGCTCTTATTATAAAGCTCCTTTCTGACAAATCGGACAAAGAGCGCGCTGAAATCGGAGAAGAAAACACAACTCTTGTTTGCAAAAATCCTCACTGCATCACGGGTGTTGAGCGCGGCATCAAGCATCTTTTTAAAGACGGAAGATGCGTATACTGCGACCAGAAGGCATAGGAAAATAATTCATTGAAGGCTTCGATATGCAAAACGAAAAGATAAAATCAGATATACCGAGGCTCTTTGCAAAGGTTTGCGGCGGACGGGACAAAATGGCGAAACCATCGGCCTTATATCTATTGGCACTATCCCGACGAACTTGAGTTTCTTCCTGAGTATAGCGGAGAATTGAGCATCGACGAGGTGCTTGGCAGGTCCCGGGGACTTCATTTTTGTAAATTCGGGAGCGGCGCACACGACGCGCTCCGACACCCCTCACACAACGAGACTCGGCCAAACTCTCAAGCTTTGGGATTCCCACTATCTTTGCTAATCTTTATGAAACAAAAAGGCTCTGCAATTTTGCAGAGCCTTTTTGTTAGTTGAAGCTTTTTACTTTACCGGAACTAAGCGTGAGTATATCATTCCTCAAGTGCCGTTGCCTGCGAGTTTTTCGATTGGATTTACAGCTCTGATGCTGAGGACAAAAAGACCGTTATCGCTTTTCCTAACTCTCTGAAAAAAACATACGACTGTAAAGAATATTGCAAAACTCAAAAAGCCATTTGAGCAAGTGGAAGAAATTTTCATTTTAATATTAACAAATCATGAACAACTAAAAATGCTATTCAAAACAGTTTGAAAATCTAATTTTTGAAAAAGTGAAAATTATTTTCAAATTTAAATGTGAGAGGCGAGGGCAAGAAAGAAGAAATATTAAGGTAAAATCAAGTTAATTTCGATTTTTACAAATATTTTTCATAAAATTTGCCGGAAAGCATTGACAAAGCAGTATTTTTATGATAAAATCGGAAATATGAAAACATTTTTCAAACTTTATGAAAAAAGTCTCCGAAAATACGGAATATAGCGTTAAAATGATTCCATAAAGTGAAAATAATTTTCAAAACTGGGAAAGGAGGCAAAAAATTGAACAGGACTTTGCTGCAGGCTCAGCTCATGTATAATGACATGGGAAGATCCGAGAAGAGAGTCGCTGACTGGTTGTTTTCTCACTCCGGTGAGGTACTTCCTTATTCAATAACCGATCTTGCCTCCAAATGTGACAGCAGTGAGGCAACAATAGTACGCTTTTCAAAAAGGTTGGGATGCGCGGGATATCAGGAACTGAAGATTACCCTTGCCAAAGAGCACGAAAAGAAAGTAATAGCACCTACGATAACGAGCTCTGATGATTGCTTCTCGATTTTTGAAAAGGTATGCAACGATGCCTATATGTCTCTTGAGCGAACGAAAAAAACGCTTTCCGCGGAAAGTATGACAAAGGCGTCGATGGCCATATTCGAGGCAAGACGGGTAGTTCTTATCGGACTTGGAACCTCGGCTCAGGTAGCGGAGGACGCGAGCAACAAGCTTCTGCGAGCGGGATGCAACTCCAGTGCATACGCTGATACGCATATGCAGATGATCGCGGTTTCTCAGCTGACAGCTGGGGACGTTGTTGTAGGAATATCCCAGTCGGGATCCTCTAAAGACATAGTGGAGGCCATAAAGACGGCGAGAGCGAAAGGTGCAACGATTATCTCTATCACCTCAAAGGAGCGCTCTCCAATCGCAAGGCATAGTGATATTCTGCTGCTGACGGACACCGAAGAGACCAGGCACAGCTCTTTAGGACTTAATTCTCATATCTCAAGGCTAATCGTTATAGACGCTCTGTGCTACAAGATCGTTTATCAGAACTCGGCAAGAGCGCATAGCATTGGCGAGAGCGAAGCGAAATTGCAATCCAAACGAATAATCGAATAAATACATTATCTAATATAAGGAAGGAAAGATTATGAAAATTCTCGTAGTAAATGCCGGGAGCTCATCTCTTAAATATCAGCTTTTTGATATGGAAACCGACAAGGTTCTTGCAAAGGGTTTATGCGAGAGAATAGGTATTGACGGAGTCATTACTCACAAGTGTCCCGGGAAAGAGGATTATAAGGCCGAGGCAAGCTTCCGCGATCACAAATCGGCGATAGAGCTTGTTCTTAAGATTCTTTGCGATGCTGAGCTCGGAGTTATCTCCGGAGTTGACGAGATAGGCGCTGTCGGTCACAGATTCGCGCACGGAGGAGAAATTCGCAAGTCAAGCGTACTCGGTGAGGAGGAGCTTAAGTATCTTGAGAGTATAGTTGAAATTAATCCTCTTCACGGACCGCCCGCAATAAGCGGATTTAAGGCTTGCAAGAGCGTTATGCCCAATGTTAAGCACGTAGGAGTGTTTGATACCTCGTATTACTCTTCAATGGAAGAGAAGGCGTATATCTATCCCATTCCTTACGAGTTTTATGAAAAATATAAGATCCGCCGATACGGCTTCCATGGCACCTCTCACAGATTCGTTTGCGCAAAGGCGATGGAGCTTATAGGCAAAAAGGATTCTAAGATTATCACCTGTCACCTAGGAAACGGCTCGTCTATCACAGCGAGCGTAAACGGTAAGGCTATCGATACCTCAATGGGCTTCACTCCTCAAGAGGGTGTGCCTATGGGAACGAGAAGCGGCAGCATTGATCCTACCGTAGTTTCCTATATAATGAAAAAGGAAAATCTTTCTCCCGATGAGGTTGAAAAGCTTCTTAACTCCAAATCCGGACTTCTTGGTGTTTCTGGTGTTTCGAGCGACTGCAGAGATATTGTTGCGGCTCGTGAATCGGGCAATAAGAGAGCTGCTCTCGCGATGGACATTCTCGTTCATTATATCAAGAAGATTGTCGGTTCTTACATAGCTGAGATGAACGGAGTAGATGCACTCGTTTTCACCGCCGGTATCGGCGAGAATGACAGAGAGCTCAGAGAGCGCGTATGCCGAGAAATGTCTTATCTAGGAATTGAGATTGACGAAGAGCTTAACAAGACCAGCGCAAGAGGTGCTGACGTTGAGCTTACCAAGCTCGGTGCTAAGGTAAGAACGTTCGTTCTTCCGACGAACGAGGAATATATGATAGCTCTCGACACTTATGAGCTTGCAAAATGATTAAAAAAATTTAAAAAATATATAACCCGAAAGGAAAAAGAAAAATGAAATCAGCTTACGAGATTAAAAAGGAAATCTGCGAAGTCGGCCGCATTATGTACGAGCTCGGCTTCGTAGCAGCAAACGACGGAAACATCTCCGTTAAGGTCAGTGAGAATGAGTACTACTGCACCCCTACCGGTGTATCCAAGAGAGATCTTACTCCCGATATGATCATCAAGGTAGACAAAAACGGTAACAAGCTCGAGGGTAAGCTTAATCCCTCCTCCGAGATCAAGATGCACATGCGCGTCTACCAGAAGCGTCCCGACGTTAATGCCGTTGTTCACGCTCATCCCCCTGTTGCTACCGCTTTCACCATTGCGGGCGTAGATCTTGATCAGTACATTCTTCCCGAGGCAGTTCTTACCATAGGTGAGGTTCCCACCTGCGCTTACGGTACTCCCTCCACTATGGAGATTCCCGATTCTCTCGAGCCTTACATCGAGAACCACGACGCATTCCTTCTTCAGAATCACGGTGCTCTTACAGTTGGCTGCAATCTTAACAAGGCTCGCTTCGTAATGGAAGAGGTTGAGTTCAACGCAAAGATCTGCAAGTACGCTATGGAGCTTGGTGCGGTTCACGAGATTCCCAACGATCAGCTTAAGAAGCTTATGGATCTTCGTAAGAAAATGAACATTCCGGGCCGTCACCCCGGCATTGAGATTGAAGAGCCTGCTTGCAGCTGCGGAGCAAACGAGGAGCTCGTTTCCGAGATTACTCGCAGAGTTCTCTCCGCTCTCGGAAAGTAATTTTTCTCCAAGCATCACAAAAGGAGATTCATTATGGCTATAAATTGGACAGAAGCACAAATTGAGCAAATCGTAGCTTCGGTTATGAGGGGACTTAAGAGCGAGGCCCCTGCCACCAAGGATGAATACGACGGTGCAGGCTATCGTGGCAAAAGGTATATCGGTGTATACGACGATATGAGCGATGCCATAGATGCTGCGGAGTCGGGCTATAAGGCTATCCGTGCAATGTCGCTTGAGGAAAGGGAAAAGCTTATCACCGCAATACGTGATCTTTGTCGCAAAGAAGCTTCTGCCATGGCGGCTCTCGGCGTTGCCGAAACCAAAATGGGCAGAGTTGACCATAAGACCGCAAAGCATATGCTGGTTGCGGATAAGACTCCCGGAACGGCGGATATTGCCGCTGAGGTAAAGACCGGTGACTACGGACTCACGCTTACCGAAATGGCTCCGTTTGGAGTAGTGGGAAGCATTACTCCAAGCACCAACCCCTCCGAGACCGTTATCTGCAACAGCATAGGAATGATAGCTGCCGGCAATGGAGTCGTATTCAACCCTCACCCCAATGCTATCGCGACCTCTAATTACGCGGTAGACCTTATCAACCGCGCAAGCGCTTTGGCGGGCGGTCCGAAAGTTCTCGTTTCTTCAGTTACAAAGCCTACGCTCGATACCGCCGACGTTATGTATAAGGACCCGAGAATCAGGCTGCTTGTCTGCACAGGCGGTCCGGGAGTCGTTAAGAGTGTTCTTTCAAGCGGAAAGAAGGCTATCGGAGCAGGCGCAGGAAATCCCCCTGTTATCGTTGACGATACCGCTGACATAAAGAAGGCGGGCAAGGATATTATTGACGGTTGCACCTTTGATAACAATCTTCCCTGCATTGCCGAAAAAGAGGTGTTCGCGTTTGCTAATATTGCAGACGAGCTTATCGAGGCTATGAAGGAAAACGGTGCGTATCTTATCACGGCAGAAGAGGCAAACAGACTCGCAAAGGTAGTCCTTGTCGAGAAAACCAATCCAAAAACCGGCATAAGCTCTAAGATCGTTAACCGCGATTGCGTCGGAAGAGATGCCAAGGTCTTGCTTGAGAAGATCGGCGTTCTGGTATGCGACAAGATCCGTTGCATAATTTGCGAGACCGATTTTGAGCATGATTTCGTTCAGCACGAGCTTATGATGCCCATTCTTCCTATAGTAAGAGTAAATAATATTGACCAAGCTATTGACCTTGCCGTTAAGGCAGAGCACGGTAACCGCCACACAGCGCACATGCACTCTAAAAATATTGACAACCTTACGAGATTCGCAAGAGCCGTTGAGACTACTATTTTCGTAAAGAATGCTCCCTCATATGCAGGCATAGGCTTTGGCGGCGAGGGACATACCACCTTTACGATAGCAGGACCTACCGGCGAGGGCATTACCAGCGCAAAGAGCTTTACAAGACTTCGCCGCTGCGTTCTCTCGGAAAGCTTCAGAATAATCTAAGAAAGGAAAGATAAATGAACATTTCATCATCACAGGTAGAGAGCATAGTTCGTAAAATTTTCAGCGAGATGTCTTTCGCGAAGACCGCGTTCTGCAAAGAGATTCCTGCTACCGCAAAGGTTGCGATGCTTACAGCTCCTAAAACTATTGAGGTTAAGGAGTTCGCCATTCCCACCGTTGGAGATGACGACATTCTCGTTAAGGTTGAGGGCTGCGGAGTTTGCGGAACCGACGTTCACGAGTGGAAAGGCGACCCCTTTGGAATCATTCCCGTAACTCTCGGTCACGAGGGAACGGGCGAAATAGTTGCTCTCGGTAAAAACGTAAAGGCTGATACTGCCGGTAATCCCATCAAGGTTGGTGATAAGATTGTTACCTCGGTTATCAGCTGCGGCGAATGCTTCGTTTGCCGCAACAAGCCCGCAAATACTAATCTTTGCGATAAGCAGGGTGTTTTCGGACTTATTCCTCATAACGACGCAAATCCCCTTACCGGTTGGTTTGCAACCCATCTTCTTATAAGCGGAAAAGGATCGACTTATTTCGTTGTAAACGATCTTGACCTTAAGGAGAGAATGCTTCTTGAGCTTGCTTGCGTTTGTGTGCACGCGCTTAAGAGAGCAAATACAACAGGTCTTATCAACTTCAATTCCAAGGTTCTCGTTCAGGGGCTCGGCCCTGTCGGTCTCGTTATGATAAGCGTGCTCAGAGCAGCAGGCGTAAACCATATCGTAGCGATCGACGGTACTCCAAAGCGACTTGAGATGGCTAAAAGGCTCGGTGCGAAGACGGTTATCAGCTTTAAGGAGATAACCTCGCTTGAGGATAGAGTAAAACTTGTTAAGAACGCTGCAAACGGTGTGGGCGTTGATTTCGCTTTCCAGTGCACGGGCGCTCCTATGGCGGCTAAGGATATCTATGAATATATCCGCCGCGGCGGCGGAATGTGCGAGATGGGCTTCTTCGTTAACAACGGAGAGTATACCGTTAATCCTCATTTCGCTATGTGTAACAAGGAAATAAGCATCGTCGGCTCTTGGGATTACAGTGCGGATGATTATCCCACCACCATGGCGTTCCTCCGCCAAGCAAGAGAGATGAATATTCCGATTAAGGACCTTATAACTCATACCTTCCCCCTCGATAAGCTTAACGAGGCTATGGAGGTTAACGTTTCTCAGCAAGGCATTAAGATTTGCTACGTTGCCGAGTAAGTAGAGGAGTTAGCTTATGGCTCTTGGAATGATTGAGGTCTACGGATTCGCTACAGCGATAATAGTAGCTGATGCTATGGCCAAGGCTGCTGACGTCGAGGTCGTTGCTATTGACAAAAATAAGCCCGCAGGCGGTGACTCCGCAAGAGTGCCTCTCGTTATGGCTATTAAAGTCGAGGGCTCGGCTGCTGCGGTTGAAGCGGCAATTTCGGTCGGAAAAGAAGAGGCTGAAAAAAGAGATTTGTACATCACCCATAAGGTGATTGCAAAACAGAGCGAGGAAATTGAGTGGTTTGCTCACCTGTCCGCTCTCGGAAAAGATAAATTAAGATAATAAAAATAAATTATAAGGAGAACAAAACAATGATGGAAGCACTCGGAATGGTTGAGACCAGAGGTCTCGTTGCTGCTATTGAGGCGGCAGATGCTATGGTAAAGGCTGCAAACGTAGTTCTTATCGGAAGCGAAAAGATCGGCAGCGGACTTGTAAGCGTTATGGTTCGCGGTGACGTTGGAGCAGTTAAGGCAGCAGTTGAGGCAGGAAGCGCAGCAGCAACTTCCCTTGGCGAAGTTATAGCTACTCACGTAAT
>JAZQRU010000014.1:0-51785 GCA_045629745.1 Eubacteriales bacterium
ACAGCCGCACTCGCACTCTTCGTCGTGGTGGTGATGCTCGTGACAGCCGCACTCACATTCTTCGTCGTGGTGATGGTGGTACTCGTGGCAGCCGCACTCACACTCTTCGTCGTGGTGATGGTGGTGCTCGTGGCAACCGCACTCACATTCTTCGTCGTGGTGGTGATGCTCGTGGCAACCGCACTCACATTCTTCGTCGTGGTGATGGTGGTGCTCGTGGCAGCCGCACTCGCACTCTTCGTCGTGGTGGTGATGCTCGTGACAGCCGCACTCACACTCTTCGTCGTGGTGATGGTGATGATGCTCGTGGTGGTGATGGTGCGCGTCCTTTTCAAGATCGGAAAGCTCGTCTTCAAGGCTTACGTTCTTCTTTTCTATAGCCGAAAGAAGCTCAGTACCGGAAAGGCTTTCGATAGGAGTAGAAATAAGCACGGCATTACCGTTATGCTCTCTTATAAGAGAAATCGCTTCGCTCGTTTTAGCCTCGCTCGCCCTGTCGGTGTGCGAAAGCACGATAGCAGACGCGTTTTCTATCTGGTCGAGGAAAAACTCACCGAAATTCTTGATATACATCTTAGTTTTGGTAGCATCCGCAACCGTTGTAAAGGAATTAAGCACGAAATCGGGGCATTCCACCGCGCTTACCGCGCGAATAACGTCAGAAAGCTTACCTACACCCGACGGCTCGATAAGAATTCTCTCGGGCTTGTATTCTTCATAAACCTTTAAAAGCGCCTTTGAAAAGTCGCCTACTAGCGAGCAGCAAATACAACCAGAATTCATTTCGGTTATCTCAATTCCCGCATCGGAAAGGAAGCCGCCGTCAATGCCTATTTCTCCAAATTCATTCTCAATAAGCACAAGGCGCTCGCCCTGATACGCCTCTTTAATAAGCTTTTTTATAAGTGTGGTTTTTCCCGCACCGAGAAAACCCGAAAAAATATCTATTTTCGTCATTCAACCCTACCTCAAAACTGTATTTTAATATATTGTACTACATTATTCCGTAAAAGTCAAGTAAATACGGGTTAAAATATGACATCAAAATTGCTGTCCATTTTTATCTTCATAAGAAGCTCTTTTTCGGAAAATTTCACCCTTTCCCCCTCGCTAATCATATACTCCTCGTGTCCCTTTCCGAGAAGCAAAATAACATCGCGCGGCTTTGAGAGAGCGAATGCCTCGCATATAGCCCTTTTTCTGTCCGTTACGATTTTAGCTTTTTCTTTTTCGGGGTAAAACGAGTATATTTCCTCGGCAATTTCATAAGGGTATTCAAAATCGGGGTTATCGCTCGTTATAACTGAAAAATCTGAGAGCGCTGAGGCGGTCTTGGCAAGCTCGCGGCGTCGGTTTTTGCTTCTTCCCCCAACCGAGCCGAAAACGCTTATAATTCTTCCGCTCGTAAGTCTTCTTATACTAAGGAGCAATTCTCGGAAGCTCTTTTCATTATGCGCATAGTCGATTATCGCAAAGCGCGAGCGAATATTATAACATTCAAATCTGCCCTTAACCCGAACCTCCGACATAACGTCAAGGATTTTTTCAAGAGGCATTTTGCTAAATTTCTCCGCAATTGCCGCTGCTATCGCAATATTGCTTGCATTGAATTTTCCCGTCAATTTATAGCATTTTTCGATACCCGAAAGCGAAAAGCGCATACCGAAAAAGCCCTCGCGAAGCCTTGTAATTTTATAGTCCGCCCCTCTTTCGAAGCCGCATTTGATTACTTCGGGAAAACCAGAGGAAAAGAAAGCGGAATATGCGTCGTCGTAATTTACTACGGCAACGCGCGCGCCGTAAGAGGTAAACAGACTTCGTTTGGTGCGAATGTAATCCGCAAGACTTCTGTGCTCTCCCTTTCCTATATGGTCGAAGCCAAAGGAAGTAAAGGCAACTATATCAAATTTAATTCCCCAAACGCGATAAGCTTTAAGCGCCTGGCTTGAAACCTCAATAACCGCCGCCCGAGCTCCCCACTCGTATGCCTTTCGCATTAAGGAATACAAAAGCGGGGACTCAGGAGTTGTGTTCTTCGTTTCATAGCGTTTATCAAAATATGCGCCGAGAGTTCCGACGGAAAGGGTTTTTATACCGAGCCTCCGAAGAGTGTCTGCAAGAAGCTCCGCCGTCGTGCTTTTGCCTTTTGTGCCCGTAATACCAACTGTAAACAGAGCGCCATTTGGAATTTCGTACACAATTTTTGAAAGCTCTGCCATGGTTTTTCTTGCGTTTCTAGAGATTATTACAATTCCACGCTTTAATTTCAAATCGCGCCTTTCGCTTACAAAGGTACTTGTGCCAAGCGCCTCGCACTTTGCGATATAATCGTGTCCGTCGTATTTTTCTCCCTTAATACAGACAAAAACAGAGCCTTCCGAGCACTCCCCCGACGAGCAGGTAACGTCTTTTATATCGACACTTTCGGGTAAAAGATCAAAGCATTTATAATAAAAATCCGCCTCGTTTTTATTTTCCGAGAGCCTTTTTAAAATATCCGACAAAAGCATTAAAGGCTATCTCTCCCTCAAAAAATCCTTTTTGAATTTTCGCTTGACTCTCAGCTTGTGTAAGAGCACGTAGGCGGAGCGCGGGGCGTTAAAAATCAAATCCTTACGATAAATGACAGCCGACTCGCATCTCTTGGCTTTTTTTAAGCGCAAGGCTTCCTCCCGGTCCTTGTCGGTCATATATTTAAGCACCGTTTTTCTAGGCGGATAATGCCATAAAACCTCTTTATACTCCGGCGCTTTTCCCTCTTCACTAATACCTAAACAGTGTAAAAGTCTTTTTGCGATATTTACCCCTGAGGCACGAATATAGTCGCAGCTTCTTCCCTGCCTTGCGTTTAATTCGAGAACGTAAAACCTATCCCCCGATTTTAAAATATCAAAATTTGCAAAGCCGACGTATCCAAGATTTGAAAGCATTTTATCAAGCTTATCGACAAGCTCGCATCTTGGCTTCGTTATAATTGCAGAGTGATTTCCCGCAGAGGTTTTTCCGACCTCCTCAAGCACGACCTTGCCAAAAACTCCGAAATCGCGCTCGCTCTTCTCATTAAAAAGCGCGGTATAAACGTAAATTTCCGCATTTCCTATAAGTCTTTGAAGTATTATTCCGCCCGAATATCCGTAATATCTCATAGCCGCAAGCGCAGCTCCAGCCTCATCTTTATCGCGCGGAAAATAAACCTTTTGCATTTCGGGAAAGGGGTGGCGCCAATATTCCGCGCTCACGGCAGGCTTTAAAACTGCAGGATAGTCAAAATTCGAGAGCTTTTTCGCGTAATTATCCCCAACGGTAAGATTTGAAAACTCTGGATAATCAACTCCAGCCCTTGAAAGCTCGCGGTAAAATTCCGCCTTGTCGGTAAGCCTTTTAATATGCTCCTCTTGCGGAATTAAGAATTTATAATACCTTGAGAGAATTTCCCGGTTTTGCGACACGAATTCCACGTAAGCATCTGTCGCGGGAATTAAAACGAGCTCTTTTCCGCGCTTTTTGCACGCAAAAGAAATAAGCTCGGGAAGAAGAAGGTCGATTCTTTCATAGCCCGAGCAAAATTCTATTTTGATTATTCTTGAAAAGTCCGATATTCCGCATCTGTAGCGCCCGAAGGCGTAGGATTTCACTCCGAAAGCTTCATAAAAAGCCTTTGCTACGGAATACGCGCCGAGGTCTTGACCGAGTATCGTGGGTACGATTTTACACTTTTCTTTCATAAAAGCCTTTCCGTTTCTAGCCGTAAGCCCTGAAAATTAAGGTTTTAGAGCGGGCTCGGATTGTTCACTCTTGCCTACATAAATCCGCAAAAATCTCCCTGACGGAAAAATTCGTAAACCGCTATCGCAACCGAGTTTGAAAGGTTCAAGCATCGAACACCCTCAAGCATAGGAATGCGAAGGCACCTCTTCTCATTAGCTGAAAGAAGCTCCTCGGGAAGTCCGACGGACTCCTTGCCGAAAACGAAATACGCGTTATCGGGATAGCTTACTTCTGCATAATTTTTCTTTGCGCGCGCCGAGAAAAAGAAAAGCTCTGCGCCACAGTTTTTCGCGAGAAAATCCTCGTATGAGTCGTAGTAAAAAACGGTAAGCTTGTCCCAATAATCAAGCCCCGCGCGCTTCAAGGTTCTGTCGGAAATCTCAAAGCCTATCGGGCGGATTATATGAAGACGCGCGCCCGTTACCGCAGCGGTGCGTGAAATATTCCCCGTGTTTTGCGGAATTTCAGGTGAATACAGTACGATATTTATTTTCCTCATTTATCTTTCCTCGAAAAATTCAAAATATGAGTCTTTTAGAAAATTATACACCTTTCGCCCTCAAAAAACAATATTCTCGAAAAAATATTTTAAATATTTACATTTTGGTATTTATTTTCGCGCTTCCGTGTGGTATAATATTTTTTAATTATAGTAATTATTCCCGAAAGGAACTAAAAATGGGACTTTTCAAAAGCTATAGCGAAAAGCAGGTAAAAAAGCTTTTACCTACCGTTGATAAAATCGAGGAGCTTGCGCCCGAGTTTTCGGCAATGTCCAACGACGAGCTTCGCGCTTATACCGATATACTCAAATCAAGACTTAAGGCGGGTGAGACGCTTGACGATATTCTCCCCTGGGCATTCGCCCTCGTAAGAGAGGCTGACGACAGAGTGCTTGGCAAGCGCCCCTTCCGCGTTCAGCTCATAGGCGGTATACTTCTCCATCAGGGAAGAATTGCCGAAATGAAGACGGGTGAAGGCAAAACACTCGTTGCAACACTCCCGGCATACTTGAACGCGCTCACGGAAAAGGGCGTTCATATCGTCACGGTTAACGATTATCTTGCAACGCGTGACAGTGAGGAAATGGGCAGAGTTTATTCATTTTTAGGACTTACGACAGGGCTTATAATCCACGGACAGTCGCAGGAAGAAAAGCAAAAGGCGTATTCCGCGGATATAACCTACGCAACGAACAACGAGCTCGGATTTGACTATCTTCGCGACAATATGGTCGTATACCGCGAAAGAATGGCGCAAAGAGGCCACAACTTCGCAATTATCGACGAGGTTGACTCAATTCTTATAGACGAGGCAAGAACCCCCCTTATTATCTCGGGCCAGGGCTCGAAATCCACGGAGCTTTACGACACCGTGGACCGCTGTGTAAGAGGCTTTTCCCGTCACGTAATCAAGGAGATGGACAACAAGGCGGACAACGACTTCGACGAGGATTACGTCGTTGACGAAAAGGCGAGAACCGCAGTCCTTACCAAGAACGGCATTCAAAAGGTTGAAAGATTTTTCAATATTGAAAACCTCTCCGACCCCGAGAACTCTTCCATATACCATCACGTAAACGTCGCTATTAAGGCTCACGGCGTTATGAAGCGCGACGACGACTATATAGTAAAAGACGGAAGCGTTATTATAGTTGATACCTTTACAGGCCGCCTTATGCCCGCCAGACGCTATAACGAGGGCTTGCATCAGGCTATTGAGGCTAAGGAAAGAGTTAAGGTGCAAAAGGAAACGAGAACTATTGCAACCGTTACCTTCCAAAACTATTTCCGTATGTATACGAAGCTTTCTGGTATGACAGGTACGGCTCTCACAGAGGACAACGAATTCAGACAGATTTATTCAATTGACGTCGTTGAGGTTCCCACGAACAAGCCTATGATAAGGCGCGACCATAACGACGCGGTTTATAAGAGCCGCGCGGGAAAGCTTTTCGCTATCGTAAATCAGATAAAGGAATGCCACGCGAAAGGACAGCCCGTTCTCGTCGGTACGGTTTCAATTGACCGCTCCGAAGAGCTTTCGGCGCTTCTTAAGAAAAACGGAATTCCTCACACAGTGCTTAACGCAAAGCATCACGAAAAGGAAGCGGAGATAGTTGCAGAGGCGGGCAAGCTTGGCGCGGTTACGATCTCCACGAATATGGCAGGTCGAGGCACGGATATTATGCTCGGCGGTAACCCCGAATTCCTTGCAAAGCGCGAAATGCGCAAAATGGGAATCGACGAGGAGCTTATCTCAAAGGCTACGGGAAGCGCCGTTACAAGCGACGAGGCGGTTCTTTCGGCTAAAGCGACCTTCCGCGAGCTTTTCTTGAAGCACAAGGAAGCAATTGCGCCCGAGGCGGAAGCCGTTAAAGAGGCAGGCGGCCTTTATATTCTCGGTACGGAGCGCCACGAAAGCCGCCGTATAGATAACCAGCTACGCGGACGAAGCGGACGTCAGGGCGACCCAGGAGAATCTAAATTCTTCCTCTCTCTTCAAGACGACCTTATGCGTCTTTTCGGCGCGGGCGAAAGGCTTTACAATATGGTTTCAAGGCTCGGTCTTGACGAAACCACTCCTATAAGCGCGAAAATTCTCTCCTCTTCTATCGAAACTGCGCAAAAGCGCATTGAGGCAAATAACTTCTCTCGCAGAAAGAACGTTCTTACCTATGACGATGTTATGAACCAGCAAAGAACAGTTATCTACAGTCAGCGACACGAGGTTCTCACGAGCGACGGTATCAAAGACAAGATTATCAATATGATAAGAAGCTCGGTTGAATCCACCTTTGACTTCTGCTTCGGCGTTGATACTCCTGAGGATTATAAATTCGACGAATTCAAAAACCATTATTTAGGACTTGTCCGTGACTCAAAAAACTTTGAGTATACCGAAGACGAGCTTCTTGCAATAGATAAAGACGCGTGGCGCGAGGAGCTTGTTGAGGCGGCGCTGGCTCTGCACAAATCACGCGAGGAGCTTTTCAAAAATGCCCCGGGACTTCCCGAAAACGCATTCCGCGAGGTTGAAAAGGTTATTCTTCTTCAGAACGTTGACAAAAAGTGGATGGACCACCTTGAAGCAATGGACACTCTTAAGGAATATATCGGACTTAACTCCTACGCACAGCGCGATCCCGTCGCTATGTATCGCATAGAGGGCGCGGATATGTTTGACCAGATGGTTGACGACATCAAGGAGGACACGGTACGTCAGATACTCTCCGTCGCTCCGAGAATTGAAAGCACGGAAAGAGTCGAGGTTGCAAAGCCAACGAGCGAGGGCTTCTTCGACGGGCGCGCACGCGTATCCAATAAGCCAGCTTCCTCAAAAAAGGTCGGCAGAAACGACCCCTGCCCCTGCGGAAGCGGCAAAAAGTATAAAAAGTGCTGCGGCCAGAACGAAAACGCAAGCTAAATCTTTACTTGATAAACTAACATTAAGGAATTTAAAATGGGCTTCGGAACGTTATTTATAGGATACTTCCTACTTTTAAATATCTTCAATTTTGCGTATACCGACCTTATCGCAGCGCTTATTATGGCATACGGCGCGTATAAGCTTGCGAGCGTCACACCCGATTTCAAGCGCGGCTTTTACTTGACGCTGCCCCTTGCCCTACTCGGCTTGTACGAGGTTGTCGCACTTCTTTTCGATATGTTCGGAATGAAGCTCGGCACGGATACGCTCACGGGTATTATCGGCATTATAAGATGCGCGCTTATCGGCGCTTTAAGCTTCCTTTTTCTCACAGGAATTAAAAAGCTTTCCGTAGAGCTTGATATTCCTCGCTTAAAGGAGAGGGCGCGCGGCGCAAGGCTTCTCATAACGCTTGCGTATTCAATTGCGCTTATTCTTGAAATTCCCTTGCTTGATAAGATTATTCCGACGAAAGTGCTTGCTGTTATCGCGCTCTTATCTCTTGTTTTCACTTTCTCGGCAATTATCTATGCCCTTACCGCAATTTACTCGGCATATATGCGTATATGTATGCCAGAGGACCTCTTGAAAGAAGAAAAGCAGTCAAGATTTTCCGCCGTCAATAAATTCCGTGAAAACGAGAAAAAACGCGGCGAGGAATACGCAAATTACAAAATGGAAAAATACAAGGAAAAAAACTCGAAGAAAGGAAAAAAATAATATGGCTAAAAGAAAATGCAAAGAAGCTTCCTTAATCGTACTTGCTTTTGTTTTTCTCTTTAATCCCAATATTCAGGTTATCGACCTTTTACCCGACTTCGTTGCGTTCTTTATCATTGCGCGCCTTCTCGAAAAGCCTGCCCTTATGGCTCCTTATTTCGACGAGGCAAGGAGCTCCGCTTTAAAGCTTGCTCTTATTTCCGTAATGAAAATCCCCGCGTTTTTCCTTGCGGTTTTCATTCGCTCGAAGAATACTCTCGACAACGACGTTTTTCCGATGCTCGCGCTTGTTTTCGCGACGCTTGAAATAATTTACGGAATATTCTTTATAAAAAATATTTCATCAGCATTCTTCCACCTCGGAGAAAGAGGCACGGCTTCAGCGCTTATAACGCCCTTTTCACTCACGAAATCGGGAAAGCGAGAAATGCGCCCAGAGGATTTAAGAGGCTTTACGCTATTTTTCCTTGTCGCAAAATGCGCGCTTTATACCGTGCCCGAGTTTTTGCTTCTCTCAAAAACGGCAGATAACGGAACTATAACCCCAGCGCCCCTTTCGCGCTTTTATCCCTTAACGCTTACCGTCGCTTTGGCGCTCGGCTTCACTATAGGCGCAATATGGCTTTATCGCTCAAAAAAATTTTTGAAATCCGTTCTTTCGGAGGGTGAATTTACAAATTCACTTGAATTTTTGAAAAACGAGGGCAGTGACGAGGAATATAAAACTCGCCTCACGCTTCGCGCGGCAAGCAGAGCCTTTATTCTTATTGCGCTCGCTTCGGTTTTCACTCTCCCTATGGCGTTTGAGGACACCGACCTTATAAATATTTTCCCGAGCTTTATCTTCGCGGTATTTTTCATTTTCGCGCTTTCAAAGCTTAAGTCCTACACGGAAGAAAGCTTTAAGCCGACTCTTATATCGGGCGCGGCATTCGCTGCTGTTTCCGTCACGTCCTTCGTCTTTTCCGTAAGCTTTCACACGAAATATGACTATATTGAGCTTGGCAATAAACTTTCAAGCTCCCACGAAAGCGCCGTTTCTTCGTATATTTTCGTCGTTATTTTCTCGGCAATTGAGCTTCTTCTGCTTGCCGCTACGTTTCTTTTCGCCTTCCGTTATCTTAATTCCTATCTTAAGGAAAACACGGGGCTTTCCCCGAAAAGCGAAAGATATTCAAAAACCGAGCTTGGCTATCACAACGAGCTTAAAACCCGACTTTATATCTTTTTCGGATTAGGATTTCTCTCAGCGCTTTTGAAATTCGTTGAAATCTGCCTTTATCTCGCGCCCCAAACGAGCTTTTCAAATATGGGCGGCGTGGCAAGCCCCGTAACGAGCTCTGCTCTTCCCTGGTTCGGCGTCGTAATCTCCATCGCAAGCGCCTCATTTATCGGCTACACGCTTTATTTCACAAAGCTTGTGCGCGAAGAGGTTGAATTAAAATACACGAATAAGTAAAATACATATAAAAAAGAGCCGTTGCGGTTTTTTCCGTATCAGCTCTTTTTAATTTTGCCGTTATCGGCAGATTACTGTTTCTGTTTCGCGGAAAGCGCAAGCTCTTCCGCAATTTTTAAGTTTTCGTCGCGGTTTTTCAGTTTTCCGAGCGCAAAATCGCGGTGAAGCGATAAAATAAGCTCAGCGCTTGCAAAAACTTCCTTATTGAAAACGAAAGCGTCGAATTTATCCGAAAGCTCGGGCAAAGCACAATAATCTCTGATATTCGCCGCCTTGCGTTTTAAAAAGCTTTCAAGCGCATCTGCCGTCGGATTTTTTGAAAGGTATCTTTCGTAAAGCCGCCTTTCAATTACGTTAATATCATCATAAATATAGAACGCGAAAACCGAAAAATCAAAGCTTTTTTCACGGAGAGATTTTATACCTTCAAGGTTGAGTATCAGAAGCGGGATTTTTCCTTCGGAAAATGCAAGCTCGATTTCGGAATGCGGCGTGCCGTAAAAGCTGCCACCGTAGTTCATATATTCAAGCAGCTCGCCGCGCGAAATAAGTGCCTTGAACTCTTCCTCAGTATAATAAAGATACTCACCGTCGTGGCCGTCGCCTCTCGGCGCGCGCGTCGTTGCGGAGCGGATAAGTCGGTAATCGCCGCACTTTGACAAAATCTCCATTGCCACAGTCGTTTTACCCGCGCCCGACGCGCCTGCGAGAACTAAAATGCTCCTCATTTCTTAGGAAGGATTTTTTCCTTGCCGCCCATATAAGCACGGAGCGCTACGGGGATATTAACAGAGCCGTCGGCATTGAGATTGTTTTCAAGGAATGCGATAAGCATTCTCGGGGGTGCAACGACTGTGTTGTTAAGGGTATGCGCGAAATACGTGCCCTCGCTTCCCTTTACGCGTATCTTAAGTCTTCTTGCCTGAGCGTCACCGAGGTTCGAGCAGGAACCAACCTCAAAATACTTCTTCTGACGGGGCGACCAAGCCTCAACGTCAATAGACTTAACCTTAAGGTCTGCAAGGTCACCAGAGCAGCACTCAAGAGTTCTTACGGGAATATCGAGAGTTCTGAAAAGGTCAACGGTGTTCTGCCAGAGCTTATCGAACCAGGCCTTAGAATCCTCAGGCTTACAAACGACTATCATTTCCTGCTTTTCAAACTGGTGAATACGGTAAACGCCTCTTTCCTCAATTCCGTGCGCACCCTTTTCCTTACGGAAGCAGGGAGAGTATGAGGTAAGAGTTTCGGGGAGCGTGCTTTCGGGCAAAATTCTGTCTATAAATTTACCTATCATAGAGTGCTCGCTCGTACCGATAAGATAAAGGTCCTCACCCTCGATTTTATACATCATTGCGTCCATCTCCGCAAAGGACATAACGCCCGTTACGACGTTTGAACGAATCATAAATGGAGGAATACAGTAGGTAAAGCCGCGATCTATCATAAAATCTCTTGCGTAAGAGATAACCGCGGAATGAAGACGCGCAATATCTCCCATAAGATAATAGAAGCCGTTGCCCGCAACGCGTCTTGCGCCGTCAAGGTCAATTCCGTCAAAGCGCTCCATAATATCGGTGTGATAAGGAATTTCAAAATCGGGAACGACGGGCTCGCCGTACTTCTCTACCTCAACGTTTTCGGAGTCGTCTTTTCCGATAGGAACGCTTGCGTCTATGATGTTGGGTATCGTCATCATAATCTTTTCAACCTTTTCTTCAAGCTCGAGAACCTTTGCTTCGGTGTCAGCAAGCTCCTTTGCCTGAGACGCAACTATCTTCTTAGCCTCCTCAGCCTCTTCAAACTTCTTCTGTCCCATAAGCGCGCCTATGGACTTTGAAACCTTGTTTCTGTTTGCGCGAAGGTCGTCGCAATGCTTCTTGTTAGCGCGAAGCTCCTCGTCAAGAGCTATAACCTCGTCAACGAGGGGAAGCTTTGAATCCTGAAACTTGTTTTTGATATTCTGTTTAACAACATCGGGATTCTCTCTTAAAAACTTAATGTCAATCATTTTATATCTCCTTTTCTTTTTTACGAAAATTTAGCTAAAACAAAAAAAGAGCCATTCACCCAAATGGGACGAATAACTCCGTGTTGCCACCCAAATTATGCGCAAAAGCGCATCACTCGAAAGAGCTTAAGGCGCCCAGGACCTCTGCTCCTCGCAGAATACTCGGAAAGCGGAAAGCAAATCCCGACTGCCGCTTTCACCCGCCGCGGCATCTCTTATTAAGACGGTAAATTTGCATATTCTTTCGTCACAGTATGTTTATTGTACAACATTTTCGAGAAAATTTCAAGTCTTTTTAAAAAAGTTTATTGGAATTTTCAAAAAACTGCAATATTTCTTCTTTATTTTCGCCATTTCTCTTGATTTTTCACTTTTATCAAGCTATAATATATATGTATATAATTATAGCTAAAAGGAGATTACTTATGTTAATTTCTGCAAAGGAAATGCTTGAAAAAGCAAAAGCAGGCCACTACGCCGTAGGACAGTTCAACATCAACAACCTTGAATGGACGAAGGCTATTCTTCAAACAGCTGAAGAACTCAAGTCCCCCGTTATTCTTGGCGTTTCCGAGGGCGCAGGAAAATATATGTGCGGCTACAATACCATTGTCGGTATGGTTAACGGAATGATTAAAACTCTCGGTATCACCGTTCCCGTAGCGCTCCATCTTGACCACGGCTCATACGAGGCAGCTTACAAGTGCATTGAAGCAGGATTTTCTTCCGTTATGTTTGACGGTTCTCACTATCCAATAGAGGAAAATATCGCTAAAACCCGTGAGCTTGTTGAGGTTTGCAACAGCAAGGGACTTTCTCTAGAGGCTGAGGTAGGCGCTATCGGCGGCGAGGAAGACGGTGTTATCGGCGGCGGCGAGGTTGCCGATGCTGATGAGTGCAAAATGATTGCCGACCTCGGTGTAACTATGCTTGCGGCAGGTATCGGCAACATTCACGGTAAGTACCCTGCAAATTGGGCAGGTCTTAACTTTGAGGCTCTTGAAAAGATTAGCAAAAAAACAGGTGATATGCCTCTCGTTCTCCACGGCGGTACGGGTATTCCCGAGGATATGATTAAAAAGGCTATCTCCCTTGGTGTTTCCAAAATCAACGTTAACACCGAGTGCCAGCTTGCATTCGCGGCTGCTGTTCGTAAGTACGTTGAAGCAGGCAAGGACCTTGAGGGCAAGGGCTTTGACCCGAGAAAGCTTCTCGCTCCCGGTGTTGAAGCAATCAAAGCAACCGTTCGCGAAAAGATGGAGCTTTTCGGCTCAGTTAATAAAGCATAAGGCAAAGCTTTGCTTTGCAAAAAATACGAGAAACTTTACGGTGTTTCTCGTATTTTTTTATCTTTCGCGTTTGTATTCTTCGCGTCTAGGGAGAATATTGTTTGTTTTTGAGTTTTACTATAAGCCTACTTCGCACTCTCTCATAAAAATTGTCCACTTCGGGAAACGGCAGAAAAACGCCGCCGACACGTTCGCGAAACAGACGATTCATTCGTATCTTATGCCGTTTGCTTGGCGGCGGTGTTTCCATATTCTTGGTTTCTTCCTCAAATTTACGAATTTTCGAGTCAAAAGCTTCTGATATTGCGCGTTTGAAAAGTTCGCGATTCTCGTTTGACGTCCCCTCGAAAGAATCCTTACCGTTAGAATTTTCAATATCTTGTTTTCTTATTTCGCTATAATTGCTCATTTTTTCTTCCTCGTCGGTGTATTCCTTAAAAATCAAAAAGTGCGGCAACCGAAGTCACCGCACCTAAAAACGCAAACTCCGATTTGTCGCTCAACAAAACTAAAATAAAATTAGGGCATTTTTGATGCCATAACTACCCAGTGGAGTTTGCATTTTTACCAAATTCCAAAGATAGTTGTGGCTAAAAAAGGGTATAATATCCCCGTAAAAGAAAAATACCGCTAATTTTGTATATTAAGTTTTGTTGAGCATATCTATTATACCACGTAATTCACAGAATATCAAGCGGTTTAGAGAAAAATCCAATATAGTATCAATCCTCGCTGAAAATACCGCTGAAGCTCTTATAAAGATTAAATTATGTGGCTTTTACTACAGTTATAATATAAAGTTAATTTCTTTGCTTTTTTAATCGACTTCGGAAAAACAAAGCAAATAGTAGTCACATTCGTCGCAACAACACTAAAAGTCCTGCTCTCCGTTTCCAAGACAAACAGTAGGCTTTCCAGACGTAAGTTCTACGCCGGTAATATCTATTATCTTTTTTGGAATATCTTTGTTCATATATACCCCTATACGCATATAAAAAGTGCGCTCCAAAAGGAACGCACCGAAAAAATGCTTCCCTCTCAATTGTTGTCACACGAATTGCTCCCCGAAAACGGAAAGAGAAAAGAGAGAAAACACTTTTTACCAAAGTATTTTCCCGTTTTCGAGATAAAAATATTCAATTCGTGTGATGTGTATATTCTATCACAGTTATGCAAATTTGTCAATAAAGCTTGAGAAATTGAGAAAAACATTATCGCTTTGGTGTCAGTAGTTGTCAAAAAAGAGGACGAGAAATTTTAAAAATTCTTGTCCTCTTCCTATCTAAAGGTAGTATATTAGTCTTTTCTTCTCTCTCCGAGAAGTATTCTATATTCCTGATAAAACTCCTCGTATCTGTCCTCGTCAAGCGCGTCGCGGATTTTCTGCATAAGCTCGTTGTAAAAATAAAGGTTATGAAGAACGGCAAGGCGCATACCAAGCGCTTCTTTTGCCTTGAAAAGATGGCGGATATAAGCGCGCGAGTAGTTTTTGCAAGCGGGACAGCCGCACTCTTCTGCAATGGGACGGGCATCTTCCATATACTTCTCGTTGAGAAGATTTATCTTTCCGCGCCAGGTGAAAAGATTTCCGTGGCGAGCGTTTCTTGATGGCATTACACAGTCGAAAAAGTCAACCCCGCGGTGCACCGCTTCAACGATATTCTGCGGTGTTCCGACACCCATAAGATAACGCGGCTTGTCCTCGGGCATATAAGGCTCAACGACCTCGATTACGTGATACATAACGTCTATATCCTCGCCAACAGCAAGTCCGCCTATAGCATAGCCGTCACAGTTGATTTCACGTATGGCCTTCATATTTTCAATTCTTAAGTCGTCGTACGTTCCGCCCTGGTTTATACCGAAAAGAAGCTGATGCTTATTGACAGTTCCCTCTTCCGCGTTGAGCCTATCCATCTCGGCGCGGCATCTTTTAAGCCAACGCACCGTTCTCTCGTGGGAATTTTTAACATAACTGTACGGTGCAGGGTTTTCAACGCACTCGTCAAACGCCATAGCTATGGTTGAGCCGAGGTGCGACTGAATTCGCATAGACTCCTCAGGGCCCATAAATATTCTCTTTCCGTCAACGTGCGAGTTAAAGGAAACACCCTCTTCGGAAATTTTACGGAGCTTTGCAAGCGAGAAAACCTGAAATCCGCCCGAGTCGGTAAGTATGGGCCTATCCCATTTGAAAAATTTATGCAAGCCACCCATTCTGTAAATGAGGTCGTCACCCGGGCGCACGTGAAGGTGATAAGTATTTGAAAGCTCAACCTGGCAGTTAACTTCTTTTAAATCCTCAGTTGAAATTCCACCTTTAATTGCCGCAGACGTGCCAACGTTCATAAACACAGGGGTTTCTATCGTGCCGTGAACGGTCTCAAATCGCCCGCGTCTTGCCGAGCCTTCCTTTTTTATTAACGTAAACTTTGCCATAAATCCTCACTTTAATCTGTCGAACTGTCTGTCGAGCTCTGACTTTTTCATTTTATAGGCGATAGGTCTTCCGTGGGGGCAAACGGTTATATCTGGCAAGGACAAAACCTTGTCGATAAGCCAGTCTATAAGAGCCTTATCGTAAAATCTGCCGCCCTTGATTGCCGCCTTGCAGGCTATCTGATAAAGAGCCTTTTCGCGCCTTATCGCGTCGGTATTTTTAGGGTTGCCTCTGCCCTCGGAAAGCTCTGTAAGCATTTCAAATACAAGCGCTTCCGCATCGGATGCCGATATTTTTTCGGGTATTGCCGTAAGGTCGAGAGCCCCCTCGTTTATATAAAAATCGAAGCCCACCTCTTTTAAATCCTCAGAAAACTCACGCGCTGACGAAAGCTCCTCAGGAGTTAAAATAACAGTTATCGGCAAGAGAAGACTTTGAGAAGCCACTCTTCCGTCACTAGCATAGCGCGCCTTTATATCCTCGAAAAGTATTCTTTCGTGAGCCGCGTGCTTATCTATTATGAGAAGCGCGCCCTCGTATTCTATCATAACGTAGCAATTAAAAGCCTCACCGACATACTTATAGCTTTTTGCCGTCTTTGCCTCGGGAATTTCCGAAACAGCCGCATCTCTTTCGGATTTTATTGGGCTTTCCTCATAAGCCTTAAGACTTGGCTCTTCCGCCCGTGCCTCGTGATAGCGTTCGAGAAGCTCAAGCGAGGACTTGGGTGTCAAGCTTTCTTTAGTTGTTTTTGCGCCTTGAGGCTCGCGGTATTTTGTTGAAAAGCTCACGGATGCATCTAAGCCAGAGGGCTTTGCCGAAGCTTCCGCGCGAAAGTCTTTATTACTTGTCTTAGGTACGGAATTTAGGTAATTATTTATGAAGCTTTCCGCAGTTTCTTTCTTAAAAAAGCTATCGCCAAGCGACATCTGCTCGTGACGCGTCGTATCCTGAACGGGAACGAAAGCGCCAAGCGCATTTTTCTCGCTTTTTTTCGCCTGAAGGCTAATCTCGGGGCGGTATTCAGATGCTTCAAGAGCCTCTTTAACAGTGTAATAAACCGTTTCAAAAACTGCTCTTTCGTCTGAGAATTTAACCTCAAGCTTTGCAGGGTGAACGTTAACGTCAATATTCGCAGGGTTCATATCAAGCATAAGAACGCACGCGGGAAAAGACTCGGGAGCGATATACGAGGTGTAAGCCTTTTCAATTGCCGCCTGCGCGGTAAGCGACTTAACGTAGCGTCCGTTTATAAAAATGTTCAACAGATTTCTGTTCTTTCGCACGTTATCGCTTCTGCCAACGTAGCCCGAGACGCGAACACCGTTTGCCTCTCCAAAGACTTTAATAAGCTTTGATGCAAAATCCTTGCCGAGAACCGCCCAAATTGCGTTTATAAGCTCGCTGTCACCGGGAGTTTTAAACTTTTCCTCTCCGTCAATAAGAAGCTGAATTGATATATCGGGGCGCGAAAGCGCAACCTTTTCAACGAGAGCCGCAACGTTCATAGCCTCGGTTGAGTCTTTTTTAAGGAATTTGCGCCTTGCTGGAACGTTATAGAAAAGGTTTTCAACGACAACAGTCGTTCCGTCTGCACTTCCTACCTCGGAAATATCAACGACCTCTCCCGCCTCTGCCGTAAGCATATTGCCGACAGTGGCTTCCTTTGTTTTACTTATAATCGTAAGCACGGAAACAGAAGCTATAGCTGCAAGCGCTTCACCGCGGAATCCAAGCGTCATTATGGTTGAAAGGTCGGATTTGTCCTTTATTTTACTCGTCGCGTGGCGGCGAAGAGCTATAGGCAAATCCTCTTTTTCCATACCGCAGCCGTTATCGCTTACGCGTATGAGAGCCGTGCCGCCGCGTTTGATTTCCGCGATTATCTTCGTAGCTCCCGAGTCTATTGAATTTTCGATAAGCTCCTTAAGAACCGAGGACGGTCTTTCAACGACCTCGCCTGCGGCAATAAGGTTAGCTATTTCAAACGGCAATACGTTAATTTTTGACATTGTTTACCTCAAAACTTGACTAAATCATTTTGAAAGAATTTTCTTTAATTCAAATAGTAAATTCATAGCCTCGATAGGTGTAATGGTGTTTATATCAACGGCACGGATTTTGTCTGCCGCCTCGTTATCCTTAGATGCTTCAATACTTGAGAACAAATCAAATCCCGAGCTTGTATTGGCGCGCGCTTCTGTGGGTACAAAACCGCCCTTTTCACCTTCAATTTCAAGGAGAATTTCCTTAGCGCGACGAACTACCTCATTAGGCACTCCCGCAAGACGCGCAACCTCAATTCCGTAAGAATCGTCAGTTCCGCCGCGCACGATTTTTCTTAAGAAAATAACCGTATCCCCGCGCTTTTTAGCCGCAATATTATAGTTCACAACTCCCTCGAAATTATCTTCCATATCGGTAAGCTCGTGGTAATGAGTCGCAAAAAGAGTTCTTGCACCGATTTTCTTCGAGTGCGTGTATTCAACCACGGCGCGTGCAATAGCCATACCGTCAAAGGTACTAGTTCCGCGCCCTACCTCGTCGTAAATAACGAGGGATTTTTTCGTCGCGTTCTTAAGTATTGATGCAACCTCGCACATTTCAAGCATAAAGGTTGACTGTCCCGAAGCTAAGTCGTCAGATGCACCGACTCTTGTGAAAAGCTTATCAACAATACCTATTCTGGCTTCACGCGCGGGAACGAAAGAGCCTATCTGCGCCATAAGCGCGATTATTGCAACCTGCCTCATATAAGTGGATTTACCCGCCATATTGGGACCTGTTATAATCATCATACGGTTTTTATCCGTATCAAGCTGTGTGTCGTTAGGAACGAAATAGGAATCCGTCACAAACTTTTCAACAACGGGGTGCCTTCCGTCTTTAATGTAAATATCTGTTGACAAATCAACGTCGGGGCAAACGTAAGAATTCTTGCTTGCAACCTCGGCAAGCGACGCGTAAACGTCAAGCTCGGCAATAAAAGCTGCCGCTTCTCTCAGCTTATCGCACTTTTCGGAAACGCAATTCCTGAGCGTTGTGAAAAGCATATACTCAAGCTCAACGAGCTTCTGCTCTGCTGTAAGTATCGTCGTTTCCATTTCCTTAAGCTCTTGCGTTATATACCTTTCGCAATTTGTAAGCGTTTGTTTACGTATGTATCTCTCAGGAACACTAGACGTAAAGGACTTTGAAACCTCGATATAATAGCCGAAAACCTTGTTATATCCGACCTTTAAGGTTCTTATACCCGTGTCGTTTTTCTCGCGCTCCTCTATGCTCTCCATAATGGAAGAGCCGTTTTGCATAATGCTTCTGTAATAGTCAACGTCACCGTTGAAGCCCTCGCGTATCATACCGCCCTCACGCACTGTGTAGGGGGGCGTGTCAACAATTGCGCTCTCAAGAAGCTCCGAAAGCTCGGGGAGCGTGTCAACTTTTCCGAGAATTTCGTTAATAATGCCGCATTTCAAATCGGATGCAAGGGAGCACAACGTGGGAAGCGTTTTTATACTGTCCGAAATAGCTCTTAAGTCCTTTGCGTTTGCCGTTCCGTAAACCGCCTTTGCGGTAAGGCGCTCAAGGTCGAGGATTTTAGATAAATACTCGCGCAGCTCCTCGCGCACACGCGGATTTTTAACGAATGCGCTGACTGCGCTTTGACGGTGCGTTATCTTCGCAGGGTCAAGAAGCGGCTTCAAAATCCACGAGCGAATAAGACGCGCGCCCATTGCGGTTTTAGTTTTATCAAGCACCCAAAGGAGCGAGCCGCGCTTCTCTTTCGTGCGGAGAGCCTCGCAAAGCTCGAGATTACGTCTTGTATTAACGTCAAGCTCGAGAAACTGTCCGTGAGTGTAAACGTTTATATCCTTAACAAAGGAAACATCCGTTTTTTGTGTTTCTCTGATATATGCAAGCAATGCTCCCGTAGCCATTATGCATTCGGGCGTATCAAGCTTGTCCGCCTCTTCGCCAAAAGAATACTTTACTCTTTCGCGCGCCTTGTCATAGTCGAAAAAGGACTTAACGTTATCCGTTATAAGAGTATGAAATCTATCTGTAAGAAAGGCGGAAAGCTCGGGATATGCATCGCGCGAAACGTTAATTATCGCCTCTTTCGGCTGATACGCCGCAATTTCGTTTAAAAGTCTGTCGGCATAATTCTTTTCTTCGCAAAAGGTAGCAGATAGCGCACCCGTTGAAATATCGAGGAAGCCAAGTCCCGCACCGCCGCGCCCGAAAGCTATTGAGAGAAGATAGTTATTCTCTCCCTCGCGAAGAAGTCCGTTGTCGGTAATAGTACCGGGAGTTACGACTCTGACGACGTCACGCTTGACAAGTCCTTGCGCAGTCTTCGGGTCTTCGACCTGCTCGCATATTGCAACCTTGTATCCGCGCTCAACGAGCTTGCCTACGTAGACGTCAGATTTATGAAAAGGAACTCCGCACATTGCCGCACGTCTGCCCTCTCCGCAATCTCTTCCCGTGAGAGTCAATTCAAGCTCGCGCGAGGCTATAAGCGCATCGTCGAAAAAACACTCGTAAAAGTCGCCAAGACGGTAAAAGAGTATAAAATCCTCATACTCGCGCTTTATCTCAAGATATTGCTCCATCATAGGCGTCGTTTTACCGACGTCCTTGCGTTTTTCTATAACTTCTGCCATTTTTTCTCCTTAATGCCCGAGGGCTTTGAAACTTTATCAGTGAGAGCAACCGCCGCAAGTGGAGCAGTCGTGAGTACAGGACGAGGGGCGCTCGCCCGTAATGCAGAATTTTATCTCCGCGTTAACGGAAGCCATAAGCGCGTTAAGTCCGTTCTGCGCCTCCGCGAAAACTATATAGTTCGGATTTTTGGAAATCTCTGAGGTAAGCTCCTCAATTCTCGCCTTAAGATTAGCTATAGCTATCTCGTCTGCATCCTCAGTATTCTTCGCAAACTCCTGTCCGAGAAGAAGTCTGTCAGTTTCATATTCGCTTAATTTTTCCTGAAGCTCCTTATCCGCGTCAAAGCTTGCCTTTGCCGCTTCGAGCTTTTTCATTTCCTCGCTCTTTGCGATTTCCTCACCGAGCGTGTGTGCAATTTCAATAATCTTAGTCATTTTTATTTCCTCACTTTATTTCTTTGCCGAAAAGGTCGAATGCGCCTATTCGGTCTATTTTAACCGTAATAAATTCGTCTATCGGAAGCTCACCGTCGTTTTCAATATGAACGAGCTTATTCGTCGCGGTTCTCGCGTTGTAAATTTTCTTTCCGTCTTTGCAATCACACGAGTCGATAAGCACTCTTTGCCACGTATCAAGATATTTTTCATTCATTTCACGTGAGATTTCCGTCTGCCTTTTCAAAAGACGCGTCATTCTCTCGCATTTTTTATCGTCTGACACCGTGTTTTCCATTTTTGAAGCCTTAGTACCTTCGCGCGGCGAATAATTAAACGAATACACCATATCGAAGCGGATTTTTTCAAGAGCTTCCATAGTTTCTTCAAAATCCTCGTCGCTCTCCCCGGGGAAGCCTACGATAATATCGCTAGTTATGGCTATATCGGGAACGGCAAGGCGAAGCTTCTCAACTATCGAAAAGTATCTTTCCATATCGTAGGTTCGGTTCATTGCCTTTAGCACTCTGTCACTTCCCGACTGTAAGGGAAGATGGAAGTGCGGCGCGATTTTCCCACCGTACTCGCCCATAAGAGAAATAAGCTCGTCAGATGCGTCTTTCGGGTGGCTCGTCATAAATCTTACGATGAAGTCTCCGGGAATTTCCGCAATTTTCCTTAAAAGAGCCGCGAAATCCATATCACTTTTATATGAATTTACGTTCTGCCCAAGAAGCGTGATTTCCTTGTAGCCAAGATTTATAAGCTCGCGGCACTCCGCGATAACGTCACGGCTCTCGCGGCTTCTTTCCCTGCCTCTTACGTAAGGCACGATACAGTACGAGCAGAAATTGTTGCACCCGTGCATAACCGAAACCCAAGCCTTTGAATTTGAGCGCCTTATAGGCTCAACGTCTTCGATAACGTTTGTATTATCGGCATCGAGAACGAATTTTCTCGGGCTTCCCAAAAGTGACGCAAGGACAAGCTCGGGGAGCTTATATATCATTCCGGGGTTTACCGTAAAGTTCACGTAAGGGAAGGATTTTTTTATTTTTTCAACAACGTGCGATTCCGCCGCCATACAACCGGCAATTCCTAAAATAAAATCGGGATTATTGCGCTTTTTTTCTTTAAAGTTACCAATCATAGAAAGCGCCTTAAGCTCCGCAAGCTGTCTTACGGCGCAGGTGTTTAAGATAACTATATCCGCAGAATCGGGGCTATCGGTAACGGTATAGGAGATTGCCCTTAAAATTCCGCGTATTTTTTCACTGTCCGCCTCGTTTTGCTGGCAGCCGAAGGTATAAACGTAAGCGAAATGCTCGCGCCCCGAAAGACGTGAGCGCACCTCTGCCACAGAGGCTTGTATTTCCTTATCGGAAAAGTTTACAATCATATTTTACTCCGAATTTTAGATAAAATGCTCAGAAAGCGCCTTGGGCGACATTCCAAGATAATCATACAAATCAACGCACTCGTCGGGGCTTGCGAAATTATCGTCTATTGCGACTATCCCGTAATTTTCCGTGTTATAGCCAAGCCCTATAAGCTCCTCGCGAAGAGCCTCGGCAGCACCCCCGCTTTTAATTCCCTCTTCGACGAAAACAATCTTTTCTGCACCGGAAATAAACGGAAGAATGAGCTCTGCCGCCGCTTTGTACGGGCGCAGCTTTTCGATTGCTATTACGCCGACTTGAATATTCTTATCTTCAAGGATTTTCATAGCCTCAACGACTTTAGGCGTTATGCTTCCGTAGCATATAAAGATTTTGCGTGCCTCGCCAGGCTTAAAGCTTGTTGCAATTCCGAGCTTTTCGGGCGCTCCGTTTTTATAAAGTGCCGCGATAACACCGTCGTCCTCCGCTGCGTTGGGATATCTTATTGCGGTAGGATTTTTACTCACAAGCGCCTCGTCAAGCGCGAGCCTTAAGGTGTCGCGCGTTATAGGGGAATAAAGCTCAACTCCGGGCACGTGAGAAAGGAAAGCCACGTCAAAAATTCCGTGATGCGTTGCGCCGTCTGAAAGCGCGAGCGAGGCTCTGTCTATCATAATTTTAACGGGCAAGCCCTGAAGCGCGATATCGTGAACTATACTGTCGTATCCCCTTTGAAGAAAGGTTGAATAAATTGCCGCAAAGGGCTTCATACCGTTTGCCGCAAGCCCTGCCGAAAACGTCAATGCGTGCTGCTCGGCAATTCCGACGTCGAAATAACGTTCGGGAAATTTCTTTTCAAATTCCCAAAGTCCCGTGCCTATGCCCATAGCGGCGGTAACGGCAACCGCGCTTTTATCATTTTCCGCAATTTCCATAAGCTTTTCGGCAAAAATTTTATTAAAGTGCGGCTTTTCAGGCAAAGATGAAGCGGAAACACTGTGAAAATCGTCGGGATTTTTTTCCGCAGGCGCATATCCCTTGCCCTTTTTGGTCTTAATATGGATTATCGTGCACTCTCCGAGAGTCTTAGCCTCAAGAAGCGCCGCCTCGACCTTTTTATAGTCGTTTCCGTCTATCGCACCGATATAATAAAGCCCCAAATCCTCAAAATAGTTCGGGGAGAAGAACATATTTTTAATTCTGTTTTTAAAGAAGGAAAGAGTTGCGCTAAGCGGTTTTCCGAGAAGCGGAATTTTGTGAATAACAGACTTTGTTCCGCGCTTCCAGCGTCTGTAGCCCTTTGAAAATCTGACTTTTGAAAGATAGCCGGCAAACGCACCCTTATTAACGGAAATCGACATTCCGTTGTCGTTGAGAATTATAATGAGAGGAAGCTCGGGGCGGCAGTTGTTTATAGCCTCGTGAGCCATACCGCCCGTAAATGCGCCGTCACCCATAACGGCAACCGTATAAGCCTTATTCCCCTTTAATAAATCCGCCTCCGCAAAGCCTAGAGCCGCGGAAACAGAGGTCGAGCTATGCCCTGCTCCAAACGCATCGTGTTCGCTTTCTTTCATAGAGGTAAAGCCCGAAAGTCCCCCTGCGCGTCTGAGCTTTTCAAATTCATTTCGTCTGCCCGTGAGGATTTTGTGAACGTAGGACTGATGCCCGACGTCAAAAATTATGTGGTCGCTAGGGGAATCAAAAACTCTGTGAAGCGCAAGCGAAAGCTCAACCACACCGAGATTTGAAGCAAGATGTCCGCCCGTAAGCTCCGTATTTTCAATGAGAAACGCGCGTATTTCCTTAGCAAGCGCAGGCATTTCCTTTTCGGGAATAGCCTTTAAATCCTCAGGCGAATTTATTTTATCAAGCAATTTATATTCCATAAATCCCCCTATGCCGTCGGCGACTTGCCTACGATTTTCACGTAAGCGCGGTAAAATGCGGAATAATCACCAAAGCCTACTCGATAAGCAGCGCGTGATGCGGTTTCACCCGATTCAATGAGCTGCTTTGCATACATAACGCGCTTTTGGTTTACATAGCCGTGAACGGAAATTCCGTTGCGGCGCTTGAAAGCCCTGCAAAGATAATACTTACTTACGAAAAATCTTTTCGCAAGCCTGTCAAGGCTTATATCCTTTTCGATATGCTCGTTTAAGTATCTTATAACCCTTGCTCCGAGGTCCGCGTCTTCAAGGGTGATTTTATCGCAATTCGTTGCGGAAAGAAGCACGATAAGCTCCGAGACGAGCATTTTCATATAGAAAAGTCTTTGAGCTTCGGGAATATTCTCGGAATACTCCAGCTGCTCGAAAATCGACACTATCGGTGTCGAGTTCATATTTGAAATATAGAAATTTGCGTCTTCCCCGCCGTTTCTCTTAAAGCTCTGAAGCAAATCGCGGCACTCCAAAAGAACGTCACCGTCGGTGAAGTGCAAAACGCAGCGCTCATAAGCGGTGCCGGGATTCAAATCGACGTAATGATACTCAAGCGGCGGAATAACGACGAGAGTGTGGGGTGAAAGGGAGTATTCCCTGCCCTCGATAACGAATTTTCCCTTACCGTCGATTACGTAAAGTATCTCGTAAAAGTCGTGGCAATGCCTGACGTTCAAGTCGTTTGGCTTTGGCAGACTCGTACCGTATGAATAATGAAATTTTCCGAAATCTATACTGATTTTTTGATTCATTAGCCCCGTGGCACTCCGTTTTCAAAATTTAGCGCAAAATTCGCCGTGTATATTCTATCACAACCGAGCAATTTTTGCAATAGTTTTTTGCAATGTTTACAATAAAAATTTATTTAAAAGTATTGCAAGTTTTGTTTATGTATGGTAAAATTGAATTAAAAAAAGCCGCTTTGGAGATTTTTTATATGAAGCTCGGCGCACAAATGTATTCCGTAAGAACGGAATGTACTGATGCAAAATCGCTAAGAAACACTTTTTTAAAGCTTAAGGAAATCGGCTACGAATCCGCGCAGCTTTCGGGCACTTACGACGTTGATGCAGAAATCGTAAAGTCCTGCATTCTCGAGTCAGGGCTTGTAATTCCCGCGACGCACAGAAATCCCGAAAACGTTTTGAACTTCACGGAAAAGGAAATTGATTTTCATAAAACGATAGGCGCAAGCCTTATCGGTATCGGCAGTATGCCTCCAAGATACAGAGAGTCGGTTGAGGGTGTCCGTCAGTTTATCAAGGATATGCGCGAGCCGATAAAGAAAATTGGTGACGCGGGACTTAAGTTCACCTATCATAATCATAGCTGGGAATTTGCACCCCTTGAGGGCACTTGTATTTACGACGTGCTTATTGAGGAAGCTCCCGAGATGGAATTTATGCACGACGTTTACTGGTCGCGCTATGCAGGCGTTGATACGGTAGGCTACCTTAAGAGAATTTGCGAAGCAGGAAGAGTTACCGATATTCACTTCAAGGATATGAAAAAAGCGGCAAACGGCCCTCTTTCTATGTGTCCTTGCGGCGAGGGTATTATTGACTTTACCGAGCTTGTTGCGCTTTGCGAGAGCTACGGTGTCAAAAATGCATACATAGAGCAGGACAACGCACCCGACCTTGGCGACGTTTTCGCACAGATGAAAACGAGCTTTGACAATCTCTTCCCCATCTTTAAGGCATACAGATAATTATGGCAAAATTTATACTTTCGGCATTTGCCGACGAGGCTTCTCCGAGCCTTTCAGGACAAATAAACGCCCTTATCCAAAACGGAATTTATCATATCGAGCCGCGAAATATCGACGGGCGCGGTATTCTTGAGCATAGCGAAGAGGAGCTTTTTGCTATAAAAAAAGAGCTTGATGCAAACGGCATAAAGGTAAACTCTCTCGGCTCTCCTATAGGCAAATATAAAATTGAGGATGATTTTGCGCCTCACTTTGAGCTTTTTAAAAAGGCGCTCAGAGCCGCAGAAATTCTCGGCACTGAAAATATAAGAATATTCAGCTTCTTTATCCCCAAGGGCGAGAGCGAAAAATACAAAAGCGAGGTTTTCGCGCGCCTTTCCGAAATGACAGCGGAAGCAAGGAAGCACGGTGTAAGGCTCTGTCACGAAAACGAGGCAAAGATATACGGCGAAGCGCCAAGAGAGGTTGCAGAGCTTCTCCAGGGAAACCCGGACCTGTATGCGATTTTTGACCCGGCGAACTACAGAATGGCAGGCTGCGACGTGCTTTCGGGAATAGAGGCTTCATTTATAAACTTTATGTATATGCACGTCAAGGACGCAATTTTTGCGGAGCAAGCAATAGTCCCCGCAGGCGAAGGGGAAGGCAAAATCGCGAGAATAATAAATATGATAGACGAAAAAACCGATGCCAAGGTTTATTTAACCCTTGAGCCGCACCTTCATATTTTCGACGCTTACAAAACTATCGACGGGCACGAGCTGCGCGGAAAATACAGCTTCAGCTCTAACGAAGAAGCCTTTTCATTTGCGGCAAGCGCCTTGAAAAAATTACTTCTTGAAAGCGGATATTCCGAAGGAGAAAACAAAATATGGACAAGGTAAGATTTGGTATTGTCGGATGCGGAAATATGGGAACGGCACACGCAAGAAACTTTCTTGCCGGTAAAATTCCCGACGGAATTATTACGGCGGTTTGCGACGTAAATCCCGAAAAATTTGTATTTTTCAAAGAAAAGTACGGTGATAGTATTGGATATTTTGAAAATGCAGATGATATGTACAAATCGGAGCTTTGCGACTGTGCCGTAATCTGCACTCCGCATTATATCCACCCCGAGCTTGCCGTTAAAGCGCTGAAAGCGGGGCTTCACTGTGTTGTCGAAAAGCCCGCAGGCGTCTACACTCTTCAGGTAAAGGAAATGCTCGAAGAGGCAAAAAGCTACAACAAGCTTCTCGGAATTATGTTCAACCAAAGAATGAACCCCGCGTTTATAAAAATGCGTGATATTATTAAATCAGGAGCGCTCGGTGAAATCAAGAGAACGAACTGGATAATCACCGACTGGTACAGGTCTCAGTATTACTACGATAGCGGTTCCTGGCGCGCAACGTGGGCAGGCGAGGGCGGCGGAGTTCTTTACAACCAAGCTCCCCATCAGCTCGACCTTTTCCAATGGATAGTCGGAATGATGCCGACGAAATTGCGTGCATTCTGCCACTTCGGCAAATGGCACGATATTGAGGTCGAGGACGACGTTACCTGCTATTGCGAATATCCGGGCGGCGCGACGGGAGTGTTTATCACCACTACGGCAGACGCACCGGGAACTAACCGCTTCGAGATAACGGGAACTCTCGGAACTCTTATTTACGAGGGCGGCGGTAAGCTTACACTTACCCACAAAAAGCTTAAAGTTGACGAGCGCGAGCATTGCTATACCGCAAAAGAGGGCTTCCGTACCCCTGATTACGAAACTACGACCGAGCGCTTTGAAAACTCAGGCCCTCAGCACTGGGGCATTCTCTCAAACGTTTGCGACGCAATTCTCGGAAAAGCAGAGCTTTACGCACCTGCGGAGGACGGACTTTACGGTGTTATGCTTGCAAACGCGATGCATCTTTCCTCGTGGCTTGATAAGGAAATCACGCTTCCCTTTGACGACGAGCTTTTCTATGAGGAATTAAAAAAGCGCATAGCCTTATCAAAACCGCGCGAAAATATATCTGCATCCTCTTCTCCAACGAATTTATCCGGTACTTATTGAGGTTAAGTCAAAATGAAAAATATCTTTAAAACTGCCCTCGTCGGCTGCGGTGCTATTTCCTACGTTCATCTAACTTCGCTCCTGCACACCAAGGGCACGAAAATCGTGGCACTGTGTGACGTGCGCCGCGAGCGCGCTGAGGAGGCGGCACGTGAATACGCACCCGATGCAAAAATATACCAAAGCTTTTCCGAAATGCTCGAAAACGAGGAGCTTGATGCCGTTCATATCTGCACACCGCACTATCTTCACGCAAAAATGACGGTTGAAGCACTCGCACACGGCGTAAACGTCTTACTTGAAAAGCCTATGTGTATCTCGCTTTCCGAAATTGACGAAATGATAGAGGCGGAAGAAAAAAGCTCTGCAAAGGCTTGCGTCTGCTTTCAGAACCGCTTTAACAACTCCTACCTTTACGCAAAGGACTTAATTGAAAAATCAGGCGAAAGCTTCAATGCCTACGCAACTGTTTTCTGGTACCGCGACGAAAATTATTATAAGGAAAGCGACTGGCGCGGAAAATGGAAATCTGAGGGCGGCGGCGCTATGATAAATCAAGCGATACATACCCTCGATATTCTCACGTCACTCTTAGGCGAGCCTAAAAGCATTACGGGAACCGTCTCAAACCATCACTTAAAAGACGTAATAGAGGTTGAGGATACAGCGGAAGGCTTGGTTGAATTTGACTCAGGCGCGAAAGCAAACTTTTTCGTAACCACGGCGGCAGCAGCACCCGATACAACCTGCGTTGTTTTAAGGTCTAAAAGCTATAAAATCGAAATACGAAGCTCAGATTTATACGTAAACGGCGAAAAGATACCCTTTCCTTTGGAAAAAAGCATCATAGGCAAGGATTATTACGGCACGCGCCATCCAAAGCTTATAGAGGAATTTTATAAAAAAATTGAAACGGGCGGAGATATGCCCGTAAGTCTTAAGTCTGCCGCAAGCGTTATAAGGCTTATTCTTGCAGCCTATAATTCACACGATAAAAAAATCTTGATATAAAGGAGAAATCTTATGCAAATGACTTTCCGTTGGTACGGTGAGGGTAACGACCGTATCAAGCTCTCGGACATCAAGCAGATTCCCGGTGTTACGGGTATCGTATGGGCGCTCCACAACAAGATGCCCGGCGAAATCTGGGAAGAGGCGGAAATCGCCGAGGTAAAAAGACAGTGCGACGAGTACGGCTTCAATATTGACGTCGTTGAGTCCGTAAACGTACACGACGATATAAAAATCGGTCTTCCCACAAGGGATACGTATATCGAAAACTACAAAACTACGATAAGAAACCTCTCAAAATTCGGTGTTAAGGTTATATGCTATAACTTTATGCCCATCTTCGACTGGACGAGAAGCAATCTCTTCCACGAGGTTGGTGACGGCTCTACTGCTCTTTTCTATGAAAAGAATATGATTCAGAACGACTATAACGCAATGGCGAAGTACATTCTTGACTTCACCGAAAAATACAATATGTCATTTCCGGGCTGGGAGCCTGGGCGTATGGCAAAGCTCGACGAGCTTTTCAAGGCATACGCCGACGTTGATAAGGAAAAGCTTTGGGCGAACCTTAAGTATTTCCTTGAAGCTCTTATGCCCACCTGCCGCGAGTGCGACGTCAAGATGGCAATTCATATGGACGATCCGCCGTGGGATATTTTCGGACTTCCCCGTCTTCTCGTTGACGAAGCTAGCATTGACCGCTTTTTAAAAATGGTTGACGATAAATACAACTGCTTGACTCTCTGCTCGGGAAGCCTTAACGCAAATCCCAAAAACAACGTTGCCGAAATCGTAAAAAAGCACTGCTCAAGAATTGCTTTCGCTCATATCAGAAACGTTAAACACTTTGAGAACGGCGACTTCTCAGAAGCAAGCCACCGCGACTGTGACGGTGACACGGGTATTATAGATATACTCAAGGCTTACCACGAGGGCGGCTTCGAGGGCTATATCCGCCCCGACCACGGAAGACACCTCTGGGGCGAAGGTCCGGGCACGGTACGCCCAGGTTACGGACTTTACGATAGAGCGCTCGGCATTATGTATATGCTCGGTGTTTGGGATACTCTCGAAAAGAATAAAAATAAGTAATTAGGAGATAAAAAATGAATTTACCTTTTAATCTTGACCTTTCTGACAAATGCGCCGTCGTTACCGGTGCCGGCGGAGTTCTCTGCTCCGATTTTGCCAAAGCAATTGCGGCTTGCGGCGCAAAGGTTGCACTTCTTGACATCAACGTTGACGCGGCAGAAAAGTTTGCCGAGGAAATCAGACAGTCAGGCGGCAAGGCTATTGCCGTTAAGGCAAACTGTCTTGAAAAGGCGAGCCTTCTTGAAGCTAAAGCAGCAGTTGACAAGGCATTCGGTCCTTGCGATATTCTTATTAACGGTGCAGGAGGAAACAACCCCAAGGCAACAACCGCAAACGAGTATTTTGACGCAGAAGCTCTTGAAAACCCCGACGTTCAAGACTTCTTCTCTCTTTCCGACTCAGGCTTCAAGTTCGTTTTCGACCTAAACGTAACTGCGGCTTTCCTTACGACTCAGGTTTTTGCACTTGATATGGCAAAATCCGGCAAGGGCGGCAATATTATCAATATCTCTTCAATGAACGCTTTTCGCCCCCTTACGAAAATCCCCGCATACAGCGCGGCAAAGTCTGCGGTTTCAAACTTCACACAGTGGCTCGCAGTCCATTTTGCTAACACGGGTATCAGGGTAAATGCAATTGCTCCCGGCTTCTTCGTTTCAAACCAGAATAGAGCCCTTCTCTTCAACCCAGACGGCACACCCACCGCAAGAACTGGCAAAATTCTTCGCGGCACGCCTATGAACCGCTTTGGCGAATCCGACGAGCTTCTCGGCGGACTTATGTTCTTCCTTTGCGATGCGGCTTCAAGCTTTATCACGGGCGTTGTATTACCTATTGACGGCGGATTTTCCGCATACTCAGGTGTATAACGGCTGCGAAATTTCTACAAGACCGAAAACAAAATGAATATTTTTAAATCGGGGTAATATTTGCCCCGATTTTTTCTTTGTTCCTTGTTAATTTAATTGAAGTTGAAAATTTAACGCTTTTCTTCTTTTAAATCGTATTTTGTTTTATTTTCCGTTTTCTCATTCCGTCGTATCTATATAGTATTTATTTAACTTCTGAATAAAAATCCCCCCTTAAAGCAGTCTTGAAAACTTTTGGTTTTCTTCGCCACAAGGCGAAGCTTCATTCACAAAACGAACTTCGCTATCAAGATAGCTCCCGTTGCCCACAAGGGCAAACTTAATTTTACCGTGTTCTCCGTTAAGGATAACGCGATAAAGCGGTCCTCCCTTTTTTGTGAAAATTTAAAATGTGACAAGCAAGTGTCACACAAGTTGAGCCATTTTGTCACATAAACTGTGCCATTTTGTCACACAATAAATAAATAATAAATAAATAATACTTACTCTCTTTCTTACATAAAGACGAGCGCAATGCGAAAAAGAAAAAAGTATGCCCCATCCGTCTTTGCCTGCGGCAAATCCACCTTCCCCGTCGGGAAGGCTTTTTTGTTAGTATGAAGCTGTTTTTTTAACTTTCAACTTTCAATTTTCAACTTTCAATTTTCAACTCTTTTAACTGTCCCATTTATTACTCTTTTAATACCAATAAAAATTGACCCCTCAAAAAAGGGCTGTTTTTTGTATACTTTGCACAAAAACGAGTATATTTTTTAAAAAATCTTTGGAGGGGTACTATACTTACTCGGTACATTTATTGTGTTACAATAAAATAAAAAGCACAAAAAACAGGAGATTTAATGAACAAAACCGCAAATAAAAACAACACAAATTACCACGTACACGACTTTATGCTAGAACTTGGACTCTCGCCTAACGAGCTTGCCGTGTACGCTCTTATATATTCGTTTACAAAAGGCGCTATAGGTGTTTTTTACGGCTCGCAGGAATACCTTGCAAAGCTTATCGGAATTTCAAGAAGAACCGTAATAAGAGTATACAGAAAGCTATACGATATGCATTTAATTGAAAAATGCAATTCTAGCGAGGAGAAAAAGAAAGGCATTCGCGCGCTTGTGCGAAAACCCGAAGAAACGGAAGAGAGCGACGGGTGCATTTTGCCAGAAATCAAAAAAACACCAAAAACCGCCGCCGAAATCGAGGATTCTCTTCCCTATCTTGAGGAAAAGTTTTTCCCTATCGAAATCCCCGGTTGCGATACTCTTGCAATTAGCGCGGAGCAATATAAAAAGCTTCGAGAGCTCGTTCCGCCTGACGTTTTATACGGCTACGCAAGGCGCTTTGACCGCTATATGTATAAACGGCTTGAGGGTATGCTCCCAACGCCCAGGAGTCATTACAAAGTCATTAAAAAATGGATAGAAGAGGATTTTTCGGGATAGCCGCCTTTTAGAAATTTCTGCCACTTTACCCCGCTGTTTATATTTTTTAAAAAACAACGCAAAACATCTATTAAATTTCTTGATGAATGATATTTTCCTTATATCGAAAAAAGACACCGTCACAAAGGATTTCTCCCAAATGATGTGTCCAGCTTTTATAGCTTGAGAAGCTCGGCTTCGCCGATGTGGCAACGAGTTGCCTTGAAATGCGCTACGCGCTTGAAATGAAACGCTATGCGTTTCTTGAAATAAAATTCACCTTCTTTTTCCTAAAGATAAATATGCTCCCCGATTTTTCGGGGAGCATTTCAAGACGGCTTGCCGTCATTTCAATCTTGCGTAGCAAGAATTTCAATCACCAAAGGTGAATTTCATTGCAGTTGCCGAAGCGGCAAATCTTATTTGCGTTCCAAATTATTTTCGGGTGAGCAGATTTGGAGATAGAAGCGTCGTTCTTACGGCCGAAGCAATAGAAGGCTATTGCGAGCTTGTCGGAAAACGGCGGTTATAGCCCAAAGATGCCACACTAAAATTATTTGGAAGCTTCTTCAATTGCAACCGCAACTGCTACTGTCATTCCGACCATAGGGTTGTTACCTGCACCAGATAATCGACGCAGAGAGAGTCTGCAAGCTCGCTTGCAAGCGAGTCTGTGAAGATTGCTCCGCGAGCGTTGTGTGTAACACAACAAAGTGCGAAGCACACAGCATCAAGCGTAGCGAAGAGGCGTTGCGAGTAAGGAGTATAAGCCCATCAATTATCATTTATTTCAGAATATAATGCTATTATCCGCGCAGAATGGCAAGTTTTTTTCAGCAATTCTATTTACAAATTACAAAAAACGTGATATAATAATAATGCCAAACAAATTTCATAAGTATTTATAGGGATATTTTTCTTTTTTATCAAAAGGGTGAATTATACCTTTTTTCGTTATACAAACTAACAGTATGAATTTGGTAAAAACGCAAATTCCATCAAGTTAGTTTGTAGGATGAATATCCGTATATTTACTTGAAATTTGTTTGGCGACAATTGGAGTCTGCGTTTTTCGGTGCGCTGACTTCGGTTGGCGCACTTTTTTATTTTACTTTTGAAAGGGGATACTATGGAATCTAAATTTACAGGCGGACTTCTTGGAATGATAGGCATAGGAATTTTGCAGGGCGTTATCATTATCTTTACGCTTGGATTGGCTTTGCCTTGGGCTATATGCATAAAAGAATCTTGGTACGCAAAGCACACTATTATCGATGGAAAGCAGCTTATATTTGATGGCAACGGTGCTCAGCTTTTTGGTAACTACATCAAATGGTTTCTTTTAACCATTGTTACTCTGGGAATTTATGCTTTCTGGCTTTCAATTAAAATGAAACAGTGGGTTGTTAAACACACTCACGTTGCTTAACTAACACTATGCCCCACCGTAGACCGAAATATCGGTATGGCAAAAGCATAGCGAGCCGCCCCGTGCGGCTCGCTTTTCTCTTTTCTTTATTAATCGCATAATTAACTTTTTATAGGAATATGTGTCTTACGACACTTTTTTATTTTATTTAATTGATATTTTATGTGTTTAGATGAAATATTATATTTATCGAAAGGGGTTATTTGCCGACAAGTTCAAAAAAATGTCGGCAAAATGTCGGCAAACGGCAAAAAATATACCCCTACCGCCAAAATGACGATAGGGGTGTTTTTATTAAAATCCCTTGAAATATCAAGCTTTTGAGGCTTCTTCGATAGCAACCGCAACCGCAACAGTCATACCAACCATGGGGTTGTTACCTGCGCCGATGAGACCCATCATTTCAACGTGCGCGGGAACGGAGGAAGAGCCTGCGAACTGAGCGTCGCCGTGCATTCTACCCATAGTGTCGGTCATACCGTAGGAAGCGGGGCCTGCTGCCATATTATCGGGGTGGAGGGTTCTGCCCGTACCACCGCCAGAGGCAACGGAGAAGTAGTTTTTGCCGTTTTCGTTACACCACTTCTTGTAGGTTCCTGCAACGGGGTGCTGGAAACGAGTGGGGTTGGTGGAGTTACCTGTGATGGAAACTCCAACGTTCTCAAGACGCATAATTGCAACGCCCTCGGGAACGGAGTCAGAACCGTAGCACTTAACCTTTGCTCTGTCGCCTTTTGAGTAAGCGGTTTCGGAAAGAACCTTAACCTCTTCGGTGTAAGGGTCAAATTCAGTCTCAACGTAGGTGAAGCCGTTGATTCTCGAAATAATCATAGCGGCATCCTTGCCAAGACCGTTAAGGATAACGCGGAGAGGCTTAACTCTTACCTTGTTTGCGTTAAGAGCGATTTTGATAGCGCCCTCAGCAGCTGCGAAGGATTCGTGTCCTGCCAAGAAGCAGAAGCACTCAGTGGACTCGGAAAGAAGCATTGAGCCGAGATTTCCGTGCCCAAGACCAACCTTTCTGTTCTCAGCAACGGAGCCGGGGATACAGAAAGCCTGAAGTCCGATACCGATAGCGGCGGCAGCGTCAGCAGCCTTAGTGCAACCCTTCTTAATTGCAATAGCAGCGCCAACGGTGTAAGCCCATTTTGCGTTTTCAAACGCGATAGGCTGGGTTTCTTCAACTATCTTATAGGGGTCAATTCCCTTTGCGTCACAGATAGCCTTACATTCGTCAATAGAGGAAATTCCGTATTCCTTAAGAGCCGCGAGAATCTTCGCCTCGCGTCTTTCATAACCTTCAAAACGTGCCATTTATATTTCCTCCTATCACTCTTTACGGGGGTCAATGTACTTAACAGCATCATTGAATCTGCCGTATGTACCCTTTGACTTCTCGTATGCTTCGTTGGGCTCAAGGCCCTTCTTAATAAAGTCGGTCATTTTGCCGAGAGAAACGAACTCGTAGCCGATAACCTGGTCGTTTTCGTCAAGCGCCATTCTGGTGCAATAGCCCTCAGTCATTTCAAGATAACGAACACCCTTGTCCTTAGTGCCGTACATGGTACCAACCATCGAGCGAGAGCCTTTACCGAGGTCTTCCATACCTGCGCCGATAACAAGACCGCCTTCAGAGAAAGCAGACTGGGTACGGCCGTAAACGATCTGGAGGAAAAGTTCTCTCATTGCGGTGTTAATAGCATCGCAAACAAGGTCGGTGTTAAGAGCCTCAAGAAGAGTTTTTCCGGGGAGGATTTCTGCCGCCATAGCCGCAGAGTGAGTCATACCCGAGCAACCGATGGTTTCAACGAGAGCTTCCTCGATAATACCGTCTTTAACGTTAAGTGAGAGCTTACATGCGCCCTGCTGAGGTGCGCACCAGCCCACACCGTGAGTGTAAGCCGAGATGTCGGTAATTTCCTTTGCCTTAACCCATTTGCCCTCTTCGGGAATGGGAGCAGGACCGTGGTGAGGGCCCTTGGCAACGATGCACATGTTTTCCACTTCCTTGGAATAAACAAGTTCTGCCATTTTCAAATTTCTCCTTATAAAATATATTATTTTATTATTTAACGATAGTGCCGTAAACAGTACCGAAAGCGCAAGCCGCGTTGGACTCGTCGGTGTCGATATGCATTGCGGGAGCGAAGCTTTCACTTACGCGAACTACAACGTCGCCGAAAATGGTGCTTCTCTCAGAATCAATCTTAACGGAAACGATTTCCTTATCTGCAACGCCAAGCTCTGCTGCTGCCTCAGGAGTCAAGTGAATGTGACGCTTTGCAGCGATAACACCCTCGGAAAGCTCGTACTCTCTACCGTTATCGGGGTTTACAAGCTTGCATGCGCCGCTTCCGGCGATGTCGCCGCTCTCACGAATGGGAGCTGTAACACCGATAGAACGAGCGTCGGTAAGTGAAATCTCAACCTGGCTTGCCTTTCTCGTAGGACCGAGAATAGACGCCTTAAGCGTACCCTTAGGGCCAACTACGACGAGCTTCTCAGCACAAGCGAACTGGCCGGGCTGGGAGAGGTCCTTTTTGTTGGTGAGCTCATATCCCTCACCAAAAAGCACGTCAACTGCCTCACGGGAGAGATGAATGTGTCTTGCAGATGTTTCAACTATAAATTCTTTCATTTTGAAAGCTCCTTTAAAAAAATTCGTTAGAAAAATAACTAATTGCAGATAGACCGCAATATACCGCTTAGTATTATAACATATAAAGTCAAAAAAATCAATGCATAAAAGCGAAGAATATCGAAAAAAATAAATAAAAATTTTGTAAAACGAGGAAAAGGATATGACAGAGGCAGAAAAACTCGACTCGATTAAGGAATCGGGCGGTGTTGAAATAGAAAACGGCGCGGGGAATTTTTATTGCCTTTCGATAATCGGGCAAATAGAGGGGCACTATTCCCTCGACCAGAACCAGAAGGCAACCAAATACGACCACGTAATTCCCTTGCTCGTTGCGCTTGAAGAGAGCGAAAAAATAGACGGAATTTTAATTCTTATAAATACACTAGGCGGCGACGTTGAGGCAGGGCTTGCAATTTCCGAGCTTATAGCAAGCCTTTCAAAGCCGACGGCGTCAATAGTACTTGGCGGCGGCCACTCGATAGGGGTTCCGCTTGCGGTGAGTGCTAAGCGCTCCTTTATCGTGCCGAGCGCGACTATGACTATCCACCCCGTAAGAACTAACGGCGTTACGCTTGGCGTTCCCCAAGCTTTCGACTATCTTGAAAAAATGCAAGACAGAATTATAAACTTCGTCACCTCGCATTCCTCGGTTAAAGACGAGGAATTCCGCCGTATGATGCAAAGAACCGACGTTTTAGTCAACGATATAGGCTCAATTCTCGACGGCTACGAGGCAACGAGGTGCGGACTGATTGACGAGATAGGCGGAATAAAAGAAGCTCTCGATTATTTGAAAGTTGAAAGCGGAAGAAGAGTTACGACACCTCATCCACCGCAAACGGTCCCCCTTTCTCACTGAGGTTCGGTCACATTTCGGCTCTGACGTTATTAACGTCATTCACTACCGAAATGCCGCTTCGCTACCCGCTGGGGAAGGCTAAATCGGCGGAATAAAAGAGGCTTTGGACTACCTTAAAAATGCAGAATGCAGAATAAAAAATGAAAATAAAATAGAATTTCGCAAAATATTTGTTGAAATCCGTCGGAAAATATGGTAAAATAGTCTTAAGAAAACAAAATCGCAGAAAGGTTAGGACTATTTTATGGGATTATTCGGTTTGTTCGGAAAGAAAAAGAAAAATCAAAATGCAAAGCTTGAGCAAAAAAAGACTGAAGCTCAAACGACTGCGGCTCAAAAGCCGGAAGAGCAAAAAACGCAAGCGCCCAAGACAGAGCCTATGCCCGAAGCGAAAAAGCCCGAGCCTCCTAAGTCTCTTTCTTCCGCGAAGCAAAAGACAGCAGCGAAGCAAAAGCCTGCACCTAAGGCAGAAGCCGCGCCCGCCAAGAAGCCCGCGCCCGCCAAGAAGCCCGCGCCTAAAGTAGAGGAAAAGGCAGAGCCTAAAAAGAGCGCCGTCGGCAAATTTGAGATAAAGAAATCCAAAGACGACAGATACGTATTCAATCTTTACGCGGCAAACAAGGTTATCGTTGCAACCTCGCAGGTTTATTCCTCGTCAACCGCCGCAATGAACGGAATTAAGAGCGTTATTGAAAACGCCGCCAAAGCACCCGTTGAGGACCAGACCTTGAAATCCTACGACACTCTTCCCTATCCCAAGTGGGAAATTTATCAGGACAAGGGCGGTCAGTACCGCTTCAGGCTAAACGCGTCAAACGGCTCCTGCATCTGTCACTCGCAGGGCTATACGTCGAAAGCAAGCTGCAAGAATGGAATCGAAAGCATTAGAAAAACCGCAAAGGACGCCGTTATTGATAAGTCTTATCTTAAAAAGGATTAAAACGTTTAAAGCTTCCCGCGTTTTCAGGGAAGCTTTTTATATTGCTCTAACAATTAAAGCCGGACTGAAATTTTAGCTCTCAGTAAGGTTTTTGCTATAAATTCTTTTTATTTTAAAATAACAAATTTCCCTTAACCGTTTACAAGGACACGCATTTATGCTAAAATAAAAACAAAAACGTGAGAATTTACAAAAATGCGCGAAGAAATTTATTTAGTTGAAAATTTACAAAGCCCGAAGAAAATATCTGAATATTTAAAGAAAAATCTCGGTTTTTCGGTGTCCCTCGTTGCAAGAGTGAAATTCGGCGGCGTTTTCCTGAACGGAGAGTGCGTGCATATGAGAGCTATGGTGAAAAACGGTGACGAAATACGCGTTCTATTCCCTGAGGAAAAATGCGAGAGCATTCCGCCGATAAATATTCCCCTCGACGTGCTTTACGAGGACGATTATATACTTGTCGTTAACAAGCCGCGGAATATGCCGACTCACCCCTCGCGCGGAAATTCCCTGCCGACGCTTGCAAACGCGGTTATGGCGTATTTTAACGGAAATATAGTTTTCCGCGCCGTAAACCGCCTTGACAGAGATACCTCAGGGATAGTTCTTATCGCAAAGTGCGCCCTTGCCGCCGCAAATCTTTCGCGAGAAATGAAAGCGGGCGGATTTCAGAAAAAATATACGGCAATAGTCGAGGGAGTGCCAGAGCCCCTCTTCGCCACTATTGATGCGCCTATAGAAAGAGAGTCTGATGGCAATATCAAAAGATGCGTAAGACCCGACGGCAAGCGAGCCGTAACGGAATACCGCGTCATATCACAAACGGGCGGCGGAAATTCCCTATGCGAGTTTAAGCTTCTCACGGGCAGAACGCACCAGATAAGAGTCCACGCGGCACATATCGGACACCCTCTTCTTAACGATTTTCTATACGGAACGCGCAGTGAGGACACCTATTCTCTGCATTGCTCCTATCTCTCGTTCACTCACCCGAAAACGAAAGTGAGAATGGAAATTATATCAAAACCTGACTTTGCATAAAAAAGAGAATTTGCACCCGGCAAATTCTCTTTTTCTTTTTTTACTTATTCTTACTGTAAATCTCTTTAAATTCCTTAATAGCTGAGGCAAAATCCTCAATCGCGCCGTTTACTACGTCGGGATCCGTCATATCAATTCCCGCAACGAGAAGCGAGTCAAGGGGTGATTTTGAATCGCCGCACTTAAGGAAGTCGATATACTTACCAATATAAGCCTCACCCTCCGTTTCTATGCGCTTAACTATTGCCGAAGCCGCAGAAATGCAGGTTGCGTACTTATAAACATAGAAGCAGGTATAGAAGTGAGGTATTCTCGACCACTCGTAAGCTATCTGCTTATCGCAGGCAACGTCTTTTCCAAAGTAACGGCGAACGAGCTTATAGTAATGCTTCGAGATTACGTCAGCTGTAAGGGGTGTTCCCTTTTCGCACATTGCGTGCATATCGCGCTCAAACTCTGCAAACATTGTTTGGCGGAAGAGAGTTCCCTTGTAGGTTTCCATAAGCTGATTTAAAATATAGAGCTTTTCGGCGTCGCTCTTGCACTCGCGGAGCTTTCTGTGAGATAAAAGAAGCTCGTTTACGGTTGATGCCACCTCTGCAACGAAAATTCTGTAGCCCGAGTTGTGCGGCTCGTTGTATTTCGTTGAGAACCAGGTGTGCATTGAGTGTCCTGCCTCGTGCGCGAGAGTTGAAACGTCGTCAAACTTATTCGTAAAGTTGAGAAGGATATAAGGCTCGGTTCCGGGTGCGCCAGAGGAGAACGCGCCGCCGCGCTTGCCGCGAGAGGGATAAACGTCAACCCAACCCTTTTCGGTAAGGCCTGCGCGAAGATTTGAAGCGTACTCGTCACCGTAGATTTCAACGGTTTTAAGAACCTCGTCAACCGCCTCTTCATAAGTATAATTCGAGTCAAGCTCGCCGATAAGGGGTGCGTAAACGTCGTAAAGGTGGAGCTTTTCAACACCGAGAAGCTCGCGCTTAAGCTCGTAGTATTCGTAAAGCGTAGGGAGTCCCTTATGAACGGATTTAATCAGGTTGTTGTAAATTTCGGGTGTTACCTCGTCGCCAAAGGTGTACGAGGTGATGGAGTTTTTAAAGTTTGCAACGCGAGCCTTGGTGCAGGCTTCCTTAACGCGAGCCTCGTAAAGCGTTGCAAAGGTGTTTTTGAACTGCTCGTAGGTCTTATAAAGGGTGCGGAAGGCGCTCTGACGAACCTTTCTTTCGCCACTCATAAGATACATTACGTAATTCGTGTCGGTAAGTTCAACCCTTTTTCCGCTCTCGTCGGTAATTTTGCCGAAGCGAAGATCGGAGTTTGCAAAAATCGAGCGAATACCCGAATGAGAGCCAAGAGAGTCTTCCATTTTGGAAAGAAGCATCTCGCATTCGTCGGAGAGAGTATGAGGCTTATTTCTCATATTTTTCTCTATCATTCTTCTGAACGTTTCAAGCTCGGGGCATTCAGAAAACCACGCGTTAACGGTTGCCTCGTCAAGCTTAAGCATATAAGGAGAAACGAACCAGGATGCAGTTCCCGCTGAAATCGCAAGGTTTCTTACCTTAGTGTTAAGGGCTTGGAATTTGTTATTGCTGCTCTCAACGGAAAAATTAAGCGATGCGTATTGCCAGAGCTTTTCGATTATAGCCTCGATATCCACGACGGCGCGGAGCGTTTCGTAAAGCTCGCGAGCACCCTTAAGCATAGTTTTTTCGTGCTTCGCAAATTCCTTGATTTTGCCCTCCGCAAGTGCGTAATCGGCACAGAATGCCGCCTCGTCTTTATAAATTACGGACAAATCCCATTTATATTTGGGATCAATATCACGTCTTTCAAGTACCATTTTATTATTCCTTTCAAACTAAATTTACCTTTATTATAAAATAAAGAGCCTTCAAAGTCAAGAAAATTTAGAAAAATGAGGCAATTTCGGTTGACAAGAGGCAAAAAATAATGTATAATCTATGCGAAAGCTATGATAAGAAAGAGTAAGCAAGAATTTTTCGACACAGAAAGCTGCCGGGTGATGAGAGGCGCGCGAAGGTCTTGCCGAATACGTCTTTGAGTGTGTACCGAAGTTCCATTTTTGGAATGTGTAGGCTACAACGGGTATGCCCGTTACAGCAGAGAGCTTTTTGAGCTCTTAAGGTTTATACCGTGAGGTATAGACGAATGAAGGTGGTAACACGCTATCCTGCGTCCTTTGGTTTTCCCAAAGGATTTTTTTATTTCCGTCTGAATAAAGACGAATAAACTTGATAATAATTTGAGAGGTATAAAATATGAAAATTTACGACGAGCTCGTCGCCCGCGGTCTTATCGCGCAGGTAACCGACGAGGAAGAAATCAAAAATCTTGTAAACGAGGGCAAAGCAACGTTCTACATCGGCTTCGACCCCACGGCAGACAGCCTTCACGTTGGTCACTTTATGGCACTTTGCCTTATGAAGCGTCTTCAGATGGCAGGAAACCGCCCGATAGTTCTTATTGGCGGCGGTACGGGTTATATCGGCGATCCCTCAGGACGCTCCGATATGCGCTCTATGATGACGCCCGAAACCATACAGCACAACTGCGACTGCTTTAAGCTTCAGATGGAGAAATTCATTGAATTCGGCGAGGGCAAGGCAATGATGGTTAACAACGCGGATTGGCTTCTCGGACTTAACTACATTGAGCTTCTCCGCGACGTCGGAGCTTGCTTCTCCGTTAACAGAATGCTCACAGCAGAGTGCTACAAGCAAAGAATGGAAAAAGGACTTTCATTCCTTGAATTTAACTATATGATTATGCAATCCTACGACTTCTACCACCTCTATAAGACCTACGGCTGCAATATGCAGTTCGGCGGTGACGACCAGTGGTCGAATATGCTCTACGGAACGGAGCTTATAAGACGTAAGCTCGGAAAAGACGCGTACGCTATGACTATTACGCTTCTTCTTAATTCCGAGGGAAAAAAGATGGGCAAAACCGCAAACGGTGCGGTTTGGCTTGACCCTAAGAAAACCTCTCCCTACGACTTTTTCCAGTACTGGAGAAACGTTGGCGACAAAGACGTTCTTAAGTGCATAAGAATGCTCACTTTCCTGCCCCTTGAGGAAATTGACGCAATGGACAAATGGGAAGGCGCAAAGCTTAACGAGGCTAAGGAAATCTTGGCTTACGAGCTTACCAAAATGATTCACGGCGAGGAAGAGGCAACTAAGGCTCGCACCGCATCTCACGCGCTTTTTGGTGCGGGCGACAGCGCTCTCACCCCCTCATACTCCGTAACTGCCGATATGCTTACCGACGGCAAAATCGACGTTAATTCGCTTCTCGTGCTCGCAAAGATGGTTCCCTCAAAATCCGAGGGCAGACGTGCAATTGAGCAGGGTGGAGTTTCCGTTGACGGTGAGAAAATCTCAGACGTTAAGGCTTCTGTAACGGCCGAACAGCTCAAAGCGGGCGTTCTTATCAAGCGCGGAAAAAAGAGCTTCGGTAAATTTGTTTTAGCTTAATATTTAAGAAAATTTCGGCGATGGATTTGAGAAAATCGATCTTTTAAAACCTTATTTGTTCGATTTTCTTACGGCTAATATATTTATTGTCATAAAAACTTGCTTACATAAGAGATTTAATATTTCTCTCTCACTTGCGTGAGGCTATCAAATCGAGCTTTGAAAGGAGTTTTTATGGCAAAACTATTTAAAAATTACGTTGCGCTGTTCATTTTTTCGGGATTTCTCCTCGTCACCGGAGTTTTAACGCTCCCGCCGCTAAGACTTCCCGTAATAAAATTGATACTTGCGATAGGGCTTTTTCTCTATCTTGCGCTTTTTCTTTTCAAAAAGCTACGCGAGGCGCGGAGTGTAATGTTTCTCGTTTTGCTTATAGAATTCGTTATAATTTCTTTAATCGCGGCAGGGCTCATTTTCAGTCAATTTGAGCTTATAAAAATCGACGGAGTTTGCCGTATCACAGGGCTTTCTCTCTGGATACACGCGGCGGGCGCTATGATAGGCGAATATCACGCGGCACTCACGAGAGCCAAGCGCACGCCACTCTACGTTTTCGCGCTCCATATAGCTTTGCTTAGCTTCGGTGCTTATACCTTTGCCGCACCCTTTGTCAGTGATAAAACGATTTCGTGGATAGCTTCAGCCCTGTCTTTTGCCCTTGCCGTTTTATTTTTAATTTTTGCGATAATCTTCGCCTCTGGCAGAAAGAAAATAACCGCATAAAATTAGCGAGCCTAAAAAGCTCGCTTTCTATCTAAAGATAATTTTGCTCCCCGAAAAATCGGGGAGCATTTCTTTTTCACGAAGTGAATATTTCATTCTTGCGAAGCAAGTATTTCATTCGTCAAGCTTATTTGACGAATTTCATTGCGATGCAAGCATCGCCAAAAGTGCCGCTTCGTCAATTATATTAACGCCAAGCTCCTTTGCTTTCGTAAGCTTCGAGCCTGCTTCCTCACCTGCTACGACGTACGAGGTTTTCTTTGAAACGGAGGAAGAAACCTTGCCGCCTGCGCGCTTTATGAGCTCCGAAGCCTCGTCGCGCGACATTGTGGGAAGCGTTCCCGTGAGAACAAAGGTAAGCCCCGCGAGAGTTTCTGCTTTGGGCGCGGCATTTGCTTCGGTTTTAACACCAAGCTCCTTGAGCGCGTCGCAAAGGGCTTTCGTTCCCTCGTCGGCAAAAAACTCTACGAGAGCTTTTGCGGTTACCTCACCTATATCCGCAATTTCAAGGTAATCCTCAAGGCTCGCCTCAAAGCACTTATCGAGTGTTCTCATTTTGAGCGCTATCTCCTCTGCCGCAACCTCGCCAACCTGCCTTACACCAAGGGCAAAGAGGAGCTTTTCAAGACCGCGTGATTTTGATGCATCAATTGCGTTTATAAGGTTTTCGGCACTCTTTTTGCCCATTCTCTCAAGGCTCTCTATATCCTCTGCTTTGAGAGTGTATAAATCCTTTATATCCTTGATTTTTCCATTATTTATAAGAAGCTCAACCACCTGAGGTCCGAGTCCCTCTATATTCATAGCGCCCTTTGAAGCAAAGTGAACTATTCTTCTCGCAATTTGCGCAGGGCAAGCGGGATTTACGCAGCGAATTGCAGCCCCCTCACCGCACTCGTCACGGACTACGGGATGCTTACAGGATGGGCAAACGTCAGGCATAAAGAATTCAAGCTCCGCGCCCGTTCGCTCGGACTTAACGCTTTCAAGAATTTCGGGGATAATTTCGCCCGCTTTTCTGACGATAACCGTATCGCCGATGCGTATATCTCTTTCCTTAATAAAATTAAGGTTATGGAGCGTTGCGCGCGAAACGGTTGTACCCGCAAGGCGCACGGGCGCAAGATTAGCGGCAGGAGTGAGAACTCCCGTTCTTCCGACCTGAATATCAATTGAGAGAAGCTTCGTTCTCTTCTCTTCCGGCGGATATTTATATGCAACGGCCCACTTTGGCGTGCTCGTTCCCTCACCCATTCTTACTCTTTCCGCAAGGCTGTCTAGCTTAACGACAGCACCGTCCATATCAAACGAAAGTTCGTCACGCATATTGCCCAAAGCTTCAACGTGCTCTGCTACGGCTTCGTAGCCTTTTGCAAGTATTCTTTCGGGAAGACAGGTAAATCCAAGCTCTTCAAGGCGCGAAAGCGTTTCAAGGTGGCTTTCAGGCTTTCTTCCGTCAAGATAAATATCGCCCTCTTGGAGATTAAAAACGAATATTTCAAGCCGGCGCGAAGCCGCAATTTTCGGGTCTAACTGACGAAGCGAGCCTGCCGCAGCATTACGTGGATTTGCAAAAAGCTGAAGTCCCTTCGCTTCTCGCTCCTCGTTAAGCTCGTAGAAAACCTTTCTCGGCATATAAACCTCGCCTCGCACGTTGAGGTAAGGGATATTTTCAGAAAGCTTCAAGGGTATTGATTTTATGGTACGCAAGTTCTCCGTAACGTCTTCGCCAACCACACCGTCACCGCGCGTTGCGCCCCGCACGAAAATACCGTTTTCATATATAAGCGACACTGAAAGTCCGTCTATTTTAGGCTCAACGGAATACTCGCACTCTCGTCCGAAAACACTCTCGACGCCTGAGGTAAAGCCAAGAAGCTCCTCATAGGAGAAAACGTCGGTTAGGCTTCCCATTTTTACGCTATGCGTAAACTTCTCAAACTTATCAAGCGCGCGTCCGCCGACGCGCTTCGTCGGAGAGGTCGGTAAATCAAACTCCGGAAACTCGGCTTCGAGCTCCAAAAGCTCTCTGAAAAGCGCGTCGTATTCGTAGTCCGAAATTTCAGGTGCGTCACACTCATAATAGAGCTTTGAGTTATATTCAAGCGTTTTCGTCAAAGTTTCTATTCTCGATTTTGCTTCACTTTTAGTCATATTCAGCTCCGCATAAAATATTTTATTTAATTTTACCACTTTCGAGAAAAAAAGTCAAGAATTTTCGCAAACGCAAATAATTATTTACATTATCGCGCCATTAAAATCATTTTGCAACCGTCAGTTGCCAAAATTCCAAGCAAAGATGCTGGACTTCCTTCAAAAATTGTTGTATAATGCAAGCAGAAAGACGGTGAGGTGCAATATGGATTTACAAAATAAAATTATCAAGCTCAGAAAATCAATGGCTCTTTCACAAGAGGAGCTTGCCGAAAAGCTCGGAGTCTCTCGGCAGGCGGTTTCAAAATGGGAATCTGGACAGTCACTCCCCGATATTGATAAAATAGTTTTAATGTCGTCTTTTTTCGGTGTAAGCACCGACTATTTACTAAAGGATAAGGAAGAAGCCGAGCAAAAAACTCAACACGGGTACGGGGATAATGCCTTTGACTCGGGCTTCGATAACGCTTTTGAAGCTTGCGAGACACAAAAAATCAGCACAGAAAGCATAAAAACAGCGCTTTTTGAAAAATACCGCGAAGCAAGGCTCATCGCAACTGCGGTTTTACTATTTATTCTCTCTCCCTTAGCGCTTATCTGCCTTTTGTCACTTGCAGATGCCGGTGTATTAAAGCAGTCCTTAGCTCTTGCTTTAGGACTTTTAGTTATTTTCTTTACCGTACCGCTCGGTGTCGGTTTATGCATTTATTCAAGCTTTCTTATCGCGCCACACAAATCAAATCTTCGTTTAATGTCACAAAGTCCCGATGCAAGCGTAGTTTATGAAAATGAAATGAAGAACACTGAAAAGCGCAGACGTATTTCTTATATTCTCGGCACGTCGTTTACGATTATTTCACCACTCCCGATAATATTTTACGGAATTTTTGAAGGTTTTGAGGGCGCGGCTGTTCTAAAATCATATCTCTTCTTCCCCTTGTGTATGGCATTTCTTTTCATATTCGTTTCGGTAGGGGTTGCGCTTCTGACTAACGCGGTAATGCGCGACGAAGCTTTAAAATTACTCACTTTAAAGCCGCAAAACAAGAAAAAGACCGTAGCGGGCGAAATTATCGACATATATTGGACCGCTCTCCCCTTCATTTATTTACTTATAAGCTTTCTTACGGGAAGATGGGAGATCACCTGGATTATCTGGCCGCTTTCTCCCATCATTCCGCAAATTATATCACTTATTGTGGGGCGCAAGCGATAATTCCCTGTCCTTGAAGAGAAAAAAGCGAGCTTGTCGAAAAAAACGATAAGCTCGCTCTGAAATTATATCTTTAATTATTTTCTGAAATAAGCTTTTCTATAGCCGCCATCTTTACAGAGAGCACTAAAATTTCAAGCGCAAGCGCAAGCTCGTCGTTTTTAGGATAAGTCGGAGCTATGCGAAGGTTTTTATCCTCAGGGTCGCGCTTATAAGGATAGGTTGCGCCAACCGCAGTAAGAGTTACACCAGCGCACTTCATAAGCTCGAAAACGCGCTTGGCTGAGCCGATTTTAAGGTCGAGAGATACGAAATAACCGCCGCGAGGCTTGGTCCATTCTGCAATATCAAGTCCTTCAAGCTTTGAGAGCGCAGATAAGGTTATATCGAATTTTTCCTTAATGAATGCCGCGTGGCGCATCATATGTGCCTTAACGTTTTCGGGATTTTTGAAAAATTTAAGGTGGCGAAGCTGATTTATTTTATCGTAGCCGATAATCTGCGTAGCCATATAAGGCTTAAGATGCGCAAGATTAGCTTCACTTGCCGCCATAAAGGAAACGCCAGCGCCGGGAAACGTGATTTTAGAGGTTGAGGAGAAGCAGAACACTCTGTCCTCATTTCCGCACTTTTCTGCCTCGGCAAAAATATCGAGAAGCTTATCGCCCTCTTCCGTAAGGTCGTGAACGGCATAAGCATTATCCCACATAATAGTGAAATCGGGAGCCGCGCACTTCATAGATGCAAGGCGCTTTACGGTTTCGTCAGAATAAGTGTTGCCTGAGGGGTTTGAATACTTGGGAACGCACCAGATGCCCTTAACCTTTTCGTCTTTGACAAGGCGCTCTACCTCGTTCATATCGGGTCCTGTTTCCGTCATTTTAACGCTTACAAGCTCGAAGCCGAATATTTCGGTAATACCGAAGTGTCTGTCGTATCCAGGAACAACACAAATCCACTTAAGTCCCTTCTCCTGACACCAAGGGCGAGGAGAGTTTTTAAGTCCGAAAAGCATTCCTCTTGCGATAGTGTCGTGCATAAGCTGAAGCGACGAGTTACCGCCAACGTAAATACGTTCAGGCTTTATACCGAGAAGCTTGGCAAAAAAATCCTTCATTTCAGGAAGCCCCTCGCCGTAGTTTCTGGCATCCATGCCCGACCTTGCGAAGCAATCCTCGCGCTCCATAGGAGTTGTAAGTATAGCCTGGCTCACGTCTAACTGGTCGGAATTGGGCTTTCCGCGGGAAAGGTCGAGCGAAAGTCCCCTCGACTGATACTCCTTATACTCAGAAGAAAGCGCATCGTATATAGTTTTTAATTCTTCTTGTTTGAGTGACTGAAATTTTTTCATTTTTCATCTATCCCTTTTCACGAAAATAAATTTAAAAATTTAAAAATTGCATTTTTTAGCCAAAGATGCATCTCCATTTTAGCATATTTTGAAAGTTTTTTCAAGTGATTTTGGAAAATTAGTATTTTTTCCGTCACTTTTTTAAGTTTCATAAAAAACTACCTCAAAATTCAGTCAAAATTTTAACTTCTATCTTTCATAAATCCGCGCATATACTTGACAAATTACGTATTTTAGGGTATACTTTATACTAATAATTTGTTCCTAAAAAAAATTAGGAAAAAATATTTAAAAAGGAGGGGCAATTTTGAGTATACTTAATATTCGTGAGCCTGACGGAAGCGTTGTTAAGCTTGAATATCACGACACCCTTCCTTCAACCGCAAATCTTGCAAGATTTTACGCAAAGGCAGGCTACCCCGACAGATACGTGGTCTTTGCAGAGAATAAAACCTCGCCCGACGGAAAAGGCGCACAGGTCCCCGGTGTTTATCTTTCGTGTCTTCTTCGCCCGTCGCTCTTCCCCTCGCAAGCAACGTTTCTTTCTTCCCTTGCAACTGTCGCCGCAGTTACGGCACTTGAAGAGCACACGACGAAAAAGCTTGGCATAGGTTGGATAAGCACGGTTTATTGCGACGGAAAAATAATCGGCAGCATTTCTATAGAGGGCAAGCTTGACGGCAACTCGTATGAATACATACTCGTCAATTTTTCCTTAGCTCTTAATAAAAACGATTTTCCACCGCGGCTTACCGATATTATCAAAAAGGTTTTTGAAAAGGACAACAACTCCGTTCCTATGATTATCGGTAAAAATATTATTTCAAAGTTTTTCCTGCTTTACTCAAATATGAAAAATACCGCAAAATTTATGGATACTTATAGGAAAAAATTTATTTTGCGCGGAAAATTCATAAAAAAGCTCGAGCTTGACGGCAAAAAAACGAAATACAAGGTTCTCGGCATCGAAGATAAAAACGTTTCTCTTCTCGTTGAGGACCGCTACGGAAGGGTCTTAAATCTCTCTTCGCCAAAAAGCGTCATACTTCCAAAAAAAGTTAAGCTTCCAAAAAAAGTTAAGCTTCCAAAGGAAGTATAAATACCAGTTAAGCTTAAAAGAGCTTCTTTCAAAATCAAAAAAAACAAAAGCACACGGCATTTTCCAAAAGGAACGTTACGTGTGCTTTTCATATATTAAATACTTAGCCGCAGAGTGAGTTTTCCCTATTCGTCATATTTACTTGCCGCGTTTCATAGATTAAAGTGAAAAGAATTTCTTGGAGGCATAAAGCTATGGAAAACAACTCTATATACACGGATATAGCAAAGAGAACGGGCGGAGATATTTATATCGGCGTTGTCGGACCCGTCAGATGCGGAAAATCCACCTTTATTCAAAAATTCCTTGAAACCGTCGTTATCCCGAACATAGAAAACGAATACGACAAAACGCGAGCAGAAGACGAGACTCCGCAAAGCTCAGGCGGAAGAACTATTATGACAACGGAGCCGAAATTCGTGCCCGACGAGGCAGTAAAAATCAAGCTTGACGGCGGCACTGCTCTCAACGTTAAGCTTATAGACTCCGTAGGCTACCTCGTCGACGGTGCTCTAGGAGCTGTCGAAGACGGAGAGGAAAGAATGGTTAAAACCCCGTGGAGCGAAGAAGCGATGCCGTTCAAGAAAGCGGCAGAATTAGGTACAAAAAAGGTTATCGATGAGCATTCAACGATAGGAATACTCGTTACGACAGACGGAAGCATCACGGATATACCGCGAGAGAGCTACGTTGAAGCGGAGGAGCGCATAGCAAAAGAGCTTACGCAGAGAAAAAAGCCTTTCGCGATAGTTCTTAACTCCGCTAATCCCGAAAATGAGGAAACGCGTGCGCTTGCCGTGAGTCTTGAAGAAAAATACGGTGCGCCGACAGCACTCGTTAATCTTGAAAACTTAAGCGCGGTTGATGCGCGCGAAATTCTCGGGCTTGTTCTTTCGACTTTCCCCGTAAAAGAGCTTGTTTTCACGCTTCCCGAGTGGTACGAGGCATTGCCGAAAGAGCATAAGCTTCACGAATCCGCCCTTGAGCTTGTGCAAAGCTTTTGCGATAAAATTGAAAAGCTCGGAGATATTGAAAGATGCCTTTCAGAAAATGAAGCAATAAAAGCTTCCGTAATAAACGCAGGTGACGGAGTTGCCGAATTTAATATTCCTTCCTCTAAGGAAAAATATTACGAAACTTTGAGCGAATTTTCGGGACTTGAATTAAATAATGAAAAAACGCTGTTTGAAACGGTTGCCGCGCTTGCAAAAACCGACAAGGAATTCAAGAAAATAGAGGCAGCGCTTTCAGACGTTCGAGAAAAGGGTTACGGTATAGTTATGCCATCTCCCGAAGAAATGGAGCTTGAAGAGCCGAAGATGCAAAAAATGGGAGGCGGCTTCGGGGTTAAGCTTTCCGCAAAGGCAAATTCTATTCATATGATACGCGCCGAGCTAAAAACCGAGCTTTGCCCCACGGTTGGCACGGAAGAGCAAACCGACGAGGTTGTTAAATATCTTGTCGGAGAATATGAAGCAGACAAAGAAAAAATCTGGCAATCAAATATGTTCGGCAAATCCATCTACGACCTAGTTAAAGACGGAATGAACGCAAAGCTCATAAATCTTCCCGACGACTCCCGCCTTAAGCTCGGAGAAACGCTCGAGCGTGTTATAAACGAGGGTGCAAACGGACTCATATGCATACTTTTATAACCAAAATTTGAGGGTTTATGAAGGAATAATCTTTGAATTTTACTAATATTTGGTTTTTTGCTAAAAAAACAAGGACTAAAGCGACGTACTCTAAAGAGGCATAACGAAGAAAAAAAGGAAAATACGAGAAACACCGTAAGGTTCTCCGTATTTTCCTTTTTTGTAGGATAAATCTATTTTTTATCTCTCGTTTCCGTTTTTTACGACGATTGAAAAATTCGTTGATTTTGAGCTTTATTGCGAGCTTGCTTCGTAATCTCTCATAGAGATTATCTTCTTCGGGAAACGGAAGAAAGGAGCTGCCTACGCGCTCACGAAACAGACGGTTCATTCGTATCTTGTGCCGTTTGCTTGGCGGCGGTATTTCAACATCCCCTGTTTCTTCCACAATTTCGCGGAATTTAGACTCCATAGCTTCCGATAAAGCGCGCTTGAAAAGCTCACGATTCTCGTTTGACGTACCCTCGAAAGAATCCTTACCGTTAGAATTTTCAATATCTTGCTTTGTTATTTCACTGTAATAGCTCATTTTTCTCCCCTTTAGGTGCGTTTTTTTAAAATCAAAAAGTGCGGCAACCGGAGTCACCGCACCAAAAAACGCAAACCCCGTTTGTTGCTACACAAAACCAGATAAACGGGATAATGGTATCCGACATACTACCTGTTGGAATTTGCGTTTTTTCCAAACTTAAAAGTAGTATGCTTAAAAAAGGGTATAATATCCCCTTTAAAAATAGAAAGACTCTTAGCCCTGAAAGTTTATTCGGTTTTGTGTAGCGAGTATATTATATCACAAGTTTTACGTTTTGTAAATATATTTAGCGAATTTCAGAAAACTTCTTCACGCAAATAAAAAAGCTCCAAAGTTAAAATGGAGCTTTTTCTTTAGTTTACATTTATGAGTGCAAAGCTCACGCTTTGCTTGAAATGCTCGCTTTGCGAGCTTGAAATGGCAACGAGCTGCCTTGAAATGATTGCTACGCAATCTTGAAATTCACTTCGCGAATGAAATGCACTTCCGTGCATAAAAAACAAAAAGTCCTACTTTCGTAGGGCTCGTATATTAAAAGGCGTAAGCCTTATTTGCAAATATCCATTAAAAACTGTGAGCGAAGGAAAAACACTTAATAAGTGTTTTTTCAAAGCGAAGTCCACCGAGTGCGAGTCGGCAGAGCCGAGCTTGCGCAGGCGATAGGCGACGACACACGAATGGACTGAGATAAATTTAGGAAACGGAGCTCAAATCAAAATTGAACTGAAATAAAAGCAGTCGGGGCCCTCTGTCAATTAGTATCCCCGGGCTGAATACATTACTGCACTTACATCTGCGACCTTTTTCAATTTGTTTATATAAAAACAAAAAGTCCTACTTTCGTAGGGCTCGTATATTAAAAGGCGTAAGCCTTATTTACAAATATCCATTAAAAACCGAACAAAGTATGGAAACGAAGCTCAAATCAAAATTGAACTGAAATAAAAA
>JAZQRU010000015.1:0-5167 GCA_045629745.1 Eubacteriales bacterium
TCGTGGGAAATTCCATCGCGCCCGGCTTTTTAGGTTAGCTTTGATATTTTGGTAAAAACCGCAAATGAAATAAATTAAGGTAGAGGTTAATTTTAGCCTCTACCTTTTCTCTTTGCTCGTTTAATTTTTATTAATGTTGAAAAGCTCCACTTTTCTTCATTTTTAATTAAGATTTCATTTGCTTCGCCGTTTCCTCCCTCCGACGTATTTATATACGCCTCTCGCTCGGAGAACGACGATTTTTCCGCAAAATCTCTTTGCCATTTTGTTCTCCGAAAAATTCCACTCCCTCCGTGGAATTTTTCGTGGGAAATTCCATCGCGCTCGGCTTTTTAGGTTAGCTTTGATATTTTGGTAAAAACCGCAAATGAAATAAATTAAGGTAGAGGTTAATTTTAGCCTCTACCTTTTCTCTTTGCTCATTTAATTTTTATTAATGTTGAAAAGCTCCGCTTTTCTTCGTTTTTTGATTAAAATTTTGTTTTCTTTTTCCGTTTTTCCTCTCTCGCAGTATAATATACAGCTTCGGGTGAAAGAACGAAAAATCTTACTCAAACTCTCTGCGCCTTTGGCGATGCTTTATATCGCAATGAACTTCGCCCGATAAAATCGGACGATTGAAATGATTGCTTCGCAATCTTGAAATGCTCGCTTTAGAAGCCTTTTTTGTATAAAAGCTTTCGCCTTTCCTCTTCGTCTGAGGCTTCGGCAAAGAGCTTTTTCTTTATTTCGTCAAAGCTTATAAGCTTTTCGATTTCAAGGCGGCGCATTGTCGCTTTTATTTTTTCGGGCGCGTAGCCCTTCCCCGAAAGGTGCGCGAGAATTTTTTTAGGTCCGTGAAGCTTCAATAAAGCCTCGTTTTGAATAAGCCTTACGAGCTGACGCTCCTCGTCAACGTAGCCGAGCGCTTTCATTTCCGAAAGAACTCTATCACGCACAGTGCGAGAAAAGCCCGCGCGGGATAGCTTCGCGAGAAGCTCGCGCTCGCTATTGTCACCAAAGGAGAGGATATTAAGCGCCTTTTTCTTCGCGCGGTTGTATTCGTCGCCGTCACTCGCTATGCGAAAATCCTCGTCGGATATTTCTTCACACGGGGTGGGACGTCCTAAGGCATCATACTGCCCGTCGGAGAGCAAAAACCACTCAACACCCTCACCCGTGTCAATTTCAAGCTTCAAATAACCCTTAACATTTGCCTGTTTTATTGATTTAACTATCATACAAATACCGCTGAAATTTCGTTTTTTAAAAATGATGAAATCCGCCAAACTATCGTTATGATAATCAAGCGAAGTGAGTCTGCAAGCTCGCTTGTAAGCGAACGAGCGCAGATTGCTCTGCGAGCATTTTGCAATAGCAAAATTAGGTGCGCAGCACCGCCTAAAAGGCGAGCTCGCAAAAAGTATAACTATGCGCCACGACTTGCGCGGCGCATTTCAAGTTTTTGAAAGAAAACATTTCAAGCTTTTGCGGGGCAAGAGCATTTCAAGAAACACAAAAGTGTTTTATTTCAAGCGATGTCCCACTTCGTATTAAATTTCTTCGTCAAAATCCTCGATTTCAAAATCGTCGTCGGAGAGGACTGCCTCGCCCGAGTCCTCAGCATTTTTAACCTTTTCTCTAACGAGTCCTTCAAGCTTTGTCATAAGCTCCTTATCGGTTTCAAGGTATTTTCTGACGTTTTCCTTGCCCTGTCCGAGCCTGTCGCCATCGTAGTAGAACCAAGCGCCGCTTTTTTCGATTATTTCAAGCTGAATTGCCATATCAATAATTTCTGTGGACTTAGAAATGCCGGAGCCGTAAAGAATATCAAATTCTGCTGTTTTGAAGGGGGGCGCTACCTTATTCTTAACGACCTTACACTTGGTGTGCGCGCCGTAAACCTCTGTACCGTTCTTTAAAACCTCGCCCTTTCTTACGTCAATACGCACGGATGCGTAGAACTTAAGCGCGCGGCCGCCTGTGGTAACCTCAGGATTTCCGTACATAACGCCAACCTTTTCACGAAGCTGGTTTGTAAATATAACTATACAATTTGACTTTGCGATAGAGCCCGATAGCTTTCTCATTGCCTGCGACATAAGACGCGCCTGAACGCCTACGTGAGATGCGCCCATATCACCCTCGATTTCCTGACGGGGAACGAGAGCCGCAACGGAGTCTATAACTATAACGTCAATTGCGCCTGAATTTACAAGAGTTTCCGCAATTTCAAGAGCCTGCTCGCCGCAGTCCGGCTGAGAAACGAGCAGATTATTGATGTCAACGCCTATTCTCTTCGCATACTGGGGGTCGAGCGCGTGTTCTGCATCAATAAAGGCAGCTTCTCCGCCTGCCTTTTGCACCTCTGCAACAACGTGAAGCGCAATAGTCGTTTTTCCTGAGGATTCGGGGCCGTATATTTCCGTTATTCTTCCTCTCGGAATACCTCCTACTCCGAGCGCGAAGTCAAGAGAAAGCGAGCCTGTCGAAACAGCGGACACGTTCATTGCCGTATTTTCCCCAAGGCGCATAATAGAGCCTTTTCCGCACTCTCTTTCTATTCTTGCCATAACAGACTCAAGCGCCGCTTTTTTATCCGATACTTCAACCTTTGCGACCTTTTCTGCCGCTGCCTTTTTTGCTGCCATTTTCATTTCTCCTTTTCGTTGTTTGTGAATTTATTTTATACTATCAATAGTCCATTAAAACGGACAGTTAAAACAATTTTGTTGCACCGATAGGTCTTATGCGAAGCTTCATTGCGGAAGCCTTACCGAAGACGGAATCAAGAAGCTCGACGTATCCGTCAAGGTCCTCATTCTTAACGAAAGCCTGAATTGTTCCCGCGAAGCCGCCGCCGTGAACGCGGAACGCGCCGTCCTTTCCCGAAAGGAAGCCCTCGCTTACGGCAAGAGCAAGAGAGAGCCCTTGCTCACTTACGTTTTTCGTTGTATAAACGTTCTGCAAATACTTGAACGAGGAATTGCCCGACTCACGCACGCCCGAGAAAAATCCTTGAAGGTCGCCGTGAAGAAGCGCCTCTTTAATTTTGCCTACGCGCTCGTTTTCTCTTATAAAGTGAAGTGCGCGGAGTATTGCTCTGTCACCGTGCTTTTCGCGTATCTCGGAAATTTTCGAGATTAAGTCGCGTTCGCTAACGCCTCTCAAAACCTCTTTGCCAAAATCTTTGGCAACCGCCGTCATTTCTGCTGGCACGGATGCATAATCGTCGTTGAGGTCTGCGTGGTTGCCGCCCGTATTTACTATGCAAAGCGAATATCCTGCCTCGGAAAGCGAGAATCCGATAGGCTCAACTACGGGATTTTTATTATCGAGAAAATCAATATAAACAAATCCGCCGACAGCGCACGCCATCTGGTCCATAAGTCCCGAGGGCTTGCCAAAGAAAACGTTTTCGGAATACTGAGCGAGCTTTGCGATTTCCTTATTATCTACCTTGCCGCCGCAATATAAATAGTTAAGAACGTTTCCTATCATAACCTCGTAAGCGGCGGACGAGGAAATTCCGCTTCCCTTTAAGACGTCAGACGTTGCGTAAGCGTCGTAGCCTCCGACGTCAAGTCCCAAATTTTTAAAGCCCTTTGCCATACCCGCAATTAAAGCCGACGAGGTATAATTTTCAAAATTATCGGGATTATCTATTTTTGAAATTTCAACCGCATCCTCAGGGTAGCCCTCGGAGAGAAAGCGGATAACTCCGTCTTCGTTTTTCGCCGCAACGGCAATAATGTCGCGATCAATTGCGCCCGCAAGCACGCAACCGTGGTTATGATCGGTGTGGTTGCCCGAAATCTCGCTTCTGCCCGGCACTGAGAAAATCGAAATTTCTCTATCCCCGCCAAATCTTTCGCAAAATTTATCAATAGCCGCGATAAAGCGCTCCGCCTCGCGAGAGAGGTCGGAATAAAGATGCGCATATCCCTCAAGCGCGCCCTCGCGTATCAGCTTTTTAAGTTCGTTTGCCTGCATATTTTTTCCTTTGAAAATATTTTTAAGTAGGCGAAAGCTCGGCATTTATTATTTCAAGAGCCTCTCCGAGTATTTCGTCAAAGCTTCTTAATTTGCCATCTTCACCATCAAGCATAATTTTTTTTGCGTCGACGTGGCGAAACCAGGTGAGCTGGCGCTTTGCATAGCGCCTTGTGGACTGCTTCAAAATTTCGAGCGCCTCGGAAAGCGTGCTCTCTCCCCGTATATACGAAAGAAGCTCCTTGTAGCCGATAGCCTGAGAGGCGGTGTTTTTTCCGTCAAGAAAGCCTTTTTCGTAAAGAGCAGTAACCTCCTCGAGAAGTCCCTCTCGCATCATTTCGTCGACGCGCGCGTCAATGCGCGAATAAAGCGTGTCACGCGAGTGAAAATCAAGAGTTATAACGAGAATTTCAACGTCCCTCGTCCTCTTCCGCGAAAGCGCGTCAAGCTCGGTTTTCGTCATTCCCGTCGCTTCATATATTTCAAGCGCGCGTATAACGCGTCTTACGTTGTTTTCGTGTATTTTTTCGGCACTCTCGGAGTCTACCTCGCGAAGCCTTTGCCAAAGCGCGTGAACGTCGGCGTCAGTCCGAAGCTCTGACATAATTTTGTCTCTATACTCGGGTGAGCTTTCGGGAATTTGTGTCTGCGGCGCTCTTAAAAGAGTGTCGATATAAAGCCCCGTTCCGCCAACGAAAAGCGGAATTTTTCCGCGCGCTGTAATTTTCTCTGCTGCCGCGAGCGCGTCGTGCCTGTAGCGCTCCGTGCTATAGCTTTCCGTGGGTTCAAGAAAATCTATAAGATGGTGCGGCACTCTTTCGCGCTCGGCGGGAGTTGCCTTTGCCGTGCCGATATCCATTCCCTTGTAAATCTGCATTGAATCCGCAGAAATTATCTCCGCGGAAATCCTTTCGGCAAGCTCTAATGAAAGCCTCGTTTTTCCCGAGGCGGTAGGGCCGGCTATAGCTATCGCTTTAATCATTTTCTATCTCCAAGCCACGAAAGAAGGTCGCGGAAAATCTCGTCGCTGTTCGTTTCGTTGAAGAGCTCGTGGCGCGCGCCCTCGTAAAGCTTAAGCGACACGTTGGATGCTCCTGCAAGCATAAGTCCGCTATATACCTCTGCAGGACCCTTGCCGTAATTTCCTACGGGGTCATCGTCACCGCTGACAACAAAGGTCGGCATATCCTAAGTC
>JAZQRU010000016.1:0-2072 GCA_045629745.1 Eubacteriales bacterium
TGACGTAAACTCAGGCTCTATCTCGGTAGAGGGCAAGGATATCAGAGATGTCACTCGTGAATCTCTGCGCGCAAGCTACGGAATGGTGCTTCAGGACACATGGCTCAGAGCAGGAACGGTAAAGGAAAATATCGCTATGGCAAAGCCCGATGCTACAGACGAAGAAATCATCACGGCGGCAAAGGCGGCGCACGCGCACAGCTTTATAAAGAGGCTTAAAGACGGCTACGACACGGAAATCGGAGAGGGCGGCGGCAAGCTTTCGCAAGGACAGAAGCAGCTTATCTGTATTGCAAGAATTATGCTAACTCTTCCACCGATGCTCATTCTTGACGAGGCAACCTCGTCAATAGATACCAGAACGGAAATGAAAATTCAAGACGCTTTCCTTTCTCTTATGAAAGGGCGCACGTCATTTATTGTGGCGCACAGACTTTCAACGGTAAGAGAGGCGGATATTATTCTCGTTATGAAGGACGGGCATATACTTGAAACGGGAAAACACGAGGAACTGCTCGCAAAGGGCGGATTCTACGCCGAGCTTTATAACAGCCAGTTTGCTTAGGCAAGAGCGAATAATGGAGATAAATTATGAATTCAAGGCTTATATACGATGCGATTCTCGATACTATGGACAAGGGGCCTCTTCTTAAGGAAGAGATTATAAATCTTGTGATTGAGGCCTTTTCACTTTCCCGCGAGGCTAAAGAGGATAATTATAAGAAGCTTAAATCACAAGCTTTAAAAGCCATAGACGATATGACGGCAAGAGGAATCCTCGAAAAAGGGACAGGCGGATATTACAGAATAAATACCGAAAGGCCCGTTTCGATAAGAATTGAGCGTTGCGAAGAGGAGATATTAAAGCTTCTTTCAAAAAAGGCGCTTACGAAAAACGATATAAAAGAGAGCCTCGTCAAAACTTTCAGAACGGATAAAACCGCAACGGAAAAGGACGATTTAAGGCTTTCGAGCTTTATCGGTCAAATTCTTAAAAAGCTCCTTTCCGAAATGGTTATACGCTTTGACGGCTCTATATATTCGATTTCTCCTGCAAAGAGCGCTGAGCTTAGCAACCGCGCCGAGATAGTTTCGCTTATGGCGGATTTTCTTGCACTTCTTCATTCAAAGGGAGGAGACTTTTTTGAAAGATACTTTATGAGCCTTCTCGCAAAATATTTAATCCGCTCGGGAAAGACCGTAATTGAGAGTAAGACTACGGGCGGGGCCGAAGACGGCGGCATTGACGGAATTGCAAAGACCGTTGATTCGCTCGGATTCCGAGAGACGATTATGGTGCAAACCAAAAATCGCGCGGAGTTTGCAAGTGAAACCGACGTTCGCGGATTTTACGGCGCTGTTTGCGCCTATCAGGGCTCACGCGGAATTTTCGCTATAAGCTCGGATTTTCACCCATCGGCAAAGAAATTCTTAGATTCCATAGACAATTGCGTCGGAATTAACGGAGAAAAGATTTTCGCAATGGCGATAGATACATCCTACGGAATAAAGCGCGAGGGCGGAAAACTTCTTATAGACAGGAAGGTTTTATAATGGATTTTTCAAAATACGGAAAGAAGCAGCCTGCGGTCTGCGATACCTGCGAATATTATCAGTACGATGAATATACGGACACTTACTCCTGCACACTCTCGCTTGACGAAGACGAAATGCAAGACTTCCTTGGAAGAAATACGAGGGAATGTCATTATTACAAGTTTTATGACGAGTATAAGAGCGTAAATAAGCAGATTTAAGCTTAAAACTCGATTTTTGGGGATTTTGGCGTTTTTTAAGAGTATTCGCCTAAAATCCCCTTTACTTTGTCTTTTTTGCTCGTCATTTTTGCGCATAATGCAGTAATGCTTTTGTGGTTTTTTACAATTTTTCAGAAGATTTCAAAAAAAAATTAAAAATGGCGCGTGAGAAAACAAGAGAAAAAACGAGAAAACGAGAGCTTTTGCAAGCTTTTATATTTCTAAATCATTCTCTTCAAAAAAAGTTTTTAAAATCTGTTGACAAAGCATTAGAGTTATGCTATAATATGTAGGCTTGAAAAAAGAAAACGCATT
>JAZQRU010000017.1:0-8292 GCA_045629745.1 Eubacteriales bacterium
CAACCGTAGGACCGATAACAACGGGAGGCATAAGCTTGTTTATCCAAGCGGTACCTGCATACTTAACGACGATAGCAATAACTACGTATACAAGACCTGCAAGAATTGCGCCGATAACGAGACCGAGGAAGCCAAGATGTACCGTTACCGCGCCTGCGAATGCCGCAAGCATAGGACCGATAAAGGCGAATGACGAGCCAAGGAATACGGGACTCTTAAATTTAGTGAAGAGCAAATAAACGAGAGTTCCTGCGCCTGCTCCGAAAAGAGCCGCAGCTGCCGTCATTCCGTTACCTACGATAGCGGGTACGGCAATTGTTGCCGCCATAATAGCGAGCAACTGTTGGATTGCAAAAACGAGTGTTTTTTTCGGGGTGGGTTTGTCGCCGGGACGATAAATGAGCTTCATTTTTTCTTCTCCATTTCTTGTCGCTCGGGCCGAAGTGCCAAAAAGGTGCAAAAATCATTGTTTTGCGAGATTTTACGGGCATATTTCGCCCTTACCGACATTATTCTAAACGTTAGTATATCACAAATCATCGAATTTGTAAACAGTTTTTTAACATTTTTGTTAATTTGGGTTGAATTTAATAAAATTGCTTCTTTTTGGCAAAAATCTTGAATAAGTCTTGATTTGTTCAAAAATATAATGTATAATAATATGGAATTAAAAATTTGCGAGGTGACAAAATGCTTACATTTTTGCTTGAAGGAGGCTCAACGCAAAGCTCTCCTTGGCTTTCTATCGGTTTGATAGTTTTACTCTTCGTTATGCTTTATTTCTTTATGATTCGTCCCCAGAAAAAGCAGCAGAAGCAGGACGCGGCAATGAGAGATGCATTGCAGGTTGGCGACGAGGTTACCACTATCGGCGGTATCATAGGTAAGGTTGTTTCTATAAAGGGCGACACCTTCGTTCTTGAAACCACTAAGGCAAGAACAAAAATCCGTTTTCTTAAGGGCGCAATAAGAAGCGTTGACGTTAAGGCGGCAGATATTGCAAATCAGGTTATTGAAGCCGCAAATGAAGCGGCTACAAACGAATCAGTTGAAAACGAACCTGCATCAAATGACGTGGCAACAAGCGCTCCTGAAACTGAAGAGCAAAACTAATACTCCTTAACCCCTAAATGCCAAAACAAGAATAAAAAAGAAAAGCTCCGAATAAGTTTTACTAATCTTATTCGGAGGTTTTTTATGAAAAAACGTAAAATAAAAAAAGACGGGCGCGGAGCATTGCTTATAGGCACTCTTCTTTGCGCTCTCATTTTTATCGCAACTATTTTAATTTTCTCTTTTTTACTCTCGCTTTTTGAAAATCCCGTTTCTCTCGTTTCACCGTCTGCCCTTCTCTCTTATCTTATTTCGGGCGCTCTTTCGGCATTCATCAATGCAAAAAGAAAAGGAGAAGGCGGTACGCTTTCCGCCATTCTCTCCTCTTTGCTTGCGTCGGCTTTATTTTTCTTCGTAGGTCTTATATGCTCACGCGGAAAAATCGAGCTTTCGCTTCTTATGAACATTTTATGCTATATTCTTGTGTCAATTCTTTTCGCAAGGCTTGCAGGGATAAAGAAGAAAAGACGCACGAGAATCAGGCATTAAGGGCTTCCTTAATTTTTTCTATGTAAAAAGGAAGTGCAGTTTCAAAATTAACACCGTAAAATCTTCTGTTTTCGTCCTTTTCAGTTTCCCTCATACATTCAAGCGTAAAGTCAACCGCTATTGAAAGAGCCTTTTCAACGGGAATACCGCGCATTATCGCTCCGAGAGCAGAGGACGCGTATATATCGCCCGTTCCGTGATACGACGTGGGGAGCTTTTCGTTGAAATAGCTGAAGTATTCGTCTTTCTCCGCATTATAGAGATATACGCCTATTTTATCGTCTTCAAAGCTTATTCCCGTAAGAGCTGCCATACGAGGACCGAGTCCCGTGAGCTTTTTGAGTATATCCTTAATATAAGCCTCATCGTAATCGGAATTATACGGCACACCGAGCATAAACGACGCTTCGGTGAGGTTGGGAACGACGAGGTCGGCAAGCGAGGTAAGCTTTGCCATTTCCTTTGCGAACTCCTCGGTAAAGCCCTTGTAAAGCACTCCGTTGTCTGCCATTACGGGATCTATCATAATGAAGCCGTTTTTACCAAACCTTTGGAACAGCTCCCTCATAAGCTCAAGCTGTCGGAATGATCCGAGATAACCCGTATAAAGCGCGTCAAAATCAATAGAAAGCTCTTCAAAAACCTTACATATAGGTTCTATTTCGTCTGTCAAATCTTTAAAAGTAAATTTTGAAAAAGCCGTGTGCGTTGATAGCACGGACGTCGGGAGAACTCCCGTTTCAACTCCGGCCGCCGAAATTATCGGCAAAGCAACGGTAAGCGAGCATTTTCCAACACAGGATATATCCTGCACCGTTAAAACTCTTTTCATTTTATTTCCTTTCTATTCCTGCTCCTATAGAGCTAAGCTTTTCTTCTAAATTTTCATATCCGCGGAAGATTACTTCCGCGTTTTTTATTTCGCTCTCCCCTTCCGTGAAAAGTGCGGAAAGCAAGAGTGCCGCACCACCGCGAAGGTCGGGAGCGAGAGTTTTTCCCGATTTGAGATTTGATTTTGAAATTACGGCAGAGCTGCCGTCAGTTTTATACACTAAACCGAGCTTTGAAAGCTCCTCAAGATACCGAAATCTGTTTTGCCAGACACATTCTGTTATCACACCCCCCTCACTTGCCGCAAGGAGAGGAGCCATAAGAGGCTGAAGGTCTGTCGGGAAGCCCGGATACGGAGCCGTTATGATATTTAGAGGTCTTTCTATTTTACCGTAAGGCAAAATTCCGTTTTCGTCAATTTGAAAACGCGCGCCCGCGTGAGCAAGAGCCGTAATGAGCGACGAGAGATGGTCCGCATCTACGCCTTTTATTAAAAGACTGGAGTCCGTTAAAAGACTTAAAATTACGTAGGTTCCCGCTTCTATCATATCTGGAATAACCCTCACTTTTCCCGAGCGAGTTATTCCGCCTCTTACCTCAAGATATGCACCGCGCGAGAAAATTTTAACTCCCGCCGAGCGAAGAAATTTCACCAGAGCGAGAACGTGAGGCTCTCTCGCGTAGCCGAAAATACGGCTTACCCCCTCAGCTGAGCTTGCGAGAATGAGCGCGTTTATCGTCGCGCCGACAGAGGCCTTTTCAAAAAATATGTCAGTACCCGTGAGCCTTTCGCAGAAAAATTCGTCACCGCGTCTTTTACCGCCCAGGGCCTCCATAGCGTAAATATGCATATCTATCGGGCGCGTGCAAAAGTTGCATCCGCCGAAATTATATATTTTAGCTCTTGAAAATCTTGCAAGAGTTGCTCCGAGAAGATAGCTTGATGCGCGGATTTGTCCGACAAGCTCCGAGCTCGGTTCACAGTATTTAAGAAATCTCGTATCTATAACGAGGGTTTTGGCGCATCTCGTTATTTCAGCTCCGAATTCTTTAAGTATATCGAGCGCCACCCTGACATCACCTATATCGGGAACGTCATAAAGGGTTGATACCCCGTTTATCGCAACTGTCGAAAAAATCAAAGGCAGGGCGGCATTTTTTGAACCGCTGACTGAAACTTCCCCCGAAAGGCTTTTCGCACCCTTAACGATTAAGCTACTCATACTCACCCCGAAAAAGTCTTTTTTCTCAGTCTATTCGGGGCGAAATTTTTAGTTACATTGAGAGACTTCGGAAATATGCGCTACTATAAGATTTACGAAAAGGCTATAACCTTTATCGTTATCGGGTGCGGCGAATTCAATAAGCGCGCCGTTTGCCTTATCTGCATTGTCGGTGATTTTTCCGTGATATTGATAATAAAAATTACGGTATTCCGCAAGGTCCGACCTTGCAGTATCCGAAAGAGATGCGTAAATTTCGGAGTAAAGTGCCGTGTTTTTTGCGTAAAGCTCTGAAAAAAGGGCTTCAAACGCAGACAAATACGCAGAGTACATAATTCCCGCATCAGCCGTTTCAAGAGAAGCAAGATATGCGAAAAAGCTTGCCTGCCCCTCACTCGCTATTCCGAAAAGATGCGCAAGCTCGTGCGCCGACGAAAAGCAAGACGTGTATTCCGGAGTGGCAAGGTTTATGCTTATCTCGGCGGTTAAAAAAGAAAAATTGCCCAAAACGCCGAGACGTGAAGCTAAGGCTTCGTTTTTAATTTTCTTTATTCTAGGCACTTCCCCCGTTAACGTTAATTCCTCGAAGTCAAGCGAAGAATACGCGGAATAGAGTTTTTCTGTAAGCTTTTCCCTTTCGGGATACGAAGGGTTATCAAAGAAATTTATTTTATCTCTGAGATATAGGAGGGAAAAGCTAGCTTCGCTTTCACTAAATTCCAATACCGCAAAGCGAGAGGTCTTCCCGTAAGAGATAAAAAGCGTGTTAACCGAAACCGAAAAACACAAAAGAAAGACACCAAGCATTGACAAAAAGCACTTTAACGCGTCTTTCCCTTCTGCCTTTTTTAAGAAGTAGAAAAATAAAACTAAAATTGCGGGTGATAAAACGCAAAAAAGCTCAAAAAGAGAAAATGGCACGCGGTTTGAAAGCGAGGATAGAAAGCTCCTGAAAGAAGCGCAAATTTTTTTATCGAAAGCGCTTGCATAAGCTTCGCTTTTTCTTGACAGTATAAGCGCAAAAAGTGAAAGAAGCGCAAAGAGCAAGGAAAGCGCGAAGAATAAGTTTGTTCTTTTTCTTTTCATACTCTCTCCCTCCTACATTTTAGTTATTATTCCGCAAAAGAGAGATAAAAATCACATTTTTGTATACTTTTGTTTACAAGGGACAAAGAGAATGATAGCAAAAACAATGGCTAAGACAATGAAGATGCCAAGTCCTACCACAGCGGAAAGAAGAGGAAATCCCTTGAAAATAAGGACTACCGTAAGAACCGTTACGAGAATTGATACTACTGCTTGTGTTATCATTGTTAAAAACGTTGCCATGCTTTGCTTTATCACCTGAGCCTCGTTATCAAAGCTGAATTTCGGAGCTAATATATTGAAGCAAAGTCCAAGAAAAGCAAAGCCGACGTTTGCTGTAATAGGGGTTAAAACAATGAATAAGCAATAGATAGGCGAAGCTCCTAATGCGATTATCATTAAGAGAGAAGAAAGTAACACGGGTGGGGCGGAAACGATAATTTGAGGCAAAACCTTAGACAAGATTACGGTGTTTTCGCTTACGGGTACGGTTTTGATTATCCAGAGATTTTTTCCTTCAAGCGAAAGTGCAGATGCGGACATCATATTCATTGAAGAAAGAAAAACCAATACCATCGCGATGGCGGGTGCTAAATAATCCGTGCTACCGAAAAGCGTGAGCGCCATATTTTTGAGCATTGATTTATTGACAAGAGCCATAGCCGCAATAGCTACGGTAAATATAAGACCTATGCCCGAGTTGAGCATATATACAGGCGAGGTAAAAAACTTTCTGAGCTCCTTTCGCGTGAGCGCGGAAATGGGGCTTTTTGCATCTGCTTTCGATTCCTCATACTTTATCTTTTTTGAGCCTATATGGCTAGTTGCAAGCTTTATATATCTTATCGAAATAAGATAATAGGCAACAAAAGCCACACCGACGCATACCAAAGCGAGCGTTAAAAGCGGTATGGGCTTTAATAACGACGCGTTTCCTATGAAGTCAAGGATTTTAAGATTTTCGGGAATTGCGTCGGGCGTAAAGCCGAGAAGGAAGCCCTCAACTCCGGTTATGAGCTTGTTATATCCCCAAAAATAGAGGAATATGAAACCTAGTGACAGTATGAGAGTCAAAAGCGTGCTCTTTCTTATTTTCCTTGAAAGATACGCAATGAGATAACCGACACCCGCAGAGAGCGCGGTTGCAAGAAGCGGTGTGAAGAGCGATACCAGAAGTGAGCCTATGACAGCTACTACGTCGTGAGAAATGATTGCATAAACCACGACGGCAGGCAAAATCACAAGTGCCTCTATTGCGTAGTTAAAAACAAGAACGATTATCGTTCTTGATACGACGAGTGCGCTTTCGGGAATGGGCATTGAAAGAAGCAGGTCGTTATCCTTGCAGTCGAAAAGCTCGGATTTCGTTTCAAATATACTGAGAAGAAATACGGCGCTGAATGAAGCAAGTGTGAATATCGCGAAAAAGAGCCAGGAAAAGCCACTTGGAATAAGAACCTTACCGAGCATATAAGCAAACGTTCCCGAGAGGAAAGCGACTGCGGTAAAAATATATGCAAAAAGAATTGCAAAGAGAGCCATTTTCCCTTTTGAAGCCTTTTTCCCCTGATTAAGCATTCCCGAACAGAAGCCGCGAAGCCTGTTTTTTACGAGAAGCTTAATCATTTTCCGCCTCCAAATCAAGAAATACATCTTCAAGAGAGTCGTCGCCGCGCACCTCGTCCATAGAGCCGGTTACAACGAGTCTTCCGCCCTTGATTATAGCAACCTTGTCGCAAAGCTTTTCGGCAACGTCAAGCACGTGTGTTGAGAAGAAAATCGAGCCGCCAGCCTCGCAATGCTCGCGCATCATTTCCTTTAACGTATGAGATGCCTTTGGGTCAAGTCCTACAAAGGGTTCGTCCATCAGTATAATTTCGGGTGAGTGAATCCACGCGGAGATTATAGCAAGCTTCTGCTTCATACCGTGTGAGTATGACGATATAGGCTGAGCTAAATCGTCGGTTAGTCCGAGAATATCAGCGTATTTATGTATTTTTTCGCTTCTTTCCTCGCGTCCGACTCCGTATACGTCGGAGATAAAGTTGAGATATTTTATGCCGGAAAGATAGTCGTAAAGCTCGGGATTATCGGGGATGTAAGCGAGAATTTTCTTACATTCCAAGGGCTTTTCGGTAATCGGCATACCCTTGACGAGAATTTCTCCCTCGTCAAAGCCGAGAATTCCCATACAAGCCTTAAGCGTGGTGGTTTTTCCTGCGCCGTTATGTCCTATAAAAGCGCAAATTTCGCCAGAATTGATTTCAAGCGAAAGATTATCCACAGCCTTTTTATCACCGTATTTTTTGGTAAGATTCTGAATTTTTAGCATAGAAAAATTATCCTCACTTTTAATGAAAAAAGTATATCACTTTCCTAAATAGTTGTCAATAGATTTAAAAGAAATTGCGCAAGAATACAAGTTGATATTCCGCTTTCCCCTTGACTTAATAAAAGTTTGAATGTATAAATGAAGCGAACGCAGAAAAACCGTTCTGTTTTTTCCGAGTGTGAAGGCTTGGAGATAGAATTTATATAACTAAATGTGACGTCTGGTTAAGAATTCAGTAAAATCAAACTGAAAAAAGAAGTTTTCAACCTTAATTCTTTATCCAATAATAAAAAAGCGAAGTGCAACATAAATTCACACCTCGCCTATTTTGTTTTAAGTTAGCCTCTATGCGACAGCCTCTTCTTCCGGCAGGAGCACTATATACCGAATGCTTCCTCACCGTGAAATATAATTTTACATTACGGAATTTCAATTTCGAGTACCGCAGAAATATACCGCAGCATAGGCTCGGCAAAAGCCGCTGTTCCCTCTTTCGTGCAATAATCTTGGCCTGCCCGCGCGGATTCGAACCGCGGACCTTCAGAGTCGGAGTCTGACGCGCTATCCAGCTGTGCCACGGGCAGAGATAAAAGTATTAAATTTTGTTTACCGTTCAACTACATTTTGTCAGACTCTTGACGTCTGACGCGCTACCCCGTCCTGTCGCATAGTCGTTCGGTGTCAGGGGTAAACCCTTTCGTGAACTCCTTGCTCCTCGGACTTCACGTCGTAAAAACAATTATCAAATGTTTTTACTCGTTCACCAGCTGTGCCACGGGCAGAGATAAAAGTATTAAATTTTGTTTACCGTTCAACTACATTTTGTCAGACTCTTGACGTCTGACGCGCTACCCCGTCCTGTCGCATAGTCGTTTTATAAACTAGAAATATTTTATTTCTTTTGAGGCATACGAATATTCTAACACTTATTTTATATTTTGTCAATAAGATTAAGTCCGAAAGACGAAAGAAAAGAGGCACTGAAAAGTCAATGTCATTAAGTTAAAAATATCCGAGTTCAGAAATTGAGCTCGGTTATTTTTTTGCAAAAAAAGTTTAAGATTTTTTTAAAAAAGGCTTGACAAAGAGAAATTTAACATTGCTGAGTTGAAAGAGCTTTACGCTATGCGTTGGGGGATTGAGACCTCTTTTCGTGATTTGAAATATTCTCTCTCTTTATCTTATTTTCATTCTAAAAAAAACGGAGCATATTCTCCA